>NZ_JAFEXF010000530.1 GCF_016905445.1 Streptomyces sp. G44
GAGGCTGCCAGCGTCGTCGCCGAGGCCGGCGCCGCAGAACGGCATCGACATGGCGAAGTCGCGGGCGAGCAGGAACTGGGTGTAGTCGAGCATCGGCCGGGGCGTCTTGGTGCCGGGCAGCATGCCGCGGAAGAGCGCGACCTGATCACCGGTGGAGCGCACCAGCGTGTAGTCGTTGCCGCCGAAGTGGTTGGCCAGGGAGGCGGCCTTCTCGTCGGCCTCCTCGGCTGTGGTGCCCCACACGCAGGTGGCGACGGTGGCGCGGATCTCTACCTCGGTCGAGGACGCGGTGAGCCGGTCCCTGTACTCGTCCAGGGCGAAGCTCGCCTTGTCGAGGGAGGCCGGCACCCCGGAGGTCTCACCGTCGTACTCACCGTGCTGGTGCGCGAGTTCGCGCTGCTGGCGCCGACTCTTCGGC
>NZ_JAFEXF010000531.1 GCF_016905445.1 Streptomyces sp. G44
CCCACGACGACTGGTCAACACCACATGCTCCGCACCATGCGCCACCACCCACCGCGCCACATGCGAACCCAACGCACCCGTACCACCCGTCACCAACACCGTCCCCCGCGGCACCCACGACCCCACCCCACCAACCCCACCCAACGGCGCCCGCACCAAACGCCGCACAAACACACCAGAACCCCGCACCGCCACCTGATCCTCCACACCAGCCCCACCCGCCAGCACACCCACAACCCGCGCACCCGCACGCCCATCCAGCACCTCAGGCAGATCCAGCAGACCACCCCAGCGATCCGCATGCTCCAAACCCACCACCCGCCCAAAACCCCACACCTGCGCCTGCACCACACCCGCCGGCCCATCCACACGCCCCACCGACACCCCACCCCGCGTCACCAACCACAACGGCGCCCC
>NZ_JAFEXF010000532.1 GCF_016905445.1 Streptomyces sp. G44
CCTGGCCGACGACATGGGCCTCGGCAAGACCCTGACGACCATCGCCTTGCACTTGCACCGCGCCGAGACCACCCCTTCCGGCCCGACCCTCGTCGTGTGCCCGGCGTCCCTGGTGACCAACTGGCACAGGGAAATCACCCGCTTCGCCCCCGCCACGACCGTCGTGCGCTACCACGGAGCCGACCGCGCTCTCGCCCCCGACAGCCTCGACCCCCACCCCATCGCCATCACCCCCTATGGCACGGCCCGCCGCGACACTCCCTCGCTGGCCGCCGTGAAGTGGGGCCTGGTCGTCGCCGACGAGGCCCAGCACATCAAGAACCCGGCCGCCGCCACCGCCAAGGCCCTGCGCGAGCTGCCCGCCCACGCCCGGCTGGCGGTCACCGGCACCCCAGCGGAGAACAACCTCACCGAAC
>NZ_JAFEXF010000533.1 GCF_016905445.1 Streptomyces sp. G44
CATTGGAACAACGTTTAGATTCAGTTGTTTATCGTCTCGGTTTGGCAACAACACGCCAACAAGCACGTCAACTTGTTAATCATGGTCATATCTTAGTAGATGGTAAGCGCGTTGATATTCCTTCATACAGCGTTCAACCTGGACAAGCTGTATCAGTTCGCGAAAAGTCAAAGAACATCTTGCCTATTCAAGCTGCTATCGAATCAGTTGTGGCTCGCCCACAATTCGTATCATTAGACACTGAAAAGCTTGAAGGTTCACTCGTTCGTTTGCCAGAACGTGAAGAGCTAGATGCTGACATCAACGAAGCGTTGATCGTCGAATATTACAACCACTTGGGTTAATATTTTAATTCTTAGTTGGTTGAAACGTCACCATATTTGGGTGACGTTTTTTAATTTTTATTAGTAACGAG
>NZ_JAFEXF010000534.1 GCF_016905445.1 Streptomyces sp. G44
GGTATAAAAAAAGCAGTAGGTGCAGCTGTGGATTGGATTATTTCCGCATGGGAAGGTATGAAAGAATTCTTTTCGAACACATGGAATGGATTGGTAGATGGTACAAAGAACGCAGTAAATTCTGTTAAAGAGGCGTGGAAAGGTACAAAACAATGGTTTGCTGATCTATGGACAGGAATCAAAGACACAGCAATGGATATGTGGGATGGTGTCAAGCAGGCGTTTAGTGATGCTGTTGATGGTGTCGTTTCTACATGTCAGGGTGTCAAACAATGGTTCGCTGATTTGTGGAAAGGCATCAAGTCAACAGTTTCTTCTATTGTAGATAGTATAAAAGATGCCATCATGAGTAGATTTTGCGTATTGATTTATGGCATACGTAATGCTTTTATCCATATGAAACTCTTCTTATCC
>NZ_JAFEXF010000535.1 GCF_016905445.1 Streptomyces sp. G44
GCGCAGTGTCGGCTTTGTGGAGCAGCGTTTTTTCCGAATCCCCGGCCGTACATGCAGCGATTCCGATGCCGACCGTAAGCCGTCCGGTATCCCAGACAGCAAGCTCGGCCTCCTGCCGCAGATTCTCAGCGACCAGCCCGGATTCGTCATCAGCCATATCAGGCAAAATCAGCACGAACTCTTCTCCGCCGTACCGGGCGGCCGTATCCTTTTCCCGGGAATGAAATCTCAGCAGGCTCCCCAGCTTCTCCAGCACATAATCACCTGTCTGATGCCCGAAGGTATCGTTGATCCGCTTAAAGTAGTCAATGGCTATCATCAGCAGAGAAAACGGCTCCCCTGTCTCCCGGAACAGCTCCAGCTGCCCGCTCAGCTTCTCTTCCAAATAACGCCTGTTCCTGAGTCCTGTAAGCT
>NZ_JAFEXF010000536.1 GCF_016905445.1 Streptomyces sp. G44
GTGCATTACTGGAAAAGAAAATTTAAAAAGGACGACCCCGATGAGCCACTTCGCGTGGCTATCAGGACAATTTGGGAAGCTGATAATCACTATGGTGTGCGTCGGGTTTATTTAGAGTTGCGAAAGCAACCTGAGTTCGCAGAATTAAATCACAAGAAAGTTCAACGACTCATGCATGAGATGGGGTTAAAAGGCGTTGGATATAACAAGCAATCACGTAAGTATGATTCATCTAAAGGTCCTGAAGGAAAGCGTGTGAAGAATAAGATTCACCGTCGTTTCAAGACTGATCGCCCACTGCAAAAACTATCTAGCGACGTTACGGAATTTAAAATTCCATCCACTGGAGAAAAAGTATATTTAGAACCAATTCTTGATATGTACAATAACGAGATTCTTGCACATTCAATTAG
>NZ_JAFEXF010000537.1 GCF_016905445.1 Streptomyces sp. G44
GTCCGGGACTGAAGACCCCGGGACGCCACCGCTCCTCCCGCTCTCTGGCGGTGCCCGGCTCCGCCGCACCCCTTGACCAGGTCACGCGGCCCGGGCTGTTTCCCCTTGACCAGACGCATGGTCAAGGGGAAATAGCCCGGCGCCTTCATCCCTTCACGGGCCGTCGCGCGGCTGTGACGCCCTCGCTCAATCACGCGTCGCGCACGCGCCCCTGGTTCTCCAGGTCACCCGATGGCACGCTCGCCCTGGTACATCGCCTGAATCCAGTGCCCCTTGGCATTCGCGGTGCTCGTCCGATGTCGATCCCAACGAGCGACGAGTGCCCGGCATCGCGGTGGACGCGATGCCACAGACAACGCGAACCGAGTCCGCATCCGATGCTCGGCATCGCGGTTCGGGCATCGGATGCACAG
>NZ_JAFEXF010000538.1 GCF_016905445.1 Streptomyces sp. G44
AGCCGGCCCCCGCCCTGGCGCGGGGGGGGCCGGCGGCCCCGCCCCCGGCGGGCGCGCCGGCCCTCGTCCGCGCGGACCCGCCCGCCCCCGCCCCAGCGGGCCCGCCCGCCTGGGCGGGGGCGGGGGCGGCGGCCCCGGGGCCGGCGGCCACCCCCGCCGCTCCGGCACCAGCGCACGCGACAGCTTTCATACGCGCAGGCACAACCGCTCCCGCGCGGGCAGGGGCAGCGGCTCCGGCACACCCAGGCACCACCCCCGCTCCGGCACCAGCTCTCGTACGCGCGGGCACAACCGCTCCGGCGCGGGCGGAGGCAGCGGCTCCGGCGCACGGGGGCATAAGCGCGGCTCCGGCGCGGGCGGAGGCAGCGGCTCCGGCGCCAGCGGGCACGACCGCCCTGGCACGGGCGGCGGC
>NZ_JAFEXF010000539.1 GCF_016905445.1 Streptomyces sp. G44
TGGGTGATGAGGAGGCGGGGGGGTGGGTGGGGGGGGGGGGGGGGGGCGGGGGGGTGGGGGGGGAGGAGGGGGGGGGGGGGGGGGAGGGGGGGGGGGGGGGGGGGGGGGGGGGGGGGGCGGGGGGGGGGGACGAGGCTGAGCCGACTGTGGAGCCGGCCGGTGAGGTGGTCCATGAGGTGGGCCGTACTGCCCGGACTGTCGAGGCTGTCGGAGCTGGCGGAGCTGTCGGAGCTGTCGGAGCTGTCCGGGCTGTCGAGGCTGTCGGAGCTGTCGAGGTGTGTGCTGCCGGACGCGTGGTGAAGAGGGTTCGACGGCGTCATGGACCGAGGATGGCCGGGGCAGATTGCGGGGGCGTTGCGCGGCCGTGACGGCTGTTTTCGGCGGCCTCACGGTGGGGGTGGGGGGTTGGTC
>NZ_JAFEXF010000053.1 GCF_016905445.1 Streptomyces sp. G44
CCGTGGCGCCGCGGCAGGGGCAGGCGGGCTGCGGTGCCGGGCGCGGCCGGGCTTGCCGACGGCCCGGTCCGGTCGTACGCGGGCGGTCCGCGGCCCCGGCCCGCCTTCGGCCCGGTGCGGGTTGTCGGCCATGACGCGCAGCCGGTCGGTGGTGGCGCCGAGAGGCGTGCAGTCCGGACGCGGCGGGTGCCCACCGTCTTCGGGCGGACGGTGATGACGCAGCTCTTGCGCACGGCTCGCGGTTCGCGGTTCGCGGTTCGCGGCAGGAGGACCGGCCGGTTCCGGTCGTCGCCCGCGAGGCGGCGGGCACGCTGCTCGCCGTGCGGCTGTCCGGTGAGCGGCACGACCGTGACAAAGAGTGGGTGCCGGTCGGCGGCGGCCCGTGGGACCGCGAGGGGCGGGAGTCCTGCGTGGACATCGACCGGGTGCCGCGGGTGCGCGAGCGCGGCGTGCGGCGTGCGGCGCGAGGTGTGCGCGCTCGACCGGAGGCGGTCCGGCCTGGTCGTGCTCCGTCTCAGGGAACGGCAGCGCCACGGCCGACGCTGACCTCCTCGGCGAACACCCGCTCGAAGGCGCCGCGCGTCACCGCTCCCCTGGTGCGGTCGAGGACCCCGGACACGACGTGGTCGAACTCTCCGGCGAACCGGCCGCCTTCGCCGAGCAGCGCCCGGAAGGCGCCCGCCACGTGCGCGGGGTCGTTCATGAAGACGCCGCAGCCCCACGCGCCGAGGACCAGGCGGGGGTGGCCGCACGCGGGCGCCGTCTCCAGGACGCGGGCGGCGCGCGCCGCCACGGCCCGCGGGATGTCGGCGGCACGCTCGGGGGCGCCGCGGCGGAGCCCCCGGTCGGGGCCGCCGAGGTGAGGAAGCCGACGAGGCGGGGCGACTCCAGCAGCTGCCCGCGGTCGTCCCGGAAGAGGGGCACGCGGGGGATGGGGGCTCCCTTGCTCGGACGGAGTTGAGAGCTTGGGGAAGGATCACACGGTCGGTGTGGAAGGGGTCGCGGTGGGCGCGGTGGGCGCGGTGGGCGCGGTGGTGATCCTAGAAGGCGCGCGCCTCCAGCAGGCAGGTGTGGAGCGCGGAGGCGCGGCACAGCGCCTCCTCCTGTGCCTGCGCGCCGTTCAAGTAGCCGCCGCCGGGGTTGCGCGGGGACGGGGGGTTGCGGACCGCCACGCCGCCGGAGTCCGCTGCCGAGGAGGCCGCGGGGCTGTCGGTGAGTCTGCGCGCCGCTTCCAGGCTGCTCTCGCCGGTGACCTCGATGACGGTCGGGCGCTCGCGCGGGCCGCCGTCACCAGGTCGGCGATGTCCACCCGCCGGCCGCCCGGCTTGGTGTAGGCGCCCGCCGCGACGATCCGTTCCGTCTCCTGCGCCATCGCGCGCAGCCGGGCACCCATGCCCGTCCCCCGTGCCGTTCGTGAACGCATGGTGATCCGGGCACGTCGGGCGGCGCAACAGAACATCTGGCACGGGGATGGCCTCGGGGGCGCTCTTGTGCGATCGGCCTCAAGGGTTTTGGGTGTGACGAGCACTCTCGACCGGAAGGAGCCCTCCCATGCACGAGGGAGACTGTACGGAGCACCGCCCTGCGCCTCGCACGAAGGCGCCGGACGCGGTGACCGAGGCGGAGGTGGAGGCCCTGGTCCGCGGCATCTGCTTCAAGACGGGGCCGCCCCGCACCACGGGTGTCGAGCTGGAATGGCTCGTCCACGAACCCGGACTGGCCCATGTGCCCGTCCCCGCCGCCCGCCTCGAAGCGGCCTGTGCCGCGCTGCGGGCACTGCCCCTGCGCGCGTCCCTCACCGTCGAACCCGGCGGCCAGCTGGAGCTCAGCTCGCTGCCCGCCGCTTCCCTGACGGAGTGCGTCTCGGCCATGCGGGCCGATCTCGGCCTCGTCCGTGACGCGTTACGCTCCCACCGCCTGACCCTCAGCGGGGTCGGCGCCGACCCGTGGCGCCCTCCGGCGCGCGTCCTGCGCGAGCCCCGCTACGACGCCCTGGAGTCCAGCCTCGACCGCGGCGGCCCCGCGGGGCGCCGCATGATGTGCTCGACGGCGTCCGTGCAGATCTGTCTGGACGCCGGGTACGAGGAGCCGGGCCCGCTCGGCTATGCGCGCCGCTGGCGCCTCGCGCATCTGCTCGGCCCCGTCCTGGTCGCCGCGTTCGCCAACTCACCGCTCCAGGACGGCCGTGCCACCGGCTGGCTCTCCACCCGGCAGGCCGTGTGGGCGGGCATCGAACCCGGCAGGTCCGGTGCCCCGCCGCTGGACGGGGAGCCGCGCGAGGCCTGGACACGGCACGCCCTGGACGCGCCCGTCATGTGCGTCAAAGGGCCGCCGGGCGGGGGCCCTTGGCACGTCCCGGAGGGGCTCACGCTACGCGCCTGGGCCCGCTCGGGTGTGCCGCGGCCCCCCACGCGTGACGACGTCGCCTACCACCTGACCACGCTGTTCCCGCCCGTGCGTCCGCGCGGCCACCTGGAGCTGCGCATGGTGGACGCCCAGCCGGGCGAGGACGGCTGGATCGTGCCGCTCGCCGTGACCAGCGCGCTCTTCGACGACCCGGAGGCGGCCGAGACCGCCTACCGCGCCGTCAAGCCGCTGGCGGAGCGGGACGGGGCGCCGGGTTCGCCCGCCGCGCCGCACAGTCCGCTGTGGCTGGACGCGGCGCGTCGGGGGCTCGGCGACGCCGAGCTGCGCGAGGCCGCCGCCGTCTGCTTCGCCGCCGCGGCCGACGCGCTGCCCCGCATGGGCGCGGACGCCTCGACGCGGGACGCCGTCGCCACGTACGCCGAACGGTACGTCGCGCGGGGCCGCTGCCCCGCCGACGACCTGCTGGACGGCCTCGGCGACACCCATCGACACCAGGACGCCTCGGGGAAGGACGCCCGACGATGAACGGCCCCACCACGGACCCGCAAGCCCTGCGCGAGCGCGCGCTCGCCGCGCTCCTGGCCGCCCGGGACCGCACCACCCTCCTCACCTCGTGTGTCGAGGACAGTGAACTGACCGCGCAGCACTCGCCGTTGATGTCGCCGCTGGTCTGGGACCTCGCGCACATAGGCAACCAGGAGGAGCAGTGGCTGCTGCGCGCGGTCGCGGGCCGCGACGCCATGCGGCCCGAGATCGACCCGCTCTACGACGCCTTCGAGCACCCCCGCGCCGAGCGGCCGAGCCTGCCGCTGCTCGCGCCCGCCGAGGCCAGGGGGTACGCGGCGGAGGTCCGCGGCCGGGCGCTCGACGTGCTGGAGAAGACACCGCTGCACGGCACTCCGCTCACCGACGCGGGCTTCGCGTTCGGGATGGTCGCGCAGCACGAGCAGCAGCACGACGAGACGATGCTCATCACGCACCAGCTGCGCACGGGCCCCACCGCGCTCACCGCGCCGGACCCGGAACCCGGCCCGCCCTTCACCGGTCCGGCCGAAGTCCTCGTCCCCGGCGGCCCGTTCACGATGGGCACCTCCACCGAGCCGTGGGCCCTGGACAACGAACGCCCGGCGCACCGCCGTCTGGTCCCGCCGTTCTTCATCGACACCACACCGGTGACGAACGCCGCGTACCAGCGCTTCATCGACGACGGCGGCTATGAGGAGATCCGCTGGTGGGCGCCGGAGGGCTGGGCGATGGTGCGGCGGAACGGACTGCGCGCACCGCTGTTCTGGCGCCGCGAGGCAGGGCAGTGGCTGCGGCGCCGCTTCGGGACGGTGGAGCCGGTGCCCGCCGACGAGCCGGTGCTGCACGTGAGCTGGTACGAGGCCGACGCGTACGCGCGCTGGGCGGGCCGGCGCCTGCCCAGCGAGGAGGAGTGGGAAAAGGCCGCCCGGCACGACCCGGTCACCGACCGCTCCCTGCGCTACCCGTGGGGCGACGCGGACCCGACCCCCGAGCACGCCAACCTCGGCCAGCGGCACCTGCGCCCGGCCCCGGCGGGCAGCTACCCGACAGGCGAGTCCCCCCTGGGCGTACGTCAGTTGATCGGCGACGTATGGGAGTGGACGTCCAGCGACTTCCTGCCCTACCCGGGCTTCGCCGCCTTCCCCTACCGCGAGTACTCGGACGTGTTCTTCGGCGGTGACTACAAGGTGCTGCGCGGCGGGGCGTTCTCCGTGGACGCGGTGGCCTGCCGGGGCACGTTCCGCAACTGGGACCATCCGGTGCGGCGGCAGATCTTCTCCGGGTTCCGCACGGCGCGGGACGCGGGGCCGACCGAAGCCCCCGAACCCGAGGTCTGCTGATGTGCCGTCATGTCGCTTTCCTCGGCCCGCCGGTGGCCCTGGGAAGCCTCCTCGTCGAGCCCGCGCACGGCCTGTACCGCCAGTCGTGGGCACCGCGCCGGCAGCGGTACGGCACGGTCAACGCCGACGGCTTCGGGGTCGGCTGGTACGCGGACGGGGACCCGGTGCCCGCGCGCTACCGGCGCCTCGGGCCGATCTGGGGCGACCAGTCCTTCGCCGACCTGGCGCGGGTGGTGCGCTCCGGGGCGCTGCTCGCGGCCGTGCGCGACGCCACGCTGGCGGGCGCGGACGGGGAGGCCGCGGCTGCCCCGTTCGCGTCCGGGCCGTGGCTGTTCAGCCACAACGGCGCGGTGGCGGGCTGGCCCGGCTCCCTCGCCTCCCTGGCGGAGGGTCTGCCGCCCGCCGAGCTGCTGTCGATGGAGGCGCGTTGCGACTCCGCGCTGGTGTGGGCGCTCGTCCTGCACCGGCTGCGGCGGGGCGACGAGGCCGGCCAGGCCCTGGCCGACACCGTCCGGGACGTCGCGGGAGCGGCCCCCGCGTCGCGCCTCAACCTCCTGCTGACCGACGGCGACACGATCACCGCCACCGCCTGGGGCGACACCCTCTGGTATCTCGCGGAGCCCGGCCACCGCACCGTGGTCGCCTCCGAGCCCTACGACGACGACCCGCACTGGCGTGAGGTGCCCGACCGCACCCTGCTCGCCGCAAGCCGCACCGACGTACTGCTGACCCCGCTCAAGGAGCCACCCGCGTGAGCCCGTTCCTGCTGACCCGCACCCTGCCCGAGGACACCACCGGAGCCGCGCTGCGGGCCGATGTCCTGCACGGCCTGACCCGCACCCCGAAGTCGCTGCCGCCCAAGTGGTTCTACGACGCCCGCGGCAGCGTCCTCTTCGAGGAGATCACCACCCTGCCCGAGTACTACCCGACCCGCGCGGAGCGCGAGATCCTGGTCGCCCGCGCCGCCGAGATCGCGGGGATCACGGGCGTACGCACGCTGATCGAGCTGGGTTCGGGCTCCTCGGAGAAGACCCGCCATCTGATCGACGCCATGGCGTCCCTGCACACGTACGTCCCCGTGGACGTCAGCGAGAGCGCGCTGACCGGCGCGGCGAACGCCCTGCTCGCGCAGCGGCCGCGGCTCGACGTGCACGCCCTGATCGCCGACTTCACGCGGGGCCTCGCCCTGCCGGGCACGCCGGGGCCGCGCCTGGTGGCGTTCCTCGGCGGCACCCTCGGCAACCTCCTGCCCGCCGAACGCGCGGCGTTTCTCTCCTCGGTGCGGGGACTGCTCTCCCCCGGCGACACGCTGCTCCTCGGCACGGACCTGGTGAAGGACGAGTCGGTGCTCGTGTCGGCGTACGACGACGCGGCGGGCGTCACGGCCTCGTTCAACAAGAACGTCCTGTCGGTGATGAACCGCGAGCTGGAGGCGGACTTCGACCCGGACGCCTTCGACCACGTCGCCGTCTGGGACCGCGACCACGAGTGGATCGAGATGCGGCTGCGCTCCACGGCGGCGCAGACGGTGAAGATCCCCGCGCTCGGTCTGGCCGTCGACTTCGCGGCCGGTGAGGAGATGCGCACGGAGGTCTCGGCGAAGTTCAGGAAGGAGAAGGTACGCGCCGAACTTGCTGCGGCGGAGCTGGACATGACGCACTGGTGGACGGACGAGCGCGGCCGCTTCGCGCTGTCGTTGAGTGCGCCGGCGTAGGAGCGGGTTCGGGGCCGGGGCCCGGCGGACGCCGGGCCCCGGCCTCTCCCGTCACAGGCCGCCGAGGCGCAGCGCCTTCGTGATCTCGCGTGAGGCCTCGCGGGCGTGCGTCGCCGGGTCGCCGCCCGTCAGAACGGCGGTCATGTAGGCCTTGATGGGGTTGTCGGCCTCGACGGCCGCCCAGCGCGGGGAGTTGGGGGTCGCCCGGCCGTTCGCCGCGCCGACGGCCATCGCCGCGACACCCGGCTCGCCCGCGACGGCGGGGGCCAGTTTCGCCTTGTTGGGCACGTAGTTCATGGTGCGGGCCAGGTCGGTCTGCCACTTCTTGCCCGCCAGCGCCGCGATCACCTCGACGGCGCCCGCGTGGTCGTCGCTGCGCTCGGGCACGATGAGGTCGGAGCCGCCGGTGAAGACCGCGCCGGGCTTGCCCGCCCGCTTGCCGGGGATCGGGAAGTAGCCGAGCTTGCCCTTCAGTTCGGGGTTCTTCTCCTCGATGGCCCGTGCCGCGCCGGGCACCGCGATGATCTGGGCGACGTCGCCGCGCGCGAACACCCCGGTCTGTGCCGGGTGTTCCTCGTCGGCGTCGCGCGGGCCCCGGCCGAGCGCCTGGAGTTGCCGGTAGAACGCCATGCCGCGCAGGGCCGCCGGCGTGTGCAGGGTGCCGCGCCAGTCGCCGGTGGACTCCTTGGTCTCCTTGGCGAGGTCGCCGCCCTCGTCCCAGATGAATCCGGCGAGGGTGTACCAGTCCTGGCCAGCGAGGTAAATGCCCTGATTGCCGCCCGAGTTGAGCTTCTGCGTATCCGCTGTCCACTCCTCGCGGGTGCGCGGCGGCCGGGTGATGCCCGCCTTCGCGAAGAGGTCCTTGTTGTAGATGACGACGCGGTTGGCGGCATACCAGGGGATGCCGTACTGGGCGCCGTTGTGGCGGCCCGGCTCCGCGAGGCCCGGCAGCCAGTCGTTCATGCCGAGGTCGCGTGCCGACTCCAGGGTCAGGTCGTACAGGCCGCGTTCGTCGACGTACTGGGCGACCTGGGTGTTGCCGACCTCGATGACGTCGGGTCCGTCGCCGTCCTTCTCCTTGAGCGCCTTGCTGACCTTGGCGCCGATGCCCGTCCACTCCTGGACGCGGACGTCCAGTTCGATGTCCTCGTGCTCCTTCTCGAAGTCCTCGGTGAAGCGCTCGACGAACTCGGGCGAGGCGCTGCCCCGCATCAGCCAGACGGTGACGGTTCTGGGCTCGTCCCCGCCGGGCAGCACGCCGCAGCCGGCGAGCAGGACGGCGGAGGTCAGGGCGAGGACCAGGGGGGTGGTGGCGCGGCGGTGCGGTCTCACGTGGGTCACTTTCTGCCTGCGGACAGGGGAAGGTCAGCCCGACGCGGGGGGTGAGCAGGTGGCTCGAACGGGTGCTGGCTGGATTTTGGTATGTACCAAACGCCCGGTCAAGGGGGTACGACATCCGATGTGCCGTCTCGCGCGTCCGCGCGGCCTGGTGCACGGTGGAGTGACGTATTTCGCGACGTCACACCACGGCCGGGAGGAACCCCCTCATGTCGGACCACACCTACCGCGTGACCGAGATCGTCGGCACCTCGCACGAGGGCGTCGACCAGGCGATCCGCAATGGCATCGCGCGGGCCTCGCAGACGCTGCGCTCGCTGGACTGGTTCGAGGTGACCCAGGTGCGGGGGCATATCGAGGACGGGCGGATCCAGCACTATCAGGTGGGGCTGAAGGTGGGGTTCCGGTTGGAGGACGGTGACAGCGCGTAGGCGCTCTGCGGGGCGGGTGGGGGGTGCGGGTTGGCTGCGGGGTGGTGGGGGCTGGGGTTGTTCTGCGCAGTTCCCCGCGCCCCTGGGGGGTAGGCGGGTGCGTTGTTCAGGTTCGGCCTTCTTTTTCCTGGGCTGTTTTCAAGGGGGGTGAGGGGTGGGACCAGTCTGCTCTCACTGCCGTGAAGCCCGCGCGTACCGCCTCGTCACAGACCAGGTCGTCGTCGTCCACCAGCATGCGGATCTCCCGCTTGCGGGCCAGCGTGCGCAGGATCTCCAGCTTCGTGCGGCGCGCGGGCCGGCGGTCGTCGTTGCGGCGCATCCAGAGGCGGCCGGTCGGGAGGCCCTGGCGGGCGAGCCACTCCTCCGTGTCCTTGCGGCAGCGCTCGGGGCGTCCCGTCAGGTACACGACCTCGCACTCCCGCGCGCTGCGCCGCGCCAGGTCGACGCCCTGCGCCAGCGGCGGGTCGTGGGGCGCCGCGGCGAAGAACGCGTCCCAGTCACGGGGGCTGCGCTCCAGGTACCGCTGCCGGTGCGTGGTGTCCGCGAGGGTGCCGTCCAGGTCGAACACGGCCAGGGGCCTGCTGTCGTGGGTCACGTCATCAGCGTAATCAGGACGGCTGACAGCGCCTGCGGGAATCCTGGCGGCTCGCCGGTGTTGGACTCTGCGTGAGTTCAGTCATCGCGGCAACCCGGTTCTCCGTCCTCGACCGCTCGCGCACCCGGGAGGGGCACGACGGTCCGGCCGCCCTGCGCGACACCGTGCGCCTGGCCCAGGAGGTGGAGGCTCTCGGGTACCACAGGTTCTGGGTCTCGGAGCATCACGGGGTGCCGGGCGTCGCGGGCTCGGCGCCCACCGTCCTCGCCGCGGCCGTCGCGGCGGCCACCCGCACCGTCCGGGTCGGCACGGGCGGCGTGATGCTGCCCAACCACCGGTCGCTGGTGGTGGCCGAGCAGTTCGGGGTGCTGGAGTCGCTGTTCCCGGGGCGGATCGACATGGGGCTCGGCCGTTCCGTCGGGTTCACGGACGGGGTGCGCAAGGCGCTGGGGCGCGACAAGCACGACGCGGAGGACTTCGCCGCTCAGCTGGACGAGCTGCTGGGCTGGTTCCGCGGCACGTCGGACACCGGCGTGCGCGCGCGTCCGGCGGAGGGGCTCGCCGTGCCGCCGTACGTCCTCGCGGTCGGGGAGGGCGCGACGATCGCGGCACGGGCGGGGCTTCCGCTGGTCATCGGGGACATCAAGGGCCGCGAGAAGATGCTGCGCGGCATCGACGCCTACCGCGGCGCGTTCCGGCCCTCGCCCTGGCTGGCGGAGCCGTACGTCATGATCGCGGGCACGGTCGCCGTCGCCGGGAGCGAGGAGGAGGCCCGCCGGCTGCTGATCCCGGAGGCCTGGTCGATGGCGTACTCGCGCACGCACGGCACGTTCCCGCCGCTCCCGCCGGCCGAGCGCGTGGAGGCGCGGGCGATGACGGAGAAGGAACGCGGCTTCTACGAGTCGGGGCTGAGCGGCCAGCTGCACGGCACGCAGGAGCAGGTCGCCGACGAACTGGAGCGGGTGATCAAGGAGAGCGGTGCGCAGGAGGTGCTGGTGACGACCAGCACGTACGACCGCGCGGGCCTCCTCGACTCCTTCCGGCGCCTGGCCCGGGTGGCGGGGCTGACGGCGGCCTGAGCCCCCGCCCGCGCCGCGGCCGGGGGCGGCCCAAGGCCGGCGCGGACGGGGAGCGGTGCCCCCGTGGCACGGGGGACGGTCCCAGCGGGGGCACCGCGGTCCCGGGCGGCGGCCTCGGGCGCCGCCGGTCTCAGGTGGTGGCCAGCGCTTCCGTCGGGGGCAGGCGCGCCGCTCGTACGGCCGGATAGAACCCGGCGAGGCCGCCGATGACGAGGGTGGCGCCCACCCCGCCCGCCATCGCCCAGACCGGGACGACGGAAGGCCAGCCCTGGTAGGAGGCGTACCCGCCGGTGACCGCGATGCCGAGCAGGACCCCGCCCAGGCCGCCGAGGGCGGAGAGCAGCAGGGCCTCGGCGAGGAACTGGGTGCGGATCTGGCCGCGGGTCGCGCCCTGGGAGCGGCGCAGGCCGATCTCGGAGCGGCGTTCGAGGACGGAGATGACCATCGTGTTCGCCACGCCGACGCCGCCCACGAGCAGGGCCACGCCGCCGAGGCCGAGGAGCAGGCCGCTCAGCGCGTCGTCGGTGGCTTCCTTGGCGGCCAGCGCGTCGGAGGGCCGGGAGACGGTGGTCTCGGTGGGGGACTCCGGGTTGGCGGTGGCGCCGAGGACGCTCTGCACGTCGTCCACGGCCGATTCCCCGGCCCGGGTGTAGATGGTGGTCGGGTAGCCGTCGAAGCCGAGCTCCTCCTTGGCGGCGGACCAGCCGACCAGGACCGAGGAGTCCAGCGCCGGCACGAGTTCGTTGGCGGCGAGGAGGCCGACGACGGTGTACCAGCGTCCGTCGAGCCACACCCTCACGTCCGGTCCCGCCTGGTGCACCCCGAGCTGTTCGGCGGCCTTGGGTCCGAGGACGGCGGCCGGGTAACGGCTGTTGGCGGCGTTCAGCCAGCGGCCGTCGACGATCTCGGCGCCCACGGACCCCGGCAGGTCGGTCCGGGCCGCGGCGACGGTGAGGCCGCCGGTCTCCTGCTCGGGGGTGTGGTCGTTGCGGTACACCTTCGCGCTGGTCCTGCCGATGGCGGAGACCGATTCGACGTTCTCCATGTCGCGGATCATCTCGACCGACTCGGCGGGCAGATGGGCCGCGTCGCCCGTGAAGGACTGGCCGGGTGTGACGGTCAGGAGGTTGGTGCCGAGGGCCTGGAGGCGGCGGTCGAGGTCCTCGGTGGAGGAAGTGGAGATGCCGACCACGCCGACCATGGCGGCGATGCCGATGGCGATGCCGAGCGCCGAGAGGAAGACCCGCATCGGACGCGAACGCAGTCCGGAGCCGCCGACGCGCAGGACGTCGGCCGGGTTCATCCGGGCGGGCTTCGGGCGGCGCGGCGGCCCGGGGCTCACGGCGCGCTCCGGTTCCAGTACGCCGGCCGCGTCGGGCGCGCTCATCGCACGGCCTCCTCGCGCGCGGCGGGCTTGTCCGGCACGGCGGCCCCGTCCGGCGCGGCGGCCGTACCGGGCAGGAGGGAACGGGACGGTGCGGGGGCGCCGGAGTCGTGTTCGACGCGGCCGTCCTTGACCCGCACCTCGCGGGGCAGCGTCGCGGCGATGTCCCGGTCGTGGGTGATGACGACCACCGTCGTCCCGGCCTCGTGCAGCTCGTGCAGCAGTTCGATGACGACCGCGCCGGACCGTGAGTCGAGCGCCCCGGTGGGCTCGTCGGCGAGGAGCAGCGGAGGATCGCCCAGCACGGCCCTCGCGATGGCCACGCGCTGCTTCTCGCCGCCGGAGAGCTGGTGCGGCTGGTGGTGGAGGCGGTGGCCGAGGCCGACGCGGCGCAGCGCCCGCTCGGCGAGGCGGCGGCGTTCGCCGCGCGGCCTGCCGCTGTAGAGCAGCCCGTCCGCGACGCTGTCCAGGGCGGGCACTCCGGCCGACAGGTGGAACTGCTGGAAGACGAAGCCGATGGTGCCGGCCCGCAGCGCGGAGAGTTCGCGGTCGCTCAGGTCGGCCACGTCGTGCCCGTCGATGCGCACCGTGCCGGCCGACGGGCGGTCCAGGGTTCCCATGATGTTGAGCATCGTGGACTTGCCGGACCCCGAGGGACCGACGATGGCGAGGAGTTCACCGCGCCCGATGACCAGGTCCGCGTCGCGCAGGGCGACCACGTCGCCGTACGTCTTGGTCACCCCGGCCAGTTCGGCCACCGGGCGGGTCGCAGGCGCCTGTGGGATGTGCGCGGTCACTTGGGGACCCCCACGACGGTGCCTTCCTTGATGCCGGAGCCGGAGACCTCGACCCTGCCGTCGGCGAACATGCCGAGCTCGACCGGGCGGTACTCGGTGCTGTCGCCCGTGACGACCTCCAGGGCGTAGCCGCCGCCCTTCCGTGCCACCAGGGCGCTGATGGGCACCACGAGGACGTCCTTGCGGGTCTCGGCCTTCAGGGTGACCTCGACGGCGGCGGCCTGGTAGCGGCCGAGTCCCTTCTGGTCCTTCACCGTCAGTTCCACGGGCAGCGTGGGGTCCTGGTTGCCGCCCGACCCGCCGGACCCGGAGTCCGACTCTCCGGAACCGCTCGCGGAGCCGTCGCCCTGGGAGGTCGACGGCGTGCCGATGTCCGTCACCTCGCCCTGGACGGTGTTGCCGTCCGGGAGCTCGATCGTGGCCTTGGTGCCGTCGTCGACCAGGTCCTCGAACTGCACGTCGAGATCGACGCCGACGATGCGCTCGGTGCCGGTCCAGGACAGCAGGCTGCCGCTGAGGGAGGCACCGGGAGCGGCCTTGACGTCCGCGACGCGCCGGGCGCCGGAGGCCACCAGGGCGTCACCGCGCTCGACCGTGCCGGTCTCCTGCCGGTTCAGGTCGTCCTGCCAGTCCTTCACCGCCTCCGCCGTGCTGTAGTTGTAGGTGTCGTCGACCACGAAGCCGGTGTGTCCGAGGGCGCGGAGGTTCTTCTCCAGCATTTCCACGTCGGCGCCCTCGGTGCCCGGCCGCAAGGTGCGGTAGAGCGGGAACGAGCCGTACAGGAGCGGGACCTTCCGCTGGTCGACGCGGTAGACGGTGTCGCCGCGCTCGACGACCTTGCCCTCCTCCGGGAGCCAGGTGACGATGCCGTCGCCCCCGGCGCCGCCGTCGCCTCCCGAGCCGCCGCCCTGCCCGGAGCGGTCGGTTCCGGTGCCCGCCGACGAGGTGGCCGACGAGGCGGGGGCCTGCACGGTCTGTGCGTCGCCGTAGCCGAGGTTGCCGTCCACGGTCTCGGAGTCGACCAGCGTGGTCCGCTCCACCTCGGCCGTCGCGGGGGGACCGGAGGGGGCCGCGCTTCCGGAGCCGTTGCCGTCGCCGCCGAGGGTCCCGGTGGCGGTGAGGCCCGCCGCCGCGGCCACGGCTACCGCGGCGGCCACGATCAGCGAGGTGCGCAGCGGACGCCGCCCGCGGGTTCCGGCCGGCGGCTCCCCGTCCTCGGTGTACGCGGCCGGTTTCTCCCCGGTGGCGGGCTCGGGGAGGGGCTCGGCCGCGCGTTCCGGCCGGGAGCCGGGCGCGGGCTCCGGGAGGTTGTCGCCCGCCGTGCCGGGAAGTGTCCCGGCCGTTCTCATGGCCGCCCGGCCGGACGCGCGGCGCTGCAAGGCCCCGGAGGGCTCACTCCGCACGGCCGACTCGTCGGTCTCGTCCGGGGTCACTGCCCACCTCCGGCGGGCCCGAAGGAGACGCCGCCGCCCGGGAACTTGCTCTGACAGGTCTCCATGGCCTTGCTGAACTTGGGATCCTGCGGATTGACGCCCGCGCCGATGAGGTCGATGTTCATGGTCATGCCGTTGATCTCGGGGTCGGGGAACTTCGGTACGCCGTTCTCGCGCAGGCACTTCGCCCAGGCCGTGACCTTGCCCGAGTCGAGAGCGCCGCCGCCTCCGCCACCGCCCCCTCCCCCGCCGCCTCCTCCGAGGCCCTGGGGCGCCTTGTCCTTGCAGGCTTCCTCAGCCTTCTTGAACGACGCGGAGTTCGGGTCGGTGCCGCCGTCGGGGGTCAGTTTGACGCCGCCGGTGCCCTGCTGCGGATCCGGGAAGTCGGGCACGCCGTTGCCGCGCATGCACTCCGAGTAGGCCAGCGCCCGGTCGTAGGCGCTCGTCGGCGACGGGTCCTTCTCCGACGAGGCGGCGGAGGAGTCCCCGGAGCAGCCCGTCAGGGCGGCGCCCGTGACGAGGACGGAGGCGGCCAGGAGGGCGGGGCCGACGAGTCGCTTGGAGGCGCCTCGCCCGTGCGCTCGGCCCTGCGTGACGACTCGCTCGTGCGTGGTGGCTCGCTTGTGTGTGAGGAACATGGACCACACTTCTACGCGGCGGCCGGTCACACCGCGGACACAAAGCCGGGCGTCCGCACAGTGGGCTCATGACCAGCGGTTTCGCGGGCGGGCACGCCGCATGGCCACGGGCCGCCGGGGCTCGTGGCCGTCACACTCGCGGGGCCGTCGCCTATACCTCCCGCGCGGCCGGTCCGTGCAGGGTGATGGCGCCGGCCGGACACCTCCCGGCGACGCCGCGCACCGCCTGCTCCGCGTCGGCGGCCGGCAGCGGTGTCCTGAGCAGCACCTTGCCGTCGTCGTCCGACTGGTCGAAGACATCGGGCAGGTGGCTCACACACAGACTGGAACCGGCGCACCGGTCGCGGTCCACCCGGATCTCCATCCTCATTCCCTCTCCTCCCCTGTCCCGTATCTCTTGTGCCGGCGCTCTCTCACCAGGTCACCGGCAGCCGCTCCACTCCGTAGGCGGTCGACAGGACCCTGAACTCCACGTCCTCCGCCGGTATCGCGAGCCGCAGGCCCGGGAAGCGGCGCAGCAACTCCCCGTAGGCGACGCGCAGTTCCATCCGGGCGAGGGCGGCGCCCAGGCAGTGGTGGATGCCATGGCCGAAGGCGACGTGGGGCACCGGCTCGCGGGTGACGTCGAGCCGGTCGGGCTCGTCGACGAGCGCCGGGTCACGGTTGGCCAGCGGGATCGAGCAGACGAGGGTCTCGCCGGCTCTGATCCGCTTGCCGCCGAGCGTCATGTCCTCCAGCGCGGTGCGGGGCGTCGGGGCGTGCGGCACGGACAGATAGCGCAGCAGTTCCTCGATGCCCCGGTCCAGGGCCGCGGGGTCGTCGCGGAGCAGGGCGAGCTGGCCGGGGTTCTCCAGGAGCGCCAGCGCTCCGAGGCCGAGCATTCCGGAGATGTTGTCGAGGCCGGCGAGCATCAACAGCACGCAGATGCCCCGGAGTTCCTTGTCGGTGATGTCGTCGCCGTGGTCGCGTACCAGCATGCCGAGGAAGCTCTCGTCGGGGTCCCTGCGCCTGCGGGCCACCATGGCGGCGAGGTAGCGGGTGAAGGCCGTGCCCGCGGCTGCCCGCTCCCCTCGCTCCTTACCGGTCGCCAGGTGGGCGTGGCAGCGGCGCAGGAAGTCGTCGCGGTCGTCGCGCGGCACTCCGATCAGTTCGCAGAGCACGGGTCCCGGGACGGCGGACGCGAACAGCTCGACGAGGTCGGCCGGTCGCCCGGCGCGTTCCACCGCGTCCAGCCGTTCGGTGACGATGGTCTCGATCCGCGGCTGGAGCCCGCGCATCCGCCGGAGCGTGAACTCGGGCGTGAGCATCTTCCGCAGCCGGGTGTGCTCGGGCGGGTCGTAGTCCATGAGGAGCCCGATGCCCTCGTCGGGCCGCCGGGCGGCTCTCCCGCCCGGTGTCGGCCGCGTGCCGGAGCGGTCGGCGGAGAAGCCGAAGCGGCTGGTGGAGAAGCGGACGTGGTCGCCGAGCACCTGGCGCACCTCGTGGTGGCCGGTGACCAGCCACAGGGGCCGGTCCCGGGCGCCGGGCGCGAGGCTGACCTTGGTGACGGGGCCGTCGGCCGCCGTCCCGCGCAGTTCGTCGGCCGGGTCGAAGCGCGTACGGCGGGTGTGCAGGGGTACGGGTGTCGGCTCGTGCGGCATGCCGTCCCTCCCCTACCAGGCCACCGGGAGCGTCTCCACGGACCGTGCCGTGAAGCGGAGTTCGTCGCGCGGCACCGCGAGCCGCACCGCGGGGAAGCGGTGCAGCAGCCGGGAGATGGCGATCCGCAGCTCCATGCGGGCCAGCGACGCGCCCATGCAGTAGTGGAGGCCGTGCCCGAAGGCCATGTGGCGGCTGTTGTCGCGGGTGATGTCGAGGGTGTCCTGCGGCTCTCCGGGCGGCCGGGCCCCGTTGGCCTCCAGCAGTGAACACGCCACGAACTCACCGGCCTTGATGGTCCGGTCGCCCATGGTCACGTCCTGTGTGGCGGTACGCGGCGAGGCGTGCGGGATGATCGTCACGCTGCGGATCACTTCCTCCACCGCGTGGTCGGCCAGGTCCGGGCGTTCGATGAGCAGGGCCAGCTGGTCCGGGTTCTCCAGGAGCCCGACGAGGCCGAGGCCGAGGGTGCCGCCGGTGATCGGGATGAAGGAGGCCAGGAGGGTCGCGGCGGTGCCGGTGAGTTCCGCGTCCGTGAGGCCGCGCCCGTGGTCGCGGATCAGCCGGCCGAGCAGATCGTCGCCGGGCCTGCGGCGCTTGTGCCGCATGAGCTTGTCGAGGTAGGCGAGGTAGGCGGTTCCCGCCAGGTCGCGCTGTTCCCGGTCGGGGTTGTCGAGGCGGTTGGTGTCGAGGTGGCGGACGAGCTCCGCCTGGTCGTCGCGCGGGATGCCGAGCAGGGCGCAGCCGATCAGGCTGGTGACCGGCCAGACGAAGTGGGCCATGAGGTCGATCGGCTGTCCGGCGCCTGCCATGGCGTCCAGGCGGTCCCGCACGACGCCCTCGACGAGGGGTTCGAGGGCGCGGACCCGGCGGAGCGTGAACTCCCCCGTCAGCATCCTGCGCAGCCGGGTGTGCTCGGGCGGATCGTACTGGAGGAGGTTGCCGGGCTGGATCAGCCGCCGGGAGGCCTCGGGGGTCTTCGCGGGCGGCATGGTGCTGAACCTGGCGTCACCGAGGATCGCCCGCACCTCGTCGTAGCCGTTGGCGATCCAGGCTCGGTCCGAGGTTCCCGGTACGACGGTCGCGGCGAGCGGCGTCTGGTCGGAGACCTTCAACGGCTTGGGCATGGACGTTTCCTTTCCCGCACGGGTCCGGCGGAGCGTGACGTCACCAGATCACCGGCAGTACGTCGACTCCGTAGTTGGGCGTCCAGGTCCGGTACCGCAGCTGTTCGGGCGGCACGGCGAGCCGCAGTCCGGGGAACCTGCGCAGCAGGGCGGGCAGGGCGGTCCGCAGCTCCAGCCTGGCGAGCGAGGCGCCCAGGCAGTGGTGGATGCCGTGCCCGAGGGCCAGGTGGCCGCTGCTGTCACGGGTGATGTCGAGGGTGTCGTGCGGCACTCCCGGGAGCCGGGCGCGGTTGACCGCGAGCAGGGAGCACATCACCAGCTCGCCCGTCCTGATGACCTGTTCGCCCACGCGTACGTCCGTGAGGGCGTAGCGGGGGATGGAGTTCGGGACGGACGAGACGTAGCGGAGCAGTTCCTCCACCGCCCGGTCGGTCAGCTCCGGCCGGTCCAGGAAGAGGGCGAGCTGGTCGGGGTACTGGAGCAGGGCGAGCGGGGCCAGGGCCAGCATTCCGCCGACGTTCTCGATGCTGGAGCCGAGGAGTGTCGCGGCGATGCCCGTCAGTTCCTCGTCGGTGACGCCCGCGCCGTGCTCGCGGATCAGCATGCCCAGCAGGTCGTCGCCGGGGTCGCGGCGCTTTCGCCGGACGAGCCTTCTGAGGTAGGTGACGAACGCGTTTCCCGCCGCCCGCATCCGTTCCCGCTCGCGGGGGTCGGCGCGGTGGTCGGTGGCGGCGGCGGAGGTGGAGACGAAGTGGCGGGCCAGGTCGGCCGCGTCGTCGCGGGGCACACCGAGCAGGGCGCAGCCGACCTGGCCGGGGATGGGCAGGGCGAAGGTGGGCATCAGGTCGGCCGGAGGCCCGGCGAGTTCCAGCACGTCCAGGCAGTCCGTCACGATCTCCGTCACGAAGGGCTCCAGGCGGCGGATGCGCCGGACGGTGAACTCGGGCACGAGCATGCGCCGCAGCCGGGTGTGGTCGGGCGGGTCGTACCGCAGGAGGTTGCCGATCTCCACGCGTGCCGCGGCGCCGTGCGTCTGCGTGGGCGGCGGCACCATGCTGAACCTGTGGTCGTCGCCGAGGATCGCCCGCACCTCGTCGAAGCCGGTGGCGAGCCAGTGCCAGCCCGCGGCGGTCCCCTGGGCGTCGACCCGGGCGAGTGGTGTCCGCGCGCTGATGTCCGCCAGTTCGGGCATGGGTTCTATGCCGTGACGGCGCGTGTGCGCGGCGGTTCTCAGTCGCTTCGGCATCCAGGGTCCCTTCGTCATCCGTGTGCCGTGTGCCGTGTCAGGGGCCGGGGGTGGCGTTCACCGCGTTCCGGTGTCGTCGGCTCCGCGGAGTTTCGCCGCGAGGATGCCGCCGATGTCCGACGACGGCACGGGCTGGAGCATGGTGTAGTGGCTCGCGGCGATCTCGTGCGCCTCGATGTCCCCCTCGACGAAGGGCCGCCAGCTCTCCCGGGCGGCCGGCGCGGTCAGTTCGGCGGGCCGCTCCGTGGCCGCGATGAAGAGCAGCAGGTCGCCGTGGAAGCGGCGCGGTGTGTGGTGCGGGGTGAGACGGCCGATGTTGTCGATCACGGCCTGGATGTTCGCCCTGAGGCCTTCGTCCATGCCCGTGCCGCCGTCCAGGCCCACGGTCCGGCCGCGCCGCCCCGGTGTCGGCTCCTCGTCCTGGCCGGGCCGGCTCCGGTGGCCGAGGTCGGCCCCGCCGGAGCCTTGGGGGTAGCCGTCCAGCACCGCGAGCAGCCGCACCTGTTCGCCCTGCTCTTCGAGGAGGGTGGCGACCGCGTGGGCGAGCAGGCCGCCGAGGGACCACCCGAGGAGGTGGTAGGGGCCGGTGGGCTGGACGGTCCTGATCTGCTCGGCGTAGTCGGCCGCCATCTCCGCCACGCTGCGCGGCATGGGCTCCGGTTCGGCGAGTCCGCGCGCCTGCACGCCGTACACGGGCAGGTCCTCGGGCAGGTGCCGCAGGAGTGCCGCGTAGGCCCAGCTCAGTCCCGTACCGGTGTGGAGGCAGAACAGCGGGGGGCGGCTGCCCGCCGGGCGCAGCGGCAGCAGCACCTCGAGGTCGCCGTGGTCGCCGCCTGCGCGGCGGGCCGCCCCGGCACCGCGCCTCCCGTCCTGGCTCCTGCCGCGCAGGGCGAGCAGGCCCGTGGCCGTGCGCTTCGCGCGCTCCCCGGTGCGCAGCATCCGGGCGCCCTCGGGGCCGAAGGGGCAGGGGACGAACCGCGCACCGGTCGGGCCCGGGGCGTCCGCGTACCCCCGTGCCAGCGCGGGTCCCGCGACGTACACCTCGCCGGTGCCGCCCGGTGGGACGGGGCGCAGGAAGTCGTCCAGGACGAAGGCCCTGGTGTTGGACACCGGGCGCCCCGCGGGGGCCTCCAAGGGGAGGGGCTCGCCGGGCGCTGTCCTGTGTTCGAGCCACGCGCCCGCGGTCTCCGCCGCGCCGTGGACGCCGACCAGCGCGGTCCGCGGGTGGCGGTCCAGCCACTCCCGGGTGTCCTCCACCGCTGTCACGCCGGTGTCGTCCACGACCGTGACGGCGGTGAACGGCGGTTGTCCTGCCGCCGGTTCGGGGAGTGTCGGCAGCAGTTCGCGGGTGGTGACGAGATGCTGTGCGGTGTCCGGCCCGGCGGTCGGCACCGCGTCCTCGCCGGGCACGTCGAGCCGGACGCCGCCGCCCTCGCACAGGGCCGCGAGCAGGGGTGTCAGGAGCGCGGAGACGGGGGCGCGTGCGTCGAGGACGGTCACCGCGTGCCGTGCCGGCGCGACGCGCGTCCGGTGCGCGGTCCGGTCGCTCAGCGTCCGGTGCTCGATGACGGCGCCCGCGACGGGACCGTCGGCTCCGCCGGGCGCCGTGGTGCTGAGGACGAGCGCCGCCTGGGCGGGCAGCGGCAGCCGTCCGTTCGCGCCGTCGGCGACGGCCTCCCCGGCCACGGCGGACGCACCGCCGGCCGCGGCCGTCTCCGGCTCGTCGAGCACCAGCATCGGTACGGTGATGCCGTCGGCCAGGAGCGGGGCCAGTGCCCTGTCGCAGACCAGGGCCGCGGGGGTGGCCCGCCGCAGACACGAGGCGATGTCCTCCATGAGCCGGTTCGGGTCGGCGAACGAGCAGGCGGCGCCGGACCGGAGCACGCCGAGCAGCGCGACGACGAGTCCGGCGGTGGACGGCAGCGCCACGAGGACCACGTCCTCCGCGCCGATCCCCCGCGCGGCCAGTCGGCCGGCGAGCCGCCCGGCCGCGGCGTCCAGGGCGCCGTGGGTGAGCGTGCCGTGCCGGTCCGTGACGGCCATCGCGCCGGGGCGCAGGGCGGCCTGCTCGGCGAGGAGGGCGACGACGGTGCGGTCCGGCACCTCCACCGCCGTGTCGTTCCAGCCCTCCACCACTTGGCGGCGCTCGGCCGGGTCGAGGAGGATGTCCACCTGGCTCAGGCGCAGCCCCGGGTCGGCCGTGACCTGGGCCAGGACGCGGACGAACCGCCGCACGAGCGCGGTGACGGTGGACCGGTCGAACAGCTCGGCCGCGTAGCGGACGGCGCCGTCGACGCCGGCGGGGCGGCTCTCGGCGCCGTACCGCTCGGTGAGGCTGATCGCCAGGTCCAGTTCGCTCACGGGCGTTCCCACGGGCAGGCGGGTGGTGCTCAGGCCCGGCAGGGCCGGTGACTCCCATATCTCGGCGGCGTCACCGTGGACTTCGAGCAGGACCTGGAACACGGGGTGCGCCGCGGAAGGCGGCAGCGAAAGAACTTCCACGAGGCGTGCGAACGGCACGTCGGTGTTCTGCGACGCCCTTTGCCGGGTGTCGCGTGCCCGGCCGAGCAGTTCGCGGAACGTGGGGTCGCCGGAGGCGTCCGTCCGCAGCGCCATCGGGTCGGCGAAGGGACCCACCAGGCCGTCCAGGTCGCCGTCCTCGTCGCGCAGCGGCTGCACGGTGCCGAGGGTGACGTCCGGCCCCGCCCCGAGCCCCGTCAGGAGCAGGGTGAGCGCGGCCTGCAACGCCATGGAGACCGTCGCCCCCTCGTCCTCGGCCACCTCCTTCAGCCGGGCGTGCGTGTCGCCGTCGAGGACCAGCGGCACCGAGTCGGCCCGATGGGAGGCGACCGGCGGCCGGGGCCGGTCCGTCGGCAGGGCGGACTCCGCGCCCACGCCCGCCAGCACCTTCTTCCAGTGCGCGAACTGCTCGCCGATCAGGCTGTCCGGGTCCCGCTCGTCCCGGAGCATCTCGCGCTCCCACAGCGCGTAGTCGGCGAATTGCAGGGGCAGCGGGGCGCGTTCGGGGGCCCGGCCCTCACGGCGCGCTCCGTAGGCCGCCGCCAGGTCACGGACCAGGACGGTCAGCGATCCGTCGTCCGTGGCGATGCGGTGCACCACCAGCAGCAGGACGTGCTCGGTTCCGGAGAGCGCGAAGAGGCGGCACGTCCACGGCGTCTCCCGGGCGAGGTCGAACTCGTACCCGGCGTGGTCGGTGAGGAGAGCGGGCAGGTCCTCCTCGGTCGCCGGTGTCACCGGCAGCGCGGGCCGGGCCGCGTCGGCGTCCAGGACGTGCTGGTACAGCTCACCGCTCTCGGCGCGGGTGAAGGTGGTACGCAGCATGTCGTGCCGTGCGGCGACGTCGCCGAGGGCGGCCTCCAGCGCCTGGCGGTCGAGGGCGCCGCGCAGGCGCAGTGCGACGGGGGCCCGCCGGACGGCCGCGCCGGGGTGCTCCTGTTCCAGGCGCCAGGTGCGGGTCTGGCTCGCCGTGGCGGGGATCTCGTCGGGGTGGTCGACCGGCCGCAGCTCCGGGAGCTCCTTCGAGGTCAGCAGCCTGGCGACGCCGAGGGGGGTGGAGGCGCCGAAGAAGCGCCGCATGCTGAGCTCGATCCCGAACTCCTCGCGGATCCGCGCGGCGAGGCGCATCGCGAGGCCCGAGTCGCCGCCCAGGTCGAAGAAGTTGTCGTCGATGCCCACCCGTTCGAGGTCCAGGATCTCCGCGAAGAGCGCGCAGAGGGTCGCCTGGGTCTCGTTCTCCGGTTCCCGGCCGGAGACCCGGCCCGCGAAGTCGGGGGCGGGCAGGGCCCTGCGGTTCACCTTGCCGTTGCGGGTGAGCGGCAGCTTGTCGAGGACCACGACCGAGGCCGGAACCATGTACGAGGGCAGGGCGCGGGCGAGGTGCTCGCGGATCGCCTCCACGTCTATGTCCGTGTCTGTGTCCGTGTCCGTGTCTGTGTCTGTGTCTGTGTCCGTGTCCGTGTCTGTGTCTGTGTCTGTGTCCGTGTCCGTGTCTGTGTCTGTGTCTGTGTCCGTGCCTGCGTCCGTGGCGGCCGGGGTGTCGGGTACGACGTAGCCGATCAGGCGCTGGTCGCCGGGCCGGTCCTCACGGAGCACGGCCACGGCCTGCCGTACCGCTGGGTGCGAGACGAGCACGGCCTCGATCTCGCCCAGCTCCACCCGGAAGCCGCGGATCTTGATCTGTTCGTCCGCGCGTCCCACGAACAGCAGCTGCCCGTCGGCCGTCCAGCGGGCCAGGTCCCCGGTCCGGTACATCCGTGCACCGGCGGCGAAGGGGCAGGCCACGAACCGCTCGGCGGTCAGGCCGGGACGGCCGACGTAACCGCGGGCCACGCCCGGCCCCGCGATGTACACCTCTCCGGTGACGCCGGGCGGCACCGGATGGAGGAAGCCGTCGAGGACGTATGTCGCGACGTTGCCCAGCGGGCGGCCGATCGGCGGCGGGCCGTCGTTCGACCTGATCTCCTCGTCGACGGGCCCGGCGGTGGCCATCACGGTCGCCTCGGTGGGGCCGTAGGTGTTCCACACCCGTGCCTGCGGGGTCCAGCGGCTCGCCAGGTCGGCGGTGAGCAGCTCCGCTCCGAGGACCCAGTTGCCCACGCCGGTGACGTCGTCGGGGTCCAGCAGGGTCAGCAGGGACGGCACCACGCTGGCGGTGGTGACACCCGAGGCCCGGATCATCTCGGCCAGTGCTCCCGGCTCGGCCCGCTCCTGGCCCGAGGCGATGACCAGCGTGCCGCCGCCCGCGAGGGTGACCGCCACGTCGAGCACCGCCGCGTCGAAGCCGAACGACGCGAATTGCAGGACGGCCACGCCCTCGGCGACACCCAGCGCGGGCCGCATCACCTCGGCCAGGTTCGCCACGCCGCCGTGCGCCACGGCCACGCCCTTGGGGCGGCCGGTCGACCCGGAGGTGTAGATGACGTAGGCGAGCCGGTCCGGCGTGAGGGCCGTGTCGAGCGGCGCCGTCCGGTCCGCCGGCGCGGCCGAGAGCGCCCGCGCGGTCTCCACCTGGTCGAGCAGCACCGCCCGTGCCGCTCCCATCGTCAGTCCGTCCAGGGAGTCGCCGGAGCCGAGCACCACCTGCGCGCCGCTGTCGGCGATGACGTGGTCCAGCCGGTCCGCCGGGTATTCGGGGTCCAGCGGCACGAACGCGCCGCCCGCCCGCCACACCGCAAGCTCGCCGACGATCATGTCGATCCCGCGCGGCAGGCACAGGCCCACCCGGGACTCGCGGCCCACGCCGAGCCCGGCCAGGTGGCGGGCCAGCCGGTCGGCCCGGTCCGCCAGCTCCCCGTACGACAGGGCGTCCCGGCCGCACCGCACCGCCACCGCGTCGGGTGCGTGGTGTGCCCGTGCCCGGAACAGTTCCGGTACCAGCGCGTCGGGGACGGTCGCCTCCGTGGCGTTCCACCGCTCGGTCACCAGGGACCGTTCGGCCTCGTCCGAGAGGTCGATCCGGCCGACGGGAAGCCGGGGGTCCCCCGCCATCTGCCGCAGGACCCGCACCAGGCGGTCGAGCAGGGCCCGGGCGGCCGGCTCCTCGAAGGCGTCGGACCGGTAGGTGAGCCGCATCCGCAGCCCGCCGAGCGGGTCCACCACGAGGCCGAGCGGGTAGTTGATCGACTCGCGCATCCCGGCCTCGGTGAGGGTCAGACCGGCCGGTGCGGGCTCGCGAGGTCCCGCACCGGGGCCGCTCGGCGCGGCCATGCCGGTGGGGAAGCTCTCGAACGCCATGAGGGCGTCGAAGGTCGCTCCGGGCCCCGCGATCCGCTGGATGTCCCCGAGGCTCAGGTACTGATGGTCCATCAGGGCCGACTGCCGCGCCTGTACGTCGGTGAGGAGCTCGGCGACGGTCCGCGCCGGTTCGCAGCGCACACGCACGGGGACGGTGTTGATGAACAGGCCCAACATGTCTTCCATGCCGGGCAGTTCCGCGGGGCGGCCCGCGACGGACGCGCCGAACACCACGTCCTTGCGCCCCGCCAGCTGGCCGACGACGAGCGCCCAAGCGGCCTGGAGGACCGTGTTCAGCGTCACGTCGTGCGCGCGGGTCAGCTCGCCGAGCGCGGCCTCCAGCGTCTCGTCGGCGACGACGAAGACCTCACCGGAGGCGCCGGACGCCTCGACCGTCGCGCCCGGCGTCACGGGCACGACCAGTGTCGGCTCTTCCGCGCCGGACAGCTCCGCCCCCCACGCCTCCCGCGCCGCCTCCTTGTCCTGGCGGCCCAGCCAGGACAGGAACGTCGAGTAGGGCGTCACGGGAGGCAGACCGCCGGCGGTGCCCCCGGCTTCGTAGCAGGCCCACAGCTCGCGCCGCAGCACCGGCAACGACCAGCCGTCGAGCACGATGTGATGGAGCGTCACCATCATGCGGTACCGCTCGTGGCCCGTCTTGACGAGCAGCACCTTCAAGAGCGGCGGCTTCTCCAGGTCGAAGCCCTTGTCCCGTTCCTCGTTCCCGATCCGCTCCGACTCCTCGCGGGCCGCGTCCTCGCCGAGTTCCGACAGGTCCTCCTCGCGCCAGGGCAGGACGGCCCGGGGCATCACGATCTGGACGGCCTGCCCGGACCCCGCCACCTGCCGGAAGCCCACGCGCAGGCTGGCGTGCCGGTCCAGGACCGACTGCCAGGAGGCCCTGAGGACCTCGGTGTCCAGCGGCCCTTCCAGGCCGACGATCATCTGCTCCACGTACACGTCCGGGCCGTCGTCCGCGAACATCGAGTGGAAGAGCAGGCCTTCCTGGAGCGGCGAGAGCGGCCAGATGTCTGCCAGGCCGGGTGCCGCCTCCTCCAGCTTGTCGACCTGGGTCGGGGTGAGCGATACCAGCGGGAAGTCGGAGGGCGTGTGGCCGCCCGCGGCGGGGTCGCCGCCGTGCGCGGCCAGGCCGGTCAGCATCGCGGCCCACCCCTCGGCCAGGGCGCGTGCCGACGGCTCGTCGACGAGGTGTTCCGGGCAGGCCAGGCTCAGGGTGATGCGCGGCCCCTCGGGCAGGTCGTGGACGACGCCGGCGGCCTCCAGGGGGTGGGCGACCGGGAGGCCCCCGTCACCGGGGTCGCCCGCCGTTCCGGGCTCCCCGTCCGTGGGGGTGCCGGGGAGGCGGCCGAGGTAGGTGAAGCCGATGCCGGCCTTCGGGAGGGCGGCCAGCTCCCGCGCGGTCTCGTCGTTGAGGTGGCGCAGCAGGCCGTATCCGAGGCCGTCGCCGGGGGCCGCGCGCAGTTGTTCCTTGACCCGCTTCACCGCGTCGCCCGCGGCGGGGCCGCCGGTCAGGATCTCGTCGAGGTCGGCGGTGCCCGCGTCGAGCCGTACCGGGTGGGTGGCGGTGAACCAGCCGACCGTCCGCGAGAGGTCCATGCCGTCGGTCAGCGGCACGCGGCCGTGGCCCTCCACGTCCACGAGGAAGCCGCCCGCCGGGTCCCGGCCGTCACGCCATCGCGCGACCGCGGCGGCGAGGCCGGTCAGGAGCACGTCGTCGACGCCCGCGTGGTACGCGGCGGGCACGGCGGTCAGCAGGGCGGAGGTGACCTCGGCCGGCACCGTCACCGTGACCCGCCGCACCGTGGCGGCGGCGTCGCCTGCCGGGTCCGCGGGCGCCTCGGTGAACCGCGGGTCCGGGCCCTGGAGCAGCGCGCTCCACCGCGGCAGTTCCGCGATCCGCTCGGCGCTGTGCGCCTGCTCGGCCAGGGCGCGCGCCCAGTGCCGGAACGAGGTGGGGACGGGGTCCAGTTCGGGCTTGCGGTCGGCGCTGAGCGCCGCGCAGGCCTGCTCCAGGTCGGGCAGCAGGACCCGCCACGACACCGCGTCCATCACGAGGTGGTCGACGACCAGCAGCAGCCGTCCGGCGGTGTCGGGGCCGCGGTCGAACCAGACCACCTGGAGCATGACGCCGGACCGGGGGTCGAGCCGGGCCACCGCCGCCCCGCTCTCCCCGGCGATGAGGCGCGCCAGGGCGTCGGCGTCCGTCGAGGCCGCGTCGACCCGGCGCACCCACGATCCGGCCGGTGCCGTGCCGGGGGCGGAGACCAGGAGCCGCCGCGGTTCCGTCTGGAGGCGTGCGCGCAGGATGTCGTGGTGGTCCACCACGGCGCGCACGGCGTCGGCCAGGGTCGCGGACCGCAGTCCGGCCGGGGCCTCGACGACGGCGGACTGGACGACCCTGCCCACGTGGTCGGCGCCGACGCGGTCGAGCAGCTCGTGCATCACCGGGGTCAGGGGCACCTCGCCGGTGCCGGGGTCGCCGGCGGTGGCCGTGCCGTCGGTGGGGACGGCGGCCAGCGCCAGGGCGGCCGGGGTCCGGTGTTCGAAGACCTGGCGGGCGGTGATCGCGAGGCCCGCGCGGCGGGCGCCGGACACCAGCATCATCGACAGGATCGAGTCGCCGCCGAGGGCGAAGAACGAGTCGTCGGCGCCGACGCGTTCGACGCCGAGCGCCTCGGCGAAGAGCCGGCACAGGACCGCTTCGACGGGCGTGCGCGGGTCGCGGCCGCCGTGGGCGGCGCGTGCGGGCGCGGGCAGGGCGGCCCGGTCGAGCTTGCCGCTCACGGTGAGGGGCAGCGCGTCGAGGACGACCACCGTCGACGGCACCATGTACTCCGGGAGGCGGGTGCCCGCGTACGCGCGCAGCGCCTCCGGGTCGACGGCGGTGTCGTCCCCGGCGTGCCGGGTGTCCTGGCCGTCCCGGGTGTGCGTGGCGGGGACGACGTACGCGACCAGGTGCTTGTCGCCGGGCCGGTCCTCGCGGGCGACGACCGCCACCTGGCCGACCGAGGCGTGCCGCGTGAGGACCGCCTCGATCTCGCCCGGTTCGACGCGGAACCCGCGCACCTTGACCTGATCGTCGGCCCGTCCGGCGAACGCCAGCTGTCCGTCGGCGGTCCACCGGGCGAGGTCCCCGGTCCGGTACATCCGTCCGCCCGCGCCGAAGGGGCAGGCCACGAACCGTTCGGCCGTCAGGTCCGGCCGCCCCGCGTAGCCGCGCGCCACGCCCGGCCCGGCGACGTACAGCTCGCCGGTCACGCCGGGCGGCACCGGCCGCAGGAAGCCGTCGAGGACGTACGTGCGCATGTTGCCCAGCGGGCGGCCGATCGGCGGCGGTTCGTCCCGGGGGCCGGTCCCCTCGGCGACCGGCCCGGCGGTGGCCATCACGGTGGCCTCGGTGGGGCCGTAGGTGTTCCACACCCGCGCGTGGGCGGCCCACCGGCTCGCCAGGGCGGCGGTGAGCAGTTCGCCGCCGAGCGCCCAGTTGCGTACGCCGGGCACGTCGCCGGGGTCCAGGACGCGCAGGACCGACGGCACGACGCTGGCCGCCGCGACGCCCGCCTCGCGGATCATCGCCGTCAGCGCGTCCGGTTCGGTGCGTTCCTCGGCGGAGGCGATGGCCAGGGTGGCGCCGGCGGCCAGGGTGACCGCCATGTCGAGCACGGACCCGTCGAAGCCGAACGACGCGAACTGGAGCATGACCACGCCCGCGTCCAGGCCCAGCGCGGGGCGCATCGCCTCGGCGAGGTTCATCAGACCGTGGTGGGTGAGGGCGACGCCCTTGGGACGGCCGGTCGAGCCCGAGGTGTGGATGACGTAGGCGAGCTGGCCGGGCAGGACGGGCAGGTCCAGCGGCTCGGCGGGCTCGGCGGCGACCGCCCGCGCGGTGCCGGGCTCGTCGAGGCGTACGGCGTGGCCGGTCCCGGCGGGCGGCTCACCAGCGCAGAGCAGCAGCCGTGCGCCGCTGTCGGCCACCATGAACGCGAGCCGGTCCGCGGGGTGCTCCGGGTCGAGCGGGACGAACGCGCCGCCCGCCTTCCAGACCGCGAGCTGCGCCTCGACCATGGCGGTTCCGCGCGGCAGGCACAGGGCGACCCGGTCCTCCCGGCCGACGCCGAGTCCCACCAGGTACCGGGCGAGCCGGTTGGCGCGGTCCTCCAGCTCGCCGTACGACACGGCGTCGGTGCCGTACCGCAGCGCCACGGCGTCGGGCGAGCGGGCCGCCCGTTCCGCGAACGCCTCCGCCACCGAACTTCCGGACACCGGCCGCTCCGTCGCGTTCCACCGCTCCACGACGGCCGAACGCTCGTCCTGATCCAGTACGTCGATGTCGCCGACGCGGGCCGAGGGGTCGGCCGCGATCTGCTCCAGGACCCGGACGAACCGCCGGACGACCGATTCCGCGGCGGCGCGGTCGAACAGGTCGGGGCGGTGGTCGAGCTTGAACCGCATCCGGTCGCCGCCGGGCACCGCGACGAGGGTGAGCGGGTAGTGCGAGGCGTCGCGCGCCGCGCCCGCCGGGCTAAGGGTCACGGCGTCGGGGCCGGGGGCGGGGCCGGCGGGCGGCAGCGGGTAGTTCTCGTACAGCACGAGGGTGTCGAAGGCGGCCGCGGCGCCCACGAGCCTCTGCACCTCGGCGAGGCCGACGTGCTGATGGGGCAGCAGCGCGGACTGGCGCTCCTGGAGCCGCGCCAGCATGTCCAGGACCGGCTGTGCGCCGTCGAGCGGTACGCGCACCGGCAGGGTGTTGATGAAGAGGCCGACCATGGACTCCACGCCCGGCAGTTCGGCGGGGCGTCCCGCGACCGTCGCGCCGAACACCACGTCCGTGCGGCCCGCGAGCCGCGCGAGGACCAGCGCCCACGCGCCCTGTACGACCGTGTTCAGCGTCAGGCCGTTGCCGCGCGCCAACGCGGCGAGCGACGTGGTCAGTTCGGGCGGGAGCAAGGTGTGCACCTGCTCGGGCAGGCACGGGGCGCGGCCGGGGTCGGCAGGCGCCACGAGGGTCGAGCCGTCGACCCCGGCCAGTTCCGCCCGCCACGCGTCCGCCGCCGCCGACTTGTCCTGGCGGCCCAGCCACGCCACGTACTCGCCGTAGGGCGCGACCCGCTCGAGCGCCGAGGTGTCACCTCCCGCCGCGTACGTCGCCGAGAGCTCGCCCAGCAGCACCGGCATCGACCAGCCGTCCAGCAGGATGTGATGGAGCGTCATGACCAGGCGGTGGCGGTGGTCACCCAGCTTGACCAGGAGCAGGCGCAGCAGTGGCGGGACCGCGAGGTCGAAGCGTTCCGCCCGCTGCTCGGCGGCGAGCCGCCCGGCCTCCGCCAGGGCCGCGGCCTCGCCGAGCCCGGAGACGTCCGCCTCCCGCCAGGGCAGCACGACCTCGCGCGGGATGACCTGCACCATGTGGGCGCCGGTGACGGGCCTGAAGCAGGCCCGCAGCGCGGCGTGCCGGGTCAGCAGCGCGTCCCACGACGCCCGCAGCCGATCCGTGTCCACGGGGCCGTTGACGTCCACCGCCGACTGCACGGTGTACACGTCCGGGCCGTGGTCGTCGAAGGAGGCGTGGAACAGCATCCCTTCCTGGAGGGGAGAGAGGGGCCAGACGTCCTCGACGAGCGATCGGGTTCGGGGCTGGGGTCGGGTCATCGTGCTGTCTCCTCACAACGGCTGGTGCCTGACGGCGTCCGGTGCCCGGCGGTCATGTCTGGTCGGCGGAGAATCCGGCTTCGAGTTCGTCGATCTGGTGTTGTGCGAGGTCGAGGAGGTGGAAGTCGGAGGGTGTGTGTCCGCCCGCCGTGGGGTCGAGGGTGTGACCGGCGAGACCGGCCAGCATCTTCAGCCAGGTGTCGCCGAGTCGCCGCGCGTCCGCCTCCTCCAGCAGTCCGCTCGCCCAGCTCAGGGTGATCGTCAGCTCCGGCCCGCCGGCGGTGTCCCTCACCGCCGCCACCGCGTCCACCGCATGGGTGGCGGGCATGCCCGGGTCGGCCGATCCGCCGATCGCGCTCTCACCGGCCGGCTGCCACGGCCGGACGGGCCCCGCCCCGCTCCCGCCGTCCGCGCCGCCGCCCGCCGCGAACCGGCCCAGGTAGTTGAAGCCGATCCGCGCGGCCGGCGCGGCCTGAAGGACCGGGCCCGTCACGGGGTTGAGATACCGCAGGAGTGCGTGGCCGAGGCCGTCCCCGGGCACCGCCCGGACTTGTTCCTTGACGGCCTTCACCAAGCTACCGGCAGCCGTGCCGCCCGCCATAGCGGCGTCCAAGTGCGCACCGCTCACGTCGAGGCGCACCGGACGCACGCTGGTGAACAGGCCCACCGTGCGCAGCGGGTCCACGCCCTCCAGTGGTGCGCGGCCGTGTCCTTCGACGTCGACGAGGAGCCCGGGGGCGGTCTCCGGCCGCCAGTGTCCGACCGCTCCGGCCAGGGTGGCGAGGAGGACGTCGTCGACGCCGCAGTGGAAGGCGGCCGGGGCCGTGCCCACGAGGGTGGCGGCCTGCTCGGGCGGCAGGGTCCACGTCCGGTGCCGCAGGGTGCGTACGGTGTCCCGTTCGGGGTCCGGTTCCCGGCTGCCGAGGGGTGGTCGCGGTGGGCCGAGCAGGGCCAGCCAGTCGTCGAGTTCGGCGACGCGCCGCTCGCCGAGCGCCTGCCGTGTCAGCAGTTCCGCCCAGCGCCGGTACGATGTGCCGACCGGGTCGAGCGCCGGTGCGCGTCCGGCGGCCACCGCCTCGCACGCCGCCCGCAGGTCCGGCACGAGGATCCGCCAGGACACGCCGTCCACCACCAGGTGGTGCACCACCAGGACGATCCGGCCCGTGCGTCCGGGGCCCGCGTCGACCCAGACGGCCCGCACGAGGACGCCGGAGGCGGGGTCGAGGTGCTCCACCGCCTCGCGCGCCGCCCGGCCCGCGATCCGGTCCAGGGCCGCGTCGGTGTCCGCGTCCGCCGCGGCCACCCGGGTGACCAGGTGCGCGGCGTCCACCGTTCCCCGTTCGCCGACGATCAGCTTCGGCTCGCCGGGGACCGTGCGCGCCCGCAGCATGTCGTGCGTGTCGAGCAGGGCCGCCAGACCCTCCGCCAGGGTCTTCGTGCCGAGCCCGGCCGGGGCGCCGAGGACCGTCCACTGGGCGAAGCCGGGCCGCGCGGCCCGCTCGCCCAGCGCCCGCATCACGGGCGTCCAGGGCACCTCGCCGACACCGATGCCGTCGGCGGCGTCGGCGGCGGCCGCATGGGGGGCGACGGCGCCCGCCACCTCCGCGAGCCGCCCGGGGGTCTTCTCCTCGAACACCTGACGTGACGTCAGCAGCAGCTTCGCGGCGCGTGCCCGGGCGGCGAGCTGCATCGACATGATCGAGTCGCCGCCCAGCTCGAAGAAGCTGTCGCCGACCCCGACCCGCTCCAGGCCGAGGACCTCGGCGAACAGCTCGCACAGGATCCGCTCGGTCTCGGTGCGCGGCGCGCCCCCCGTGACCCGCTCGGCGAAGTCCGGGGCGGGCAGCGCGGCCCGGTCCACCTTGCCGTTGACGGTGAGCGGCAGCCGGTCGAGCGGCACGAACGCCGTCGGCACCATGTGGTCCGGCAGCCGCTCCCGCAGGTGGGCGGGCAGCGCGGCGGCCGGGTCCTCTGCGGTGGGCCGCGCGGGGTCCGCGACGACGTAGGCGACGAGGCGGCTGCCGTCGGCGTGGTCCCGGCGCGCGACGACGACGGCCTGCACGACGTCGGGATGGGCGGTCAGGGCCGCCTCGATCTCGCCGGGTTCGATCCGGTGTCCGCGTACCTTGATCTGGTCGTCGGCGCGGCCGACGAAGAGCAGTTCGCCCTCGCGGGTCCACCGCGCCACGTCCCCGGTGCGGTACATCCGCTCCCCCGCCCCGAACGGGCAGGCGACGAACCGCTCCGCAGTCAGCGGCGCCCGCCCCAGGTAGCCGCGGGCGAGCCCGGCCCCGGCGACGTACACCTCACCGGCCACACCGGGTGGCGCGGGCAGCAGGAACGCGTCGAGGACAAACACCTGTACGTTCGCCATCGGGTGTCCCAGGGGCACCATGTCGCGCCCGGCCGGCAGCGGGTGGCTCATCGCCGCGCACACGGTCGTCTCGGTGGGGCCGTACGCGTTGACCACGCGCCGCCCCGGCGCGAACCGGTCGACGAGTCCCGGCGGGCACGCCTCGCCCGCCACGACCACGGTCTCCAGTGCTCCGGGCAGCCGTTCCTCGGCCGCGAGGACGCCGGGCGGCACGGTGACGTGGGTCGCCCGGGACCGTCGTACCGCCTCGTCCAGCGACACGCGCGGCGGCATTTCGTCCGGCGCGGCCACCACCAGGGCGCCGCCCGAGAGGAGTGCCATGCACAGTTCGGAGACCGCGGCGTCGAAGCTCGGCGAGGCGAATTGCAGCACGCGGGAGCCGGTTCGCACACCGAAGCGGTCGATCTGCGCCCGTGCGAGGTTGCCGAGGCCCGCGTGGGTGACGACGACGCCCTTGGGCGCTCCCGTGGAGCCCGACGTGTGGATGACGTACGCGGCGTTGGCCGCCACAAGGGGCGCCGTGCGCTCGTCGTCCCGCACCGGGCCGCCCGCGCACCGCCGTACCTCGTCCGCGACGCGCGGATCGTCGGTCACCACGACCCGGCCGGTGAATCCGGCGGGCACCGCGCCGCGCGACCGCTCCGTGCACACCACCGCCGAGGGGGCCGCGTCGGCCAGCAGGTACGCGATCCGCTCCGCCGGGTACGCGGCGTCCACCGGCACGAACGCGCCGCCGGCCGTCGACACCGCGAGGAGTGCCTCCACCGTCGCCGCCGACCGCTCGCCGACGACGGCGACCCGGCACTCCGGGCCGACGCCGAACCGCGTCAGATACCGGGCGAGACGCCCGGCCCGGTCCGCCAACTCACGGTAGGTGAGCGCGTGTTCTCCCGTGCTCAGTGCCACCGCGTCGGGTGTCCGCTCCGCCTGCCGCGCGAACAGTGCGGGCAGGGGAGCCGCGCCGTCCGCCGGTTCCCGCGTCCGGTTCCACTCCTGTACGACGAGGTCGCGCCCGGCGGCGGTGACGGCGTCGACCCGGCCCACGGGCGCGGCCGGGTCGGCGACCAGCTGCTCCAGGATCCGTACCAGCGAGGCGACCATGTCCTCGGCGCGGGCGCGGTCGCACACGTCCGGCCGGTAGACGAAGTCGCCGTGCAGGGGTTCCCCGGGCGACACGACGAACGTCAGGGGGTAGTGGCCCATGTCCTGCGGCGATCCGGCGGGGCGGATGCGCGGGGAGCCGGGTGCGGAGGCGTGCGCGGGCGGGTGCGGATAGTTCTCGTACACCACGAGGGTGTCGAAGACCGCGCCGGGACCCGCGAGCCGGTGGATCTCCGCGAGACCGACGTGCTGATGGGCCATCAGCGCCGCCTGCCGCCGCTGGAGTCCGGCGAGCATGTCGCAGACCGGTTGTCCGGCCGTCAGCGGTACGCGCACGGGCACGGTGTTGATGAACAGTCCGACGGCCGACTCCGCGCCGGGCAGGTCCGTCGGCCGTCCTGCCACGGTCGCGCCGAACACCACGTCCTGGCGCCCGGCGAGCCGTGCGAGCAGCAGCGCCCACGCGCCCTGCACCACGGTGTTGACGGTCAGGCCGCGGTCACGGGCCAGCCGGGCGACGCCCCGCGACACCTCCTCGGGGAACGCGAAGCGGATGCGGTCGGGTATCACGGGCACCCGGACCGACTCCGCGGGGACGACCAGCGTCGGTTCGTCGAGGCCCGCCAGCTCCGCCCGCCAGGCGTCGTGGGCCACCGCCTTGTCCTGCCGGTCCAGCCACGCCAGGTAGTCGCGGTAGGTGGTGACCGGTGGCAGGCCCCGCCCGTCCCGTCCGTCGCCGCCGCCGGTGGCGTGTGCCTCGTACGCCGCCTGGAGGTCGCCGATCAGGACCGGCAGGGACCAGCCGTCCATCGTGAGGTGGTGGCTCGTGAGGACCAGCCGGTGCCGGTCCTCGCCGAAGCGGATCAGGAGGAGGCGCAGCAGCGGCGCCCGCGTCACGTCGATCCGCTCCGCCCGCTCGCCCCCGGCCAGGCGTTCCGCCTCGGCGTACGCCTCCGTCTCGGGGAGCCCCGACAAGTCGGCCTCGCGCCAGGGAAGTTCGACGTGGTGCGCCACCGCCTGCACGACCTCGCCGGACGCGAGGCGGTGGAAGCTGGCCCGCAGACCGGGATGCCTGTGCAGCACGGTCTCCCACGCGGCGCGCAGCCGGCCCGCGTCCAGCCGCCCGTCCAGCGCCAGGGCTCGCTGGCCTTCGTAGACGTCCGGCTCGGCCTCGTCGAAGGTGGCGTGGAAGAGCATGCCTTCCTGGAGCGGCGACAGCGGCCACACGTCGGCCACTTCGGGCACCGCCGCCTCCAGTTCCTCCACGTCGTCCTGGGTGAGGGTGTCGAGGAGGGGGAAGTCCGAGGGTGTGTGTCCGCCCGCGCCGCTGTCCTCGGTGTGCGCGGCGAGGCCGCCGAGCATCGCCACCCAGGCGCGGCCCAGCCGCTCGGCCTCCGCCTCCGGCACCAGGAGGCCGGGGTGGCTCAGGGTGAGGGTCAGTTCGGGCCCGTCGGGGGTGTCGCGCACCGCCGCCCCGGCTTCGAGGACGTGGGTGGCCGGCAGGTCGGGGTCGACCGTGCCGCCGATCGCGGTCTCGCCGGCCATCTGCCAGGCGGAGGCCGTGGCGGAGGTGGCGGCAGCGGACGTGGCGGTGGCGAACCGGCCCAGGTAGTTGAAGCCGATCTGCGGCACCGGGGCGGCGGCGAGAACCGGGGCGGTCCCGGGATTGAGGTGCCGCAGCAGCGCGTGGCCGAGCCCGTCGCCGGGCACCGCGCGGACCTGCTCCTTGACCGCCTTCAACAGCCTGCCGGCCCCGGGGCCACCGGCTTGCACGTGGGCGAGATCCACACCCGCGGCGGCCAGCCGGACCGGCCGCACGCTGGTGAACCAGCCGACCGTACGCGACAGATCCACACCCTCCCACGGCTCACGGCCATGCCCCTCCACATCCACCAAGAGTCCCCCGGCGGTCTCCGGCCGCCACCGCGCCACCGCACCCGCAAGAGCCGCCAGCAGAACGTCGTCGACCCCGCAGTGGAACGCCGCCGTGGTCCGGCCCACCAGGGTGGCGGCCTGCGCGGGCGGCACCGTCCAGGATGTGCGGCGCAGGGTCCGCGCGGTGTCGACACCGGGGTCCAGTTCCCGTTGTGCCAGCGGCACTTGGCGCTCGCCCAGCAGGGCCAGCCAGTCGTCGAGTTCGGCGGTCCGCCGCTCGCAGGTGGCCTCCGCCGTCAGCAGCTCGGCCCAGCGCCGGAACGAGGTCGCCACCGGGTCGAGCGCCGGTTCGCGCCCGGCCGCCACCGCCTCGCACGCCGCCCGCAGGTCCGGCACCAGGATCCGCCAGGACACCCCGTCCACCACCAAGTGGTTGGCCACCAGGACCAGCCGGCCGTCCCGGCCGGGCCCCGCGTCCACCCATACCGCGCGCAGCATCACGCCGGAGGCCGGGTCGAGGTGCTCCGCGGCCTCACGCGCCGCTCGCTCGGCCACGTGTCCGATGCCCGTGCCGTCGAGTTCCTCGGGTGCCGCCGGGACGCGGGTGACCAGGGCCGACGCGTCCACCGTGCCCGGCTCGCCGACGATCAGCCTCGGCTCGCCGGGGGCCGTGCGGGCCCGCAGCATGTCGTGCCGGTCCAGGAGGGCGCCGAGGCCGGCGGTCAGTACGTCCCCGCTCAGTCCGGCCGGGGCGCCGAGGACCACCCACTGGGCGAACCCGGCGGCCGTGGCATGGTCGCCGAACGCCCGCATCACGGGCGTCCAGGGCACCTCGCCCACCCCCACGTCGACCGTCGCCGCTTCCCGCGTGACCGCTGCGACGACCCGGGCGAGGCACTCCGGCGTCTTCTCCTCGAAGACCTGCCGGGGCGTCACCACCAGGCCCGCGTGGCGCGCCCGCGAGGCGAGTTGCATGGAGCTGATCGAGTCGCCGCCGAGCTCGAAGAAGTCGTCCGCGGCCCCGGCCCGCTCCAGACCGAGCACCTCGGCGAACAGCCCGCACAAGATGCGTTCGGTCTCGGTGCGCGGCTCGCGTCCGGCCACCCGGGAGGCGAAGTCCGGCGCGGGCAGCGCCGCCCGGTCGACCTTGCCGTTGACGGTCAGCGGCAGCGCGTCCAGGACGACGATGGCCGCCGGAACCATGTACTCGGGCAGCCGGGCGGCCACATACGCACGTATCTCCTGCGGGTCCGCGACAGGCCGCCCGTGCGGGTCCACGGCGGGCCGCCCGACGCCGGGCTGCTGGGCGCCGGGTCCCTCCGCGACCACGTATCCGATCAGCCGCTTCTGCCCCGGACCGTCCTGCCGGGACACCACGACCGCCTGGACCACCGCGTCATGCCCGGCCAGGACCGCCTCGACCTCCCCCGGCTCCACCCGGAACCCACGGACCTTCACCTGCTCGTCCGCACGCCCCACGAAGAGGAGTTCACCGTCATCCGTCCACCGGGCCAGATCGCCCGTCCGGTACATGCGGGCTGGCCCGCCCCGCGTACCGAAGGGGCACGCCACGAACCGCTGTGCCGTCAGGTCCGGCCGGTGGAGGTACCCGCGTGCCAGGCCCGGGCCCGCGACGTACAGTTCGCCGACGGTTCCGGGGGCGACCGGCCGCAGGAAGTCGTCCAGGACGTAGGCCCGGGTGTTGAGGAGCGGCCTGCCGACCGGCACCGGGCCGTCCCCCGCCGGGCGCAGCGGCTCGCTCATCGCGGCGCAGACGGTCACCTCCGTCGGGCCGTACGCGTTGACGAGCCGCCGGTCAGACCAGCGTGCGGCCAGCAACGGCGGGCACTCCTCGCCGGCGACGATCAGGGTCCGGACGGTGTCGGGCAGGGCGTCCACCGTCGCGAGGACCGACGGCGGCACCGTCATGTGCGTCACCCCGAACTCGGCGGCTACATCGGCGAGGGCGCCGTGCGGCGGCAGCCGGTCAGCGCGGGCCACCACGAGCGCCGCCCCCGACAGGAGCGCCATGCACATCTCGGAGACGGCGGCGTCGAAGCTCCATGAGGCCAGCTGCATGACACGTGAGTCCGGGCCTACGGCGAAGCGCTCGATCTGGCCGGCCGCCAGGTTGCCGATACCGGCGTGCGTGACGACGACGCCCTTCGGTGTCCCGGTCGAACCGGACGTGTAGATGACGTACGCCGGGTCCGTCGCGCCGCTCCTGCCGTCCTCGGCCCGGTGCGCGCGGCCCGTGGGGGCCTCGGGGGTGCCGGGGGTGCCGGGTGGCCCGGAGGTGTCGTACACCCACCGGGGTGCGCGCGCCGGAAGCACCGGCTCGGTCGTGGCCGTGCAGACGACGAGCGCCGGGTCGGCGTCGGCCAGCACGCGGGCGACGCGCTCCGCGGGGTGGGCCGGGTCGACCGGCACGAAGGCCGCTCCCGCCCTGGACACGCCCAGCAGGACGGCGACGACATCGGCCGAGCGTTCCATCACCACGGCGACCAGGTCACCGCGGCGCACCCCGCGTGCCCGCACCTCGTCCGCCACGCGGCCTGCTGCGCGGCCGAGCCGTGCGTAGGTCCACTGCCGGTCCGCCGCGATCACGGCCGGTGCGTCCGGGGTGCGGCGGGCCTGTGCCTCGAACAGTTTCCCCCAGGGTCCCGGTGGGCACGGGCCGGTCGGTGGCGTTCCACTGTTCGAGGACCGTGGTGCGCTCGGCGCTCTCCAGGAGGTCGATGTCGCCGACCCTGAGGGCCGGATCGGCCGTGAGCCGGTCGAGGACGCGGGCCAGCCGCCTGCCCGCGTCCAGGGCGCGCCGCCCGTCGAACACGTCCGGCCGGTAGGTCAGGCGGATACCGAGGCGGTCGTCCGGGACGACCCCGACGGCCAGGGGGTAGTGGGTTCCCAGCCGGCTGCCGACTTGGGCGAGCGCGATGTCGCCGCCGCCCTGCCGGGTGGGGTGCGCGTCGGGGGCGGGGCGGGGGCTCGTTCCGGGGTGGGGGCTCGTGTCGATGGCCGGGCTCGCGTCGATGGCCGGGCTCGCGTCGATGGCCGGGCTCGCGTCGCGGCCAGGGGTGGGGAGCAGGGGCCTGGTCCGCGGGTAGTTCTCGAACATCAGCATGGTGTCGAAGGTCGCGCCCGGTCCGCCGGCCGCCTGGATCTCCGTCAGCCCCAGGTGCTGATGCGCCATGAGCGCGGTCTGGCGTTCCTGGAGGCGGGCGAGCATCGCGAGCACCGGCTCGCGGGCGTGGAGGCGTACGCGCACCGGGAGCGTGTTGATGAACAGGCCGACCGCCGACTCGACGCCGGGGAGCTCCGCGGGCCGCCCCGCCACGGTGGTGCCGAACACCACGTCCGTGCGCCGGGCGAGGCGCGCGAGGACCATGGCCCAGGCGCCCTGCACCACCGTGTTCACCGTCAGTCCGTGGGCGCGGGCCAGTTCGGTCACGGCGCGCGTCGTGCTCTCGGGGAGGCGCAGCGAGTCTTCCTCGGTCGGGGTGGGCGCCGCACCGCTCGGGTCGGCGGGGGCGACGAGGGTCGGCTCGTCGGCACCGGCCAGCTCGGCACGCCAGGCCGCCCGCGCGGCCGTCTTGTCCTGCCGGGCCAGCCAGGCCAAGTAGCTCCCGTACGAGGCGCTCCGAGCGGGCGGCGGCGGCACCGGGGTGGCGTGGTCCATCGCGTACGTCTCGGACACTTCGTTCAGCAGGAGCGGTGTCGACCAGCCGTCCGCCACGATGTGGTGGCTGGTGACGACCAGGCGGTGCCGGTCCTCGCCGAGACGGATCAGGAGGAGGCGCAGGAGGGGCGGCGCCGTCAGGTCGAGGCGCGCGGCGGCGTCGCGGGCGGCGAGCCGCTCCGCCTCGGCGAGCGCCTCCGCCTCCGGGAGGCCCGTCAGGTCCGCCTCGCGCCACGGCAGTTCCACGTCCTGCGACACGACCTGCACGGCCTGTCCCGACGGCAGGCGGTGGAAGCTCGCCCGCAGCGCGTCGTGCTGGGCGAGCAGGTGCTGCCATGCCGCGCGCAGCCGTTCCGTGTCGAGCGTCCCGTCCACGGCGAGCACCCGCTGGCTCTGGTACGCGTCGGGGCCGTCGCCGTCGAAGGCGGCGTGGAAGAGCATGCCTTCCTGGAGTGGCGACAGCGGCCATACGTCGGCCAGTCCCGGCACCGCCGCCTCCAGCCGCTCGACGCCGTCCTGGGTGAGGGTGTCGAGGAGGGGGAAGTCCGAGGGGGTGTGTCCGCCCGCGCCGCTGTCCTCGGTGTGCGCGGCGAGGCCGCCGAGCATCGCCACCCAGGCCCGGCCCAGCCGCTCGGCCTCCGCCTCCTCCAGCAGGCCACCGGCCCAGCTCAGCCTGATCTCCAAGTGGGGTCCGTCCGCTGTGTCCTGGACGGTGACGTTCGCCTCCAGGGCGTGCGGCAGGGGCATGTCCGGGGCGACCGTGCCGCCGATCGTGGTCTCGCCGGCCATCTGCCAGGCGGAGGCCGTGGCGGAGGCGGCGACGGCGGACGTGGCGACGGCGGAGGTGGCGACGGCGGACGTGGCGGTGCTGAACCGGCCCAGGTAGTTGAAGCCGATCTGCGGCACCGGGGCGGCGGCGAGAACCGGGGCGGTCTCGGTGTTGAGGTGCCGCAGCAGCGCGTGGCCGAGCCCGTCACCGGGGACCGCGCGGGCCTGCTCCTTGACCGCCTTCAACAGCCTGCCGGCCGCGGGGCCACCGGCTTGGACGTGGGCGAGATCCACACCCGCGGCGGCCAGCCGGACCGGCCGCACGCTGGTGAACCAGCCGACCGTACGCGACAGATCCACACCCTCCCACGGCTCCCGGCCATGCCCCTCGACATCCACCAAGAGTCCCCCGGCGGTCTCCGGCCGCCACCGCGCCACCGCACCCGCAAGAGCCGCCAGCAGAACGTCGTCGACCCCGCAGTGGAACGCGACCGTGGTCCGGCCCACGAGTGTGGCCGCGTGCCGTGCCGGCACCACCCAGGTCCGCTGACGCAGGGTCCGTACGGTGTCGATGTCAGGGTTCAATGGGCGTTCGGCCACCGGGACTTGAGCGTCACCGAGGAGGGCGAGCCAGGTGTCGAGCTCTGCGGCCCGCCGCTCATCGGTCGCCTGTGCGGACAGCAGCTCCGCCCAGCGCCGGAACGAGGTCGCCACCGGGTCGAGCGCCGGTTCGCGCCCGGCCGCCACCGCCTCGCACGCCGCCCGCAGATCCGGCACCAGGACCCGCCAGGACACCCCGTCCACCACCAAGTGATGCGCCACGAGCACCAGACGGCCGACGCGGCTTGGGCCCGCCTCCACCCACACCGCCTGGGCCAGCACCCCGGAGGCCGGGTCGAGACGGTCCACGGCGTCCCGCGCCGCTCGTCCCGCGATCC
>NZ_JAFEXF010000540.1 GCF_016905445.1 Streptomyces sp. G44
GGGCGCATCTGTGCCGGATCGTTTCCGCCGCGCAAGCGGCGCCGGTGGACGGGGTGCCGGTGGTGGCCTGGCCGGTCCTTGAGGAGCATCTCGGGGACGGTCTGGTGGTCCTGCTCGGCCCCGCCTCGGAGCCGGTGCAGGCGTTGATGCGCGGGCGGGCTGATGTAGCGGAGCAGCTGCTGGCTCCGTGGCACGTGGCCGGTGCGGGACTGCGGCTGGAAGCCGTCTTCCTCGGGTATACCGGCACCGGCGCCGGTTCATTGCGGCTGGCCGGTCGGACGGTGCAGCTCGGCGATGCGTGCGGGGTACCGGTGGTTTTCTCCAATGCCGTGCGCTACGCCGACCCGGCCCAGCACCGGCTGGCTGATGTGCTGGATGCCGCGCGGCTCCTGCGGCCGACCGATCGGAGGG
>NZ_JAFEXF010000541.1 GCF_016905445.1 Streptomyces sp. G44
GACTAAGATCAACGTTTACTATTTGGATAAATTATTGCACATCTACGAAATCGAACAGGAACTAATTGCTACGCCATTTAATGCTGATGTTCTTGAGTTAGCTAAAAAGAATGGTTTCTCAGACGAAGTTATTGGCAAAATGTGGAAAACTAACGAAAAAGAAGTACGAGCATATCGTGAACAAGTGGGATTATCACCTGTTTATAAAATGATTGATACTTGTGCCGGTGAATTTGAATCTCAAACTCCGTATTACTACAGTACCTACGAGCTAGAAAATGAAAGTATTGTCTCGAACCGCAAGTCAATTGTAGTACTAGGTTCAGGCCCAATTCGAATTGGACAAGGGGTTGAATTTGATTATGCTACAGTGCATTCGATTCAAGCCATTCGCCAGATGGGTTATGAAG
>NZ_JAFEXF010000542.1 GCF_016905445.1 Streptomyces sp. G44
ACCATAAATAACCCCATCGAGGCTATTAAGTAATAGATCGGCCAATGCACCGGCCTCCTCCACCTGAATTTTAGTTAAGATAGAAAAAACAAGCTCATAGAGCCATTCTCTATATTCATTAATAGGATTTTTAACCGATGGGTAAAGTTGCACTACTTCCATAGTTGCCTTTTTAAATAAGCATCCATTAAATTCTTCTGTGTACATCCAGTCAATATACCAATTAAATAAGCTTCTGAGTTGAACTAAAGGTAGGTCATTGGTATTGATTCTTTCTAATATAGCAGACTGTATATCAGAATTCCTTTTGTAAAGGCATGATTCTATTAGCTTTTCCTTTGAAGGAAAATACTTATAGAATGTCATCTTTGCAACATTAGATTCAGCAATAATTCTGTCCACTCCAATAG
>NZ_JAFEXF010000543.1 GCF_016905445.1 Streptomyces sp. G44
CCCCGGGCAAGGCTCTGTTCCGGCTGCGCGTCGCCGCCGAGGGCGGCGGCCGGGGCGCGCGATCGATCCCGGCGGACGAGGCCCGCGCGGGCCCCGGCCGCCGTCCGCCAGCGTTTTGGCAGGATCCCCGTCGCACGAAGATGCGTGATCCGACACCAGGGGAAACCATGTCCGTTCAACTGCGCCGACTCCTGCCCACCGCGCTGCTCGCCGCCTCGCTCCTCGCCTCCGGCTGCGCCGCCGACCACGACATCACGCCCAACCCTGCAGGCACCCACGCGAACAGCACCGCGTCTGATCCGACGCCCGCCGCCGAACTGCCTAAGGGCATCGCAAAGGCAGAAACACAGCAGCCCGTCGACGGCGGCAGCTGGACCGTCACCCTCCAGCACCTCGAGCGCCTGCCGAC
>NZ_JAFEXF010000544.1 GCF_016905445.1 Streptomyces sp. G44
GATTAGAGCTGGGAGAATTTAAGAAAAATCGTTTTGAACCCAGCCAGAGTCTTTTAATGGCCCTCCCCGTTGATGAATTCCAACAAGTTGTTAAAATTACAGCTGAGGAGTGGCGTCAATATGTGCATGGCGACGTTCTGTCGACAACTACTGCTGGTAAAGGTTGGGTAGCCGTAGCTGTAGATGATACAGTGGTTGGACCTGGTAAGTTAGTACAGGGTACGGTTAAAAATTTCTATCCCAAAGGGTTACGGATGAACTTTTGATTTACTAAAGTGAATAAAAATTAATTTAAAAAATGATCTCTAGAATTAGGACTGGTTAAACTAATTTTAGGGCTCTTTTTTATTTTTAGCATTTTAAGATTATACTTTGAAAAACAAGTCTCCCAAAAAAAACGGGGATGGAT
>NZ_JAFEXF010000545.1 GCF_016905445.1 Streptomyces sp. G44
CACGTCACCCCCGCGCGGGAACTCCTCCCCTTGCCGGTGGACCTGTTCGACCACACCACCAACGAGCTCGTCGCTTGCTCGGGCAGTGCCACGCGGACTCACATGCTCGCCGCCTTCGGCGCGTTGATCGACATGCGCCGGTTCTTCACCCCGACACCGAGGCGCGTCATGCTCGTTCCATCCGAGCCTCGCCCCGACCTCGCCGACTTCTGCACGACGTACGACACCACGCTGATCTGGCCAGGCGCCAAAGGCCAGTTCCTCAGGTCCGGCCCCTGACCCGACGGGCAGAAGTGGACCTCCCCAACCCGAGGACGTTGCATAATCCGCGTACGCAGTGTACTTTGATTACACGTTTCGAGAGCGGCTGACGCTCGTCGTCGCCCCCTCTCCCTATCACCCGTCACC
>NZ_JAFEXF010000546.1 GCF_016905445.1 Streptomyces sp. G44
CTACTACATACCAACCTGTGATTTCTTTGGCTTCACTGGCATATAGTAGTCCGACTTTCACACTTACAATAGCTGGGTAGCTTTATTCGTTACAGGCAGTAACTATATACCTCACTGTGCCTGGTTCCTTATAGCTGAGATCGTATATATACACCACTTCATGCGCTTCCTCGCCCAAGATTCCAGAAGCATTATCTGGCGTCTCTACTACATTCCATCCTGGGATTTCTTTGGCTTCACTGGCATATGGTAGTCCGACTTTCCCACTCAGAATCGTTGGGTCGCTTAATTCGTTACCGTCTGTATCTTTATATCTGACTGTGACTGGTGCCGTATCGCTGCGATCGTATATATACACCACTTCTTGCGCTTCCTCGCTGAAAATTCCAGAGGCATTATCTGGCGTCT
>NZ_JAFEXF010000547.1 GCF_016905445.1 Streptomyces sp. G44
CCTCTGACAAGTGTCATAGGTTATCTGACTCTTCTAAAAGAAGAACCACAATTATCCAATGCGATGCGGAATCGTTACACGGAGATTGCTTTACAAAAAGCCCAACGGCTGGAACTATTGATCAGTGAATTCTTCGAGATCACACGCTTCAATTTGACCACGATCGTTTTGCAGACAGAAACGACTGATTTAAGTTTAATGCTTGAACAGCTGACCTTTGAGTTTTTACCTCTCTTGGAAGAAAAGAATCTAAATTGGCAACTCAACTTACAAAAAAATGTTCTTGCAACAGTAGACACCGAAAAAATAGCTCGTGTCTTTGATAATCTCATTCGCAATGCCATCAACTACAGCTATCCAGATTCGCCTTTACTTCTTGAATTGGTCGAATCAGACAGTATTCACAT
>NZ_JAFEXF010000548.1 GCF_016905445.1 Streptomyces sp. G44
GCCCAGGCCCTGCGCCTTGATGTTGTTCGACAGGTAGGTCCACTCGCCCTCGGCGGCGGTCATGGGCTTGTTCATGAGGTGCAGCTGTTCCAGCCGCTCCACGAGTTCCTTGCCGTGTCCGGCGCCGGGCGGCGCGTGGACCTCGAGCTGGCCGCGCAGCGAGTATGCCGTGCTGGCGGGGTCGTTCTCCTTATAGGGCCGGTAGACGGCCTTCCAGCCGTCCCCCATGTCGATCTCGTACTCGGTCCCCTGCGCGTGGGTGCGGGTCACTCCGTCCCAGGAGCTCTGCCCGGTGTCCGGGTCCAAGGTGGCGTTGATCCGGCTGGCCTCGCGCACGGTCGCCGCGAGCGTGCCGGGTTCCGGCTCCGCATCGGGCACCAAAACCTCCTTGGTGACCATCTTGGTCC
>NZ_JAFEXF010000549.1 GCF_016905445.1 Streptomyces sp. G44
GTGTAGAAGTGCATAGGCAGTTCGCGAAGCGAGAAAACAATTAAATTAATACGGAAAAATATTATGACTCAAAAAAAGATTGAGCAACGTGCATTTATGGTCGGACTTGCGATGAATTTGCTGATGGGCAGTTTGGGAATTGTTGTTTATTATATTACCCAGATTCAAGCGTTGTTCGTAGATAGTTACTTTACAATAATAACACTGGTTTCTGGAATCGCTGCAATTACGATTTCAAAGTATAGTGCCAGAACAAGTGAGCGTTTTCCAAATGGTCACTTCATGTTTGAACCAATGTATGCTGCTTTTAAATCAATGATGACACTGATTTTGTTAACGGCCTCCACTATTCAAGTAAGTCAAAAAGCATATCAATATTTCGTTTACCATAAAGGGGATGTAT
>NZ_JAFEXF010000054.1 GCF_016905445.1 Streptomyces sp. G44
GAGGAGAGGGGTGTGCTGGGCAGGGACAGGAAGGAGGGGGGGGGGGGGGGGGTGGGGGGGGTGGGGGGGGGGGGGAGGGGGGGGGGTGGGGGGGGGGTGGGGGGGGGTGGGGGGGGGGGGGGGGGGCGGGGGGGGGAGGGGGGGAAGGGGGGGGGGGGGGGGAGGGGGGGGGGGGGGGGGGGGGGGGGGGGGGAGGGGGTGGCGGCTTCGGGCGGTGCGTGGGTCCCGCCCAGCAGTCCGCGCCGTTGCCGGACGCGGCCACCGTGCCGCCCGAGGAGGAACCGCCCTTGCCGATCGACGCGTACGCGCAGTCGTCGGCCACGGCCGCACCGGTGGTGGCGGAGGCGCCGAGCAGCAACGCCAGTGCCAGGAGCGTCAGTACGCGTGAGACGACGGACGACAGGACCCGCGAAGTTCCATGCACGACCGAGAGCATGGGCGACGTCCACCCCATGCATGCCGGAAGACGGCCGAATAGCCCGAACGGATGAGGCGCCGCGGCCCCGGCTTGACGCCCCGTCGTCGCGCGTCCGCCCACCCCGTGTCCGCGGTACGCGCGAAGAATTTCGGGGACCGGTTGAACGCGACGGCCGCCCCCGCCCGTACCTAGGGCCATGTGTGACGCAAACCGGCGCCACAACATCCAAGCGGACAGCGGGAGTTACAGATGCGGCATCCAAGTGGGCGAGCCCCTCGGGCCTGGCGGAGCGCCTCGCTCGTAGCGACGGCTGCGGCCCTGCTGGCGCTGACGACGGCGTGTGGCCAGGAGAAGAGCGACCAGTCCCCGAACGGCCAGAACGTGGGCAACCAAGCGCCCGCCAAGGACGGCGGCTACGGCGCGGGCGACGGATACGGAGCCGACTCCGGCGCCGCGGACGAGGGCGCGGGCGCCAAGGCGAAGCCGGCCGGACAGCTCGCCGTATGGGACAGCAAGAAGCTCGGCAAGGTCGTCACCGACAGCGCGGGCTTCACGCTCTACCGCTTCGACAAGGACACCGCCCAGCCGCCCAAGTCCAACTGCGACGCCGCCTGCCTCAAGCTCTGGCCCGCCGCGCCCGCCGACGGCGCGAAGGCCGCGCCGGGCGTCGACGGGTCCCTGCTCGGCGAGGTCACGGGCGTCGACGGCACCAAGCAGCTCACGATCGACGGCTGGCCGATGTACCGGTACGCGAAGGACATCAAGCCCGGTGACGCCAAGGGCCAGGGCGTCGGCGGCGCCTGGTACGCCGCTGCCCCCGACGGCAAGAAGGCCTCACCCCCGGCGGCCGGAACCGCCCCCTCCGAGACCGCGCCCGACAAGACCGCCCCGCCCGGGGCCGCCCCCGCCGACCCCGCGGGCCTGTCCACCCGCGAGGACCCGGAGCTCGGCGAGATCGTCGTCGACAGGAACGGCATGACCGTCTACCGCTTCACCAAGGACTCCGCCTGGCCGGTCAAGTCCAACTGCGTGGGCGCCTGCGCCGAGAAGTGGCCCGCCGTCGCCCCCGTCGACAAGGCCGACACCAAGGGCATCACCAAGAAGGGTTACATGACCTACGACCGCCCGGACGGCGGCAAGCAGCAGACGATCGACTGCTGGCCGCTGTACACCTTCGCCGGCGACAAGAAGCCGGGCGACACCAACGGCCAGGGCGTGGGCGGCACTTGGTACGCCGTGAGCCCCGACGGCAAGACGGTGGGCGCCCCCCGGTAACCCCCCAAGGACCCCCCACGGGCACGGCCGACCGGTCCGTCCCCCCTCCCGCCGCAAAAGGGAAGGGGAACGGACCGGTCTTCTGTGTGGCGTACGGCACTTGCCGCAGGCAGTGACCGAGAACGGACGGCCAATTTCCGTTTTGGCTCGCTCCCTTGCCGGACGATCAGTAGCCTCACCCTCGAACATACGGATCGCCCGCGTCACCCCCTATGCCTTGGAGTCCTGATGGAGCGTCCCGCCTGGGCCCCGCTCGGCATCGACATCTCGATGCCCAGCGTGTCCCGCATCTACGACTATTACCTGGGCGGTTCGCACAACTTCGAGGTGGACCGGGAGGCCGGCCGCAGGGCCATGGAGTTCATGCCGGGCCTGCCGAAGGTCATGCAGGCCAACCGCGCCTTCATGCGGCGAGCGGTGCGGTACGCCGTCGACCAGGGCATCACCCAGTTCCTCGACATCGGCTCCGGCATCCCCACCTTCGGCAACGTCCACGAGGTCGCGCGGCAGGCCAGCGACGAGGCACGCGTCGTGTACGTCGACCACGACCCGGTCGCCGTCGCGCACAGCGAGGCGGTCCTCGACGGCGATGAACAGACCGCGGTGGTCGCCGCGGACCTGCGCAAACCCCGGGACATTCTGGGCAGTTCGCAGGTCGAGGCGCTCCTCGACCTGGAGCGCCCGGTGGCCCTGCTGCTCGTGGCCGTCCTGCACTTCGTCGAGGACGCGTACGATCCTTGCGCGGCGGTCGCCGAGCTGCGGGACGCCCTCGCGCCCGGCAGCCTGATCGTGGTCACCCACGCCTCGTACGAAGGGATTCCGGTTCCCCCCGAGCAGGCCGACGGCACGGTCGGTGTATACAAGGACATCCGCAATCCGCTGATCATGCGCTCGCGCGACGAGATCGCGCGGTTCTTCGAGGGATACGACATGGTGGAACCCGGCCTGGTGCCGATGCCGCACTGGCGGCCCGACACGGCGCCCGACGAGGAGGACCCCTACTCCTTCTCGGGGTTCGCGGGCGTGGGACGAAAGCGTTGAGCGCCGAGCCGGACGGGCCGGAGGGGAGAATCCGCAGGTTCGCCACCATCTGGAGCCGCGCCATCTTCCCGGTGACGGCGACCTCGCTGACCCGTCCCGAGTTCGAGGAACAACTGGTGCCGCTCGCCCGGCGGTTGCGCGACGCGCTCCAGGAGCGGTTCTTCGACGCCTCGCAGGGGCACGCGGTCGGCGCCGCCCTCATCGACACGCACTGCACCGACCCCGAGGCGCTGAGCCGCACCCTCGACTGCGTCGACGCCTACCTGGTCCTGTACTGCGGGGGCGACGGGTCCCAGGAGGAGCTGCGGGCCCGCAGCGCGCGGATCCAGCATGCGGTCGCGGCCGGCTTCGCACAGGCACTGCGCGAGCGCACCCTCACCGAGCAGGAGGCGATCTCCCGCGCCGCGCTGAGCGCCCGCAGCGCCGTCGCCGAAGCCCTGCACGCGAGCGAGGCACGCTTCCGGGCCGTCTTCCACGGGGCGGCCATCGGCATCGGCATCGCGGGCCTCGACGGCACGATCCTGGAGGTCAACGACGCGCTGGTGCGCATGTTCGGCGGCCTGGAGAGCAACCTGCGCGGCCGCAACGCGGCCGAGTGGACCCACCCCGACGACTCGCCCCACGTATGGAAGCTGTACGAGGAGCTGGTGCGCGGCGAGCGCGAGCACTACCGCGTGGAGAAGGCCTTCTACCGCCCCGACGGCACGGTCCTGTGGACGAACCTGACGGTCTCCCTGCTGCGGGACGCGGACGGCCTGCCGCAGTACCAGCTGGCGTTGATGGAGGACACCACCGAGCGGCGGCTGCTCAACCTCCGCCTGCGCTACGAGGCCACCCACGACGCGCTCACCGGCCTGCCCAACCGCACGCTGTTCTTCGAGCGCCTGGAGAAGGCCCTCGCGGCGGGCGAGGGCGCCCGGTTCGGCCTCTGCTACCTCGACCTCGACGGCTTCAAGACCGTCAACGACAGCCTCGGGCACGCGGCGGGCGACCGGCTGCTCGTCGAGGTCGCCGACCGGCTCCAGTCCTGCGCGACCGCGCCCGGCGAGATGGTGGCCCGGCTCGGCGGCGACGAGTTCGTGGCGCTCACCACGGGCCCCGACACCGAGACCGAGGTCGACGAGCTCGCCGGGCGCATCATGAACGCCCTGGCCGCCCCGGTCCGTGTCGACGGCCGCGAGCTGACCGTGCGCGGCAGCATCGGCATCGTGGAGGGCCCGGCGGGCGAGCGCGGCGCGGCGGAGGTGCTGCGCAGCGCCGACATCACGATGTACCGCGCGAAGTCCGCGGGCGGCAACCGGTACGAGATCGCCGACCCGGAGGCCGACGCCCGCGCCATCACCCGGCACGGCCTGACCACCGCGCTGCCCGCCGCCCTGGAGCGCGGCGAGTTCTTCATCGAGTACCAGCCGCTGGTGCACCTCGGCGACGGCAGTGTGCGCGGCGCCGAGGCGCTGGTGCGGTGGCTGCACCCGCAGCACGGGATCATCGGCCCGGACCGGTTCATCCCGCTCGCCGAGCACACCGGCCTGATCGTGCCGCTCGGCCGCTGGGTCCTGGAGGAGTCCGTACGCCAGGCCCGCCTCTGGGAGTCGCACGCGCGGGACGGGGCGGACACCGCGCCGCTGCGGGTCAACGTCAACCTGTCGCCCATGCAGCTCACCCATCCGGGCCTTGTCTCCGACACCGTCGACATCCTGGAGCGCGAGGGCCTCGCGCCGGGCGCGCTCTGCCTGGAGGTCACCGAGTCCGCGTTGATAGGAGCCGACGACGACCTGCTCAAGCCGTTGCGCAGGCTCGCGGAGATGGGCGTCGACATCGCGCTCGACGACTTCGGCACGGGCTACTCCAACCTCGCCAATCTGCGCAGGCTGCCGGTGAGCGTGCTCAAGCTCGACCGCTCCTTCACCCAGGGCATGCAGCACTTCCCGGCCGACCCCGTCGACCTGAAGATCGTCGAGGGCATCGTCGCGCTCGCCCACAGCCTGGACCTCGCGGTCACGGTCGAGGGCGTGGAGACGGGCCATCAGGCGGATCAGCTGCGTGAGCTGGGCTGCGACACGGCTCAGGGCTGGTACTACGCGCGGCCGGGGCCGCCGGACCGGTTGCACGAACTGGCGCTGGCGGACGCGGTGGGCTGACCGCCGGGTGCGGGAACGCGCCCCGTCAGGGGCGCGGGGAACTGCGCGCGCAACCCCACGAAACCCGCACCCGGCATACGACCCCCACCGCCCGAGCCCTCACCGCCCAGCCAGCAGCATGCGCTGAAGCTCCCGCGCAGCCCGCGGCGGAGCCACGTCACTGCGGTGCGCCAGCGCGATCGTCCGGTGCAGGCTCGGCCGCGAGAGCCGCGTCACCCGCAGATCCGACCCCGACCGCTCCGCCACCATGCGCGGCACGACCGCCACCCCGAGCCCCGCCCGTACGAACCCCAGCACCGCGTCCATCTCGCCGCCCTCCACCGCGAACTCCGGTTCGAACCCCTCCGCACGGCATGCGGCGACGGTGAGCTCCCGCAGGTCGTACCCGTGCCGGAACATCACCAGGCGCTCACCCTGGAGGTCGGCGATCCGCACGGCCCCGCCGAGCCGGCGCCGCGTCCGCGGGGACGACACCACGACCAGGTCCTCCCGCAGCAGCTCCACCGTGGTCAGCGCGGGCGACGGACTCGGCAGCGGCAGTACCACCAGGGCCAGGTCCAGCGCCCCGCGCGCCAGTTCGCGTACGAGATCGTGGGAGCCGCTCTCCTCGATGAGCAGCTGGATCCCCGGATGCCGGTCGTGGAAGGCGCGCAGCACCTCGGGCAGCAGCCCCGTGCACACGCTCGGGGTCGCGCCGAGCCGGATGCGGCCGCGGCGCAACTGCGCCAGTTCCTGCACCTCGATCCGCGCGGTGTCCGCGTCGGCGAGGATGCGGCGGGCCAGCGGCAGCAGCGCCTCGCCCGCGTCGGTCAGCGTGATGTTGCCGCGGGCCCGGCTGAACAGCTCCGCGCCGAGCTCCTTCTCCAGGGCCCTGATCTGCTGGGACAGGGACGGCTGCGAGACGTGGACCGACTCCGCGGCGCGTGTGAAGTGCCGCGTCTCGGCGACCGCGATGAAGTAGAGGAGCTGCTGGAACTGCATGAGGGCACCCTACGCCGCACGATAGGCCCAGGCTATCGAGATGAGCCGAACCATCTCTTGGACCGATCGGTACATCCGGCCGTAGCGTCGCCGACATGGCTCTGGCAACGCGGACGGACCAACGGCCGTCCATGACCCGCACGCTCTGGGACTCGACCATCGGCAAGAAGACCATGATGGCGGTGAGCGGTCTGATCATGCTGCTCTACCTGTTCGCGCACATGTTCGCGAACCTCAAGATCTTCTTCGGCCCGGCCGAGATCAACGCGTACGCCCACTGGCTCCGCACGCTCGGTGAGCCCTTCATGCACTACGAGTGGACGCTCTGGCTGGTGCGCGTCGTGCTGGTCGCCGCGGTCGTCGCGCACGCCACCGCCGCCTACCAGCTGAGCCGCCGCGACATCAGGGCGCGCCCCACCAAGTACGCGCACAAGAGGGCGCAGGCGAGCTTCGCCACCCGCACCATGCGCTGGGGCGGCGTCATCCTCGCGCTGTTCATCGTCTGGCACGTCCTCGACCTGACGACCGGCACCGTCCACCCCGGCGGCTACGAGCACCTGCGCCCGTACCAGAACGTCATCGACACCTTCTCGACCTGGTACGGCAACGTCATCTACATCACCGCCGTGGTCGCCGTCGGCTTCCACGTGCGGCACGGCCTGTGGAGCGCCGCGCAGACGCTCGGCGTCGGCACCGCCGCCCGCGACCGCGTCCTCAAGCCCCTCGCCAACGGTCTCGCCCTGGTGCTGACCGTCGGCTTCGTCTCCGTACCCGTTGCCGTCATGACCGGACTGGTGAGCTGAACCATGAAGCACTCCCGTGAGTACTCCGCGTACGCGACCGGTGAGCCGCTCGTCGACAGCAAGGCCCCCGGCGGCCCCATCGCCGACCGGTGGGACACCCGCCGCTTCCAGGCCAAGCTGGTCAACCCCGCCAACCGCCGCAAGCACACCGTGATCGTCGTCGGCACCGGTCTGGCGGGCGGCTCCGCCGGGGCCACCCTCGCCGAACAGGGCTACCACGTCGTGCAGTTCTGCTACCAGGACTCGCCGCGCCGCGCCCACTCCATCGCCGCGCAGGGCGGCATCAACGCCGCGAAGAACTACCGCAACGACGGCGACTCGGTCCACCGCCTCTTCTACGACACCGTCAAGGGCGGCGACTTCCGCGCCCGCGAGTCCAACGTGCACCGCCTCGCGCAGATCTCGGTGGAGATCATCGACCAGTGCGTGGCGCAGGGCGTGCCGTTCGCCCGTGAGTACGGCGGACTGCTCGACACCCGCTCCTTCGGCGGCGTCCAGGTGTCCCGCACGTTCTACGCGCGCGGCCAGACCGGCCAGCAGCTGCTCCTCGGCGCCTACCAGGCGCTGAGCCGGCAGATCGCCGCCGGGAACGTGCAGATGCATCCGCGTACCGAGATGCTGGACCTCATCGTCGTCGACGGGCGGGCCCGCGGCATCGTCGCCCGCGACCTGATCACCGGCAGGATCGACACGTACTTCGCGGACGCCGTCGTCCTCGCCTCCGGCGGCTACGGCAACGTCTTCTACCTGTCGACGAACGCCATGAACTCCAACGCCACCGCCGTCTGGCGGGCCCACCGGCGCGGCGCGTACTTCGCCAACCCCTGCTTCACGCAGATCCACCCCACCTGCATCCCGCGCACCGGCGACCACCAGTCCAAGCTGACGCTGATGAGCGAGTCGCTGCGCAACGACGGCCGGATCTGGGTGCCGAAGGCCAAGGGCGACCAGCGGCCGCCGCACGAGATCCCCGAGGACGAGCGCGACTACTACCTGGAGCGCGTCTACCCATCCTTCGGCAATCTGGTGCCGCGCGACATCGCCTCGCGCGCGGCGAAGAACGTGTGCGACGAGGGCCGGGGCGTGGGCCCCGGCGGCCAGGGCGTCTACCTCGACTTCGCCGACGCCATCCGGCGCATGGGCAGGAAGAAGGTCGAGGAGAAGTACGGCAACCTCTTCGACATGTACGAGCGGATCACCGCGGAGAACCCGTACGAGGTGCCGATGCGGATCTACCCCGCCGTGCACTACACGATGGGCGGCCTGTGGGTCGACTACGACCTCCAGACCACCGTCCCCGGCCTCTTCGCCATCGGCGAGGCCAACTTCTCCGACCACGGCGCGAACCGGCTCGGCGCCAGCGCGCTCATGCAGGGCCTCGCCGACGGCTACTTCGTGCTTCCCGCCACCATCAACGACTACCTCGCCCGCAACCCCCACAAGGGCCGGATCGACGCGGAACACCCGGCCGTCCAGGAGGCGGTGGCCGAGACCGAGGACCGGCTGAACCTCCTGCTCGCCGTCGACGGCGACCGCACCCCCGACTCCTTCCACCGCGAACTCGGCGAAGTCATGTGGGAGTTCTGCGGCATGGCCCGCACCGAGACCGGCCTGCGCAAGGCCCTGGAGCGCATCCCGCAGATCCGCGACGAGTTCTGGCGCCGCATCAAGGTCCCCGGCACCGGAGCGGAGTTCAACCAGTCCCTGGAGAAGGCCAACCGCATCGTCGACTACCTGGAGCTCGCCGAGCTGATGTGCCTCGACGCCCTGCACCGCGCCGAATCCTGCGGCGGCCACTTCCGCGAGGAGTCCCAGACCCCGGACGGAGAGGCGGCACGCGTGGACGAGGAGTTCTCGTACGCCGCCGCCTGGGAGTTCACCGCCACCGGCGAAGCTCCCGTCCTGCACAAGGAAGACCTCGTCTTCGAGTACGTCCACCCCACCCAGCGGAGCTACGCATGAAGCTCACCCTGCGCGTCTGGCGCCAGAAGAACGCCGACGCCGACGGCGCGATGTCCACGTACGAGGTGGACGGCATCTCCTCGGACATGTCCTTCCTGGAGATGCTCGACACCCTCAACGAAGAACTCATCGTCCGGGGCGAGGACCCCGTCGCCTTCGACCACGACTGCCGCGAAGGCATCTGCGGCGCCTGCTCGCTCGTCATCAACGGCGACGCGCACGGACCCGAGCGCACCACCACCTGCCAGCTCCACATGCGGTCCTTCGAGGACGGCGACACCATCGACATCGAGCCGTGGCGCGCCGCCGCCTTCCCGGTCGTCAAGGACCTCGTGGTGGACCGCTCGGCCTTCGACCGGATCATCCAGTCCGGCGGCTACATCAGCGCCCCCACGGGCTCCGCGCCCGACGCGCACGCCACACCCGTGCCGAAGCCCGACGCCGACTTCGCCTTCGAGCACGCCGAGTGCATCGGCTGCGGGGCCTGCGTGGCCGCCTGCCCCAACGGCTCGGCGATGCTGTTCACCTCCGCCAAGGTCAACCACCTGAACGTCCTGCCGCAGGGCGCGCCCGAGCGGGAGACCCGGGTCCTGGACATGGTGGCGCAGATGGACGAGGAGGGCTTCGGCGGCTGCACGCTCACCGGGGAGTGCGCCTCCGCCTGCCCCAAGGGGATTCCGCTGCCGTCCATTTCCGCGATGAACAAGGAGTGGCTGCGGGCGACGAGGAAGGTCAGCCGTTAGCTCCGCCTTCGCGACGCCCGCCGAGCGCGCGGGCCAGGAAGGGGGCGGTGCGGCTGCCCTCCGTCCGTGCCACGTCCCCCGGCGGGCCGGCCGCCACGATCCGGCCGCCCCGGTCACCGCCGCCGGGCCCGAGGTCGATGACCCAGTCGGCGCCCGCGACCACCGCCATGTCGTGCTCGACGACGACCACCGAGTTCCCGGCGTCGACGAGTTCGTGCAGGCGGCGCGTGAGCACCTCCACGTCGGCGGGGTGCAGCCCCGCCGTCGGCTCGTCGAGCAGGTACAGCGTGTGGCCGCGCCGGGCCCGCTGCAACTCGCTCGCCAGCTTGATCCGTTGGGCCTCGCCGCCCGACAGCTCCGTGGCGGGCTGCCCGAGCCGCAGATAGCCGAGGCCGACGTCGAGGAGTGTGCGCAGGCTGCGCACGACGGACGGCGTGTCCGCGAAGAACTCCGCGGCGGCCTCCACCGTCAGGTCGAGCACCTGGGCGATGTTCTTCCCGTGGTACGCCACTTCGAGCGTCGCCGGGTTGTAGCGCGCCCCCGCGCAGTCCGGGCAGGGCGCGTACGTGCTGGGCAGGAAGAGCAGCTCGACGCTGACGAACCCCTCGCCCTGGCACGTCTCGCACCGCCCGCCCGCCACGTTGAAGGAGAACCGCCCGACGCCGAAGCCCCGCTCCCGCGCCTCGTCCGTGCCCGCGAAGACCTTGCGCACGACGTCGAAGAGACCCGTGTAGGTGGCGAGGTTGGAGCGCGGCGTGCGCCCGATCGGCTTCTGGTCGACGCGGACCAGGCGGCCGGTCCCCGCGCCGTCCTCGGTGATCTCGCCGACGAGCGTGGACTTGCCCGAGCCGGAGACGCCCGTGACCGCCGTGAAGGCGCCGAGGGGGATCTCCGCCGTCATGTCGCGCAGGTTGTGCCGGGTGACGGGGCCGAGCTTCAACCAGCCCCGGGGAGCGCGCACGTCGCGTACGGGAGCGGGGTCGCGGTCGAAGAGGAAGCGGGCGGTCGCCGACTCCGGGACGCCTTCGAGCGCGGCGACCGGGCCGCTGTGCAGCACCCGGCCGCCGTGCTCGCCCGCGTGGGGGCCGACGTCGACGAGCCAGTCCGCGTGACGCACGACGTCGAGATGGTGCTCCACGACGAAGACGGAGTTGCCCGCGGCCTTGAGCCGGTCGAGCACCGTCAACAAGGCCTCGGTGTCCGCCGGGTGCAGCCCTGCCGACGGCTCGTCCAGCACGTACACCACCCCGAAGAGCCCCGAACGGAGCTGCGTCGCGAGCCGCAGGCGTTGCAGCTCTCCCGCCGACAGGGTGGGCGTGGCACGGTCCGGACTGAGATAGCCGAGCCCCAGCTCGGTGACGGTCGCGATGCGGGCCAGCAGATCCGCGGTCAGCACACGCGCCGTCGGTGACATGTCCGCCGCGCCCGCCAGGACGTCCGCGAGCTCGGACAGGGGGAGCGCGGCCAGCTCGGCGATCGTCCGGCCGGCGAACGTGACCGCGAGCGCCTCGGGGCGCAGCCTGCTGCCGCCGCACGCCGGGCAGGGCGCGCTCGCCAGGAACCGTTCCGCCTTGGCGCGCAGCGTCTGGCTCTTGGAGTCCGCGAAGGTCTTCATCACATAGCGACGTGCGCTCATGTACGTGCCCTGGTACGGGCGTTGGATGCGGCCCGCCTCGCGCACCGGGTGCACGGTCACCACCGGCTGCTCGTCCGTGAAGAGGATCCACTCGCGGTCGGCGGCGTCGAGCTCCCGCCACGGGCGGTCCACGTCGTAGCCGAGGGTGTCCAGGACGTCCCGGAGGTTCTTGCCCTGCCAGGCGCCGGGCCAGGCGGCGATCGCGCCCTCCCGGATGGACAGCGAGGGGTCGGGGACCAGCAGCTCCTCCGTCGTCCGGTGGACACGGCCGAGGCCATGGCACTCCGGACACGCGCCGGCCGCCGTGTTCGGCGAGAAGGCGTCGGAGTCGAGCCGCTCGGCGTCCTCGGGGTAGCTGCCCGCGCGGGAGAAGAGCATCCGCAGGGAGTTGGAGAGGGTGGTCACCGTGCCGACGGAGGACCGCGAGGTCGGCGACGAGCGGCGCTGCTGGAGCGAGACGGCGGGCGGCAGGCCCGTGATCTCCCCGACCTTCGGGGCGCCCACCTGGTGAATGAGCCGCCGGGCGTACGGGGCGACGGACTCGAAGTAGCGCCGCTGCGCCTCGGCGTAGATCGTCCCGAAGGCGAGCGAGGACTTCCCGGAGCCGGAGACACCGGTGAAGACCGCGAGGACGTCGCGCGGGATGTCCACGTCGACGCCCCGGAGGTTGTGCTCCCGGGCGCCCCGGACGCGTACGAACGGATCGTGAGGGCTGTGCATGGGAGGGCTCCGTACGCGGCTCGGGGACAAACCCCACGATTCTAGGCGGTGGGCCGGGCTTGGGCGATCCCGCGGCTCTTGGGCCCGGCGTGGGCCGCGGGACGGCCGGGTGACGGGCGTGGGCCGCGAGGCCGGAGAGACACCCTCGCCTCGGCTCACGGGTGGCGTACGGTGCGCGGGCCCCGCGCGGCGGACGCGTCCGCGCAGCTTACGAGCCCCCGGGCGCCCGCGAACTCGCCGGCGAGAAGGCCGAGGACGTGCCGGACGCCCGTCTCCCCGCCCGTCGCGAGGCCCCGCAGTGACGGGCGCCGACCGGGGCGCCGCGCGCGCCGGGAGCCGGTGCCCGCGGGATGTCGGTGGCGCGGCGGCCGCCGGCAGCGCGTCCGCACTCGCGACCGCGCCGTCCAGCTGACGCCCCCGTGGTTGTAGACCACGACGGCGTCCTCCCCCCGGGGCACTCGGCGGCCGGCAGCCCCTTGAGGACCAGTGGCAGCCGCGTCCGCTCGCGCGGCGCCGCCACGGAGGACCACGTCAGGGCCGCCGAGAACGCCCCCCCCGGTGTGAACGGCCGGGGCGCACGCCTCGCCCCGGGCGGCCAGGTCGGGCGAGCGGCCGGGCTCCCGCAGCCGTTGGAGCTGGGACCAGGCCGCCGCACCGGTCGCGGTGAGCCGCTGCGACCGCCAAGGGCATGCGACCGGACGCCCCAGGAGGCTGGTCCGCGTCGTGCGACGCGATGGTGGCGCCAGCGTCGTCTCGGCGCCGCTGCCGCCGGAGACGAACTCCCGTACATCCGTGGGCAGGACGGCGGCAGCGGCGTGCTCGACGGCGGCCGGGCAGAGCGGTACGGCCGGCTCCGGGGGGTGTTCAGCGCTGATGGAACCCACGCTGCTTCGTCCGCTCCAGCTCCACGGCCTCGTAGAGCGCCTTGATGTTCGCGCTGCCGAAGGTCTCGGCGCCCTGCCGCTCGATGATCTCGAAGAACAGCGTGCCCCGCGGATGGTCCGAGGCGGTGAAGATCTGGAAGAGCTGCCCGTCGTGGTCCTCGGCGGCCAGCACGTTCGTCGCCCGCAGGTCCCGGAGCCGCTCCGCGCTCAGGGCGACGCGCCGGCCGAGCAGGTCATAGTACGACGACGGGGTGCGCAGGAAGGAGACGCCCCGCTCGGACAGGGCGCGCACCGAGCCCACCGCGTCGCCCGTGGAGAACGCCAGGTGTTGGACGCCCGCGCCCTGATGGCTCTTGAGGAATTCGTCTATCTGCCCGCTCGCGGCCGAGGTGTCGGGTTCGAGCAGCGTCAGCGTCACCGTGCCCGACGGGCTCTGCACGGCCGTGGACTCCATCGCCTGGGCGCCGACGACGATGCGCTCCTCGAAGATCTCCCGGAAGCCGAGGGCGTCGCGGTAGTGGCCGACCGTCGGGGCGAGGTCACCCGCGTGCAGGCACACGGCGATGTGGTCGAGCTCCAGCAGGCCGGCGCCCGCCGCCGCTCCGCCGCCGCGGGCCGGTACGGGGACGTGGCCGACGGGCAGCCCCGGGCCCTCGTCCGGCTCGCGCCGGACCAGTGTGTGGACGAGGTCCCCGAAGCCGCGGACCGCCGCCGTGACGGTGGGGCCGCCGCCGTGCCGCTGCGGAGGCCGGTGCGCCGTGGCGCCCCGCGCGAGCGCCGCGCGGAAGGCGGCCTCCGGGTCAGCGGTGCGCAGCGCGATGTCGGCGACACCGTCCCCATGGGCCATCACGTACGCGGACGCGGGGTGCTCCTCCGACGTCGCCTGCGTGAGGACGAGCGTGATCCGGCCCTGCCGGAGGGTGACGCCCCGGTGGTCCGCGCCGGTGCTCGTGCCGACCACGGCGAAGGCGTAGCGGTCGGCCCAGGACGACGTCGCCGTCTCCAGGTCCTCCACATACATCTCCACGTAGTCGATCGACAGATCATCCAACGGATTTCCCGCTGCCGGCAAAGAGCTCATGAATGTCTCCCGATCCGGAGAGAAAAGAGTTTTTGGGACTCTACGATCCGTGCTCGAATTCTGGCTACGCGACCGAATGGACGGCGGACTTTGCCGTCCCCGAACCGGCCGGAATAAAGTGAGCGGCCTTTCGGACGGCGGGCGAAGGTCTTTCGAACGGGTGATGTCCAGTGATGCGCACCATGACCGTCATAGGCACCGGTCTCATCGGCACCTCCGTCGCGCTCGCCGTGCGCGGACGCGGCGTGACGGTGTTCCTCTCCGACCGTGACCCCGCCACCGCGAGGACCGCCGCCGCCCTCGGCGCGGGCCTCGCGCGGGACCCGGGGGAGACCGTCGACCTGGCCGTGATCGCCGTCCCGCCCAGCCAGGTCGGCGCCGTGCTCGCCGAGGCCCAGGAGCGCGCTCTCACCCGGACCTACACCGACGTGGCGAGCGTGAAGGCGGGGCCCGAACAGGCCGCCCTGCGCCGCGCCCCCGACCCCGCCCGCTACGTCGGCGGCCACCCCCTGGCGGGCCGCGAACGGTCGGGGCCGCTGGCGGCCAGGGCCGGACTGTTCCGGGACCGCACGTGGGTGCTCACTCCCTCCCGGCTGACCTCGGACGAGGCCTTCGAGCAGGCACGGGAACTGGTCGGCCTGTGCGCGGCCGTCCCGGTGGTGATGCGCAGTCAGGACCACGACGCGGCCGTCGCCGTCACCTCCCATGTCCCGCACCTGATGGCGAGCCTGATGGCGGCCCGGCTGACGGAAGGCCCCACCGGGCTGGCCCGTGTCGCGGGGCAGGGACTGCGCGACGCCACCCGCATCGCGGCCGGCGACTCCCGGCTGTGGGGAGACATCCTCCAGGCCAACGCCCCGGCCGTCGCGGGCGTCCTGAAGGACCTGCACGCGGACCTGTCCCGCCTCGTCCCGGCGCTGGACGCGCTGACCCGGCCGGGCGGCGCGGGACCTCGGCATGCGGACCCTGGTGGACCTGCTCGACCGGGGCATCTCGGGACTGGCCGAGATCCCCGCGGCCGGTGCCGGGCCCAAGGAGGGCGGCCGAGGAGTACGGGTGGCCGTCACCGAGAGCCCCGGAGAGCTGGCGCGGCTCCTCGCCGCCGCCACGGACCTCGGTGTCGCCGCCGAGGACGCCGCCGTCGAGACGGCCGCCCCGGGCGCCGGGTTCACCGTGCGGTTCGGCGTTCCGGCCCACAGCGCGCGCGAGCTCGCGGACGCCCTCGACGCGGGCGGCTGGACCGTCGTACGGGAGGACGACGAGCGGCTGCTGCCGGTGGGGGAGAGGCAAGCGGCGTCGGGGGTTCCCGGCGCATGAGGCGCCGCCCGCGACCGCCCGCGCCGGTCCCGGGTCCGTCCCGCGTCCGCCGGTGTCCCCTCACGTCCAAGTGCGTGAATCGATCGGTTGGACGACGTTGTCGGCCCGTCGGGATTCGTGTGACGCTGAGCGCCGGTCGCCGTATTCCCGATAACCGCCGTACGCCTGGGGGAAATCCATGGCGGAACAGATCGCCGAAGATCCCGCGCGTTCCGCGCGCCACGCTCAGGGTGCGGATTTCGCGCCGGACAATTCATCGACCCCCGACGGGCGCGCCGGCGCCGCGAACCGCGAGGCCTTCGACCGGATCGGTCTGCGACCGGGCAGGCAGGGCGGGCCGGGCACAAAGGGCCCAACGGGGGCAACGGGTACGCGGGGCGCGCGGGAAGCCGGGCCGCCCGTGACCGCCGTGAAGATCCTCGACCGCAGCTGGTCCGCGCCGCTGGTCGTCGGACCGCTGGACGCCCCGGCCCGGTCCGGCGGCGAACTCGCCGTCGTCCGGGCCGCCGCGGCGGCGGGACTGCCCGCCGTGGTGAGCGCCTTCGCCGAGCGGAGCTTCGCCGAACTCGCCTCCGCCGCCGACGTACCGCCCTGGCTGCGGACCTACGCCTTCCAGGACCGGCGCACGGCACGGCACCTCGTCGGGCGTGCCGAGGACGCCGGGTTCGGGGCGCTGCTCCTCGCGCTCGGCGACCGCGACGGCATCCGTGCCCGGCGCGTCGCCGCCCCCGCCGACCTCGGCGCGCCAGGGCCCTTCGACGACGTACGTACGCTGCTGCGGCCCCGCGCCGACTGGTCCGAGCCGACGTGGCTGCGCGCCGCCACCGCCCTGCCACTGCTGATCGCGGGCATCCGGTGCGCCGCCGACGCGCGGCGCGCCCTGGACACCGGCGCCGACGGCATCGTGGTCACCGACCTCGACGCGCTGCCGGAGATCACCGCGTCCGTCGCGGGCCGCTGCCCCGTCCTGCTGAGCGGCGGCGTCCGCCACGGCGCCGACATCCTGGCCGCGCTCGCCTCCGGCGCCGACGCCGCCTTCGCCGGCCGCCCCGTCCTCGACGGACTGCGGGCGGGCGGGCGCGCGGGCGTGACGGAGGCACTCGACGGCCTCGTCCGGGAGCTCGGCGAGGCGATGGCGTTCACCGGGACCGCCACGGTCACGGACCTCGGCCCCCACGTGATCCGCACCGGCCCCCGCCCGGCCGGCGTGGCGCCCGCCCCGGCCGCGCGGCCACTGCGCAGGGCCGAGCTGCACGCCTGCCTGTCCGACCCGGTGCTGGACACGATGACGTTCCTCAACGAGATCACCACCCGCTACCCGGAAGCGATCTCCTTCGCGCCGGGCCGCCCGTACGACGGGTTCTTCGACAGCGAGCAGATCTTCACCCACCTGCGCCGGTACCTCGATCACCTCCAGGAGCAGGGAAGTTCGGCACAGCAGGTGCGTACCGCCATGTACCAGTACGGGCCCACCGCCGGTCAGATCCGGGAGATCATCGCCGACTCGCTGCGCGCCGACGAGAACATCGACGTACCCGCCGAATCCATCGTGGTGACCGTCGGCGCGCAGGAGGCGATGCTCCTCGTGCTGCGCGCCCTCATGACCGGGCCCGACGACGTCCTGCTCGTCTCCAGTCCCTGCTACGTCGGGATCACCGGCGCCGCCCGGCTCCTGGACGTCACGGTCACCCCCGTCGAGGAACGCGAGGACGGCGTCTCCTGCGCCGACCTGGAAGCGGCCATCAGGGCCGAGTGGGCGCGCGGACGCCGCCCCCGCGCCTTCTACGTCGTACCCGACCACTCGAACCCCTCCGGGACCACGATGGGTGCCCGGACCCGCGCCGAACTCCTGGAACTCGCCGCCCGGCACGGCATCCTCGTCCTGGAGGACAGCCCCTACCGCCTGGTGAGCCCCGGCCGCCCGCTGCCGACCCTGAAGTCGCTGGACCGCGCCCACACCGTCGTCCACCTGGGCTCCTTCTCCAAGACGGTGTTCCCCGGCGCCCGGGTGGGCTTCGTCGTCGCCGACCAGCCCGTGCTGCTCGACGGCACCGATCACGCGCGCCGCGCCGGCCCCGCGGCCGGCACGGGCCGCACGGCCGGCACGGGCCGCACCGGACTGCTCGCGGACGAACTCGCCAGGATCAAGAGCATGGTCACGGTCAACACGTCCTCGCTCAGCCAGGCCGCCGTGGCGGGCGCGCTGCTCGCGGCGGAGGGACGCGTCTCCGAGCTGAACACCGCGGCCGCCGCCTACTACGGCGACGCCATGCGGGCCACCCTCAGGGAACTGGACCGCAGGCTCCCGGCGGAGCGGCGCGCGGCTCTCGGCGTGCGCTGGAACGAACCCACCGGCGGCTTCTTCCTCACCGTGCGCGTGCCGTTCCGCGCCGACGACGCCGCGCTGATCCGCTCGGCGCAGGACTTCGGCGTCATCTGGACGCCCATGACGTACTTCTCTCCCGGCGGCGGCGGGCTGCACGGAATCCGCCTGTCCACCAGCTACCTGACGCCCGCCCAGATCACGGAGGGCACCGCACGGCTCGCGCGCTTCATCGAGGCGCGGAGCACGGCGGCACCGGACACGACCACAGGAGGGGCAGCACCGTGACCGCCAGCAACGCCATGCGAGCACCACGTCGCAGCAGACCACGCATGTGGGGGTGGACCTTCCGATGACCGTCGACATGGCACCACCCGGGACCCCGGACGCGATCCGGGCCCCGGAGATCGGGGAGCGCGCGGTCGCCGTCGCCGGGGAGAGCGCGGCCCTGACGGCCCCCCGGATGATCGCGGTGGGCACGGCCGTGACCCCCACCTCCTACTCCCAGCGCGAAGTGCTCGACGCCTTCCGGATCACCGACCCCAAGGTGCGGTCCGTCTTCCTCAACAGCGCCATCGAGCGGCGCAACCTCACGCTGCCCGCCGCGGACGCCCACGGCGTCCGCGCACCCGAGTCCCAGGGCGACCTGCTCGACAAGCACAAGGCGCTGGCCCTGGAGATGGGCGGCGAGGCCCTGCGCACCTGCCTCAAGGACGCCGGAGCCGAACTCGCCGACCTGCGCCACCTGTGCTGCGTGACGTCCACCGGCTTCCTCACCCCCGGCCTCAGCGCCCTCCTCATCCGGGAGCTGGGCATCGACCGGCACTGCGGCCGGGCCGACATCGTGGGCATGGGCTGCAACGCGGGCCTCAACGCGCTGAGCGTGGAAGCGGGTTGGGCGGCGGCGCACCCCGGCGAGCTGGCCGTCGTCCTCTGCGTGGAGGCGTGCTCGGCCGCGTACGCGATGGACTCGACGATGCGTACCGCCGTCGTCAACAGCCTCTTCGGCGACGGCGCGGCAGCCGTCGCGCTCCGCTCCGGGCCGGGGCCCGAGCCGGACCCCAAGCCCCGGCAAGGACCCGCGCTGCTGAAGTTCGCCGGCTGCGTCATCCCCGACGCCGTCGACGCGATGCGCTACGACTGGGACCGCGACCAGGGCAGGTTCAGCTTCTTCCTCGACCCCCGGATCCCCTATGTCGTGGGCGCGCACGCCGAGATCGTCGTCGACCGCCTGCTGGCGGGCACCGGTCTGCGCAGGAGCGACATCCGGCACTGGCTCGTGCACTCCGGGGGCAAGAAGGTCATCGACGCCGTCGTCGTCAACCTCGGGCTGACCCGGCACGACGTACGCCACACCGTCGGCGTGCTGCGCGACCACGGCAACGTGTCCAGCGGCTCCTTCCTCTTCTCCTACGAACGCCTCCTCGAAGAGGGCGTCACCCGGCCCGGCGAGTACGGAGTGCTCATGACCATGGGGCCGGGCTCCACGATCGAAACGGCGCTCATCCGATGGTGAGGACGGACGGGACCATGAAACCCCTGCGCGCACTGGAACTCGACGGCTCCGAGCCCCTCTCCGCCACGGCCGTCAAGGCCGTCGCCGATCTCTGCGACCGGGTGGAGGACACCGGCGGCTGCGGCTCCGGCCCCCGACCCGGTCCCGGCATCGCGGCCGTCCGCGTCACCGGGGCGCCGGCCGGTGACGGGACCGACGGCCTCGACGTCATGCTCGTCACCAAATGGGAACGCGCCGTGCGCCGCCTGGAACGGCTGCCCGCCGTCACCGTCGCCGTGGCCCGCGGCGACTGCGGCGGCACCGCGCTCGACGCGTTCCCCGCCGGCGAGGTGGGGGTGGGGGCCGGGGACACCCGCCTCGTCGTGCCGCGCGACGCCACCGCCACCTGGCCGGGGATGGCCGCCTACCGCCTGGCCCACCTCGCGGGGGCCGCGCGGGTCCGCAAGGCCGTCCTGTTCGGCCGCCCCATCGAAGCCGCCGAGGCGCTGGCGCTCGGCATCGCCGACGAACTGACCGACGACCCGGCAGCGGCCGTGAGCGGCGCGGCCGCACTGGCGGACGGCCTGTCCGGCAAGGAACTCGCGATCCGCCGCCAGCTCCTGTTCGACGCCGCGACCACCACCTTCGAGGACGCCCTCGGCGCCCACCTCGCGGCCTGCGACCGCGCCTTGCGGCGCCAGGGCACCGGGCAGGAGGTGACGGCGCCGTGACGCCGACCGGTCCCGAACGGTCCACCACCCCCCTGAGCGCTCCGTCCGGCGGGCGCACCGGGCGGGCCTGCGGTGACCAGGACGTGGCGGGCGTCTGGGCAACCACCGCCGCCACCTCCGGAGCCCTCACCCACGTCGAGAAACTCATGGCGAGCCTGCCGCCGCCGCCCGAGCGCACACCCGGCCAGCGGGCCGAGACAGCCGCCGCCAAGGACGCGGCCCGCGCGCTGCGGGCCGCCTTTCTCGACACGTACGCCGACGCCGTGTACGACCGCCTGACCGCCGGCCGCACCGTGCCCCTGCGGATCGACGAACTCCTCGGCGCCGCGGCCGCCGAACTGCCCGGCCTGGTGCCCGACGAGGCCCTGCTCGCCTCCGAGCGGCGCAGGCCGCAGGCCGCGAAGGAGGGGCACGAGATCGATCAGGGCATCTTCCTGCGGGCCGTGCTCCGGTCACCGGCCGCCGGCCCGCACCTCCTCGACGCCATGCTCAGGCCGACGCCCCGCGCCCTCGGGCTTCTCGCGGAGTTCACCCGTACCGGCCTCGTGGAGATGGAATCCGTACGCGTCGAACGGACCGGCGACGGCGTGGCACGGCTGACCATGTGCCGGGGCGACCGCCTGAACGCCGAGGACACCCGCCAGGTCGACGACATGGAGACCGCCGTCGACCTCGCCCTGCTCGACCCGGCCGTCCGGGCCGGGCTGCTGCGCGGCGGGGAGATGACCCACCCGCGCCACCGCGGCCGGCGCGTGTTCAGCGCGGGCATCAACCTCAAGAGCCTCAGCTCCGGGACAATCCCGCTGGCCGGCTTCCTGCTGCGCCGCGAACTCGGCTATCTGCACAAGATCGTGCGGGGCGTGTCCGCCGACCACCCCGGCCGGTGGCACGCGCCCCGCCTGGAGAAGCCATGGGTCGCCGCCGTGGACGGCTTCGCCATCGGCGGCGGCGCGCAACTCCTGCTGATCTGCGACCACGTGCTCGCCGCCTCCGACGCCTATCTCAGTCTGCCCGCAGCGAAGGAGGGGATCATCCCCGGCGTCGCGAACTTCCGGCTCAGCCGGTACGTGGGCCCCCGCCTCTCCCGGCAGATCATCCTCGGCGGCCGCAGGATCAGGGCGAGCGAGCCCGACGCCCGGCTGCTCGTCGACGAGGTCGTCGAGCCGGAGGAGATGGACGCCGCCGTCGAACGGAGCCTGGCACGGCTCGACGGCGCCGCGGTCCTCGCCAACCGCCGCATGCTGAACCTCGCCGAGGAACCACCGGACGCCTTCCGCGCGTACCTGGCGGAGTTCGCCCTCCAACAGGCCCTGCGGATCCACGGCCAGGACGTCATCGACAAGGCGGGCCGCTTCGGCGCCGGCCGGCCGGCCGCGCCGGGGGACGACGCCGCGCCCGCCCGCGGATGAGACGAGGGGACACCGCGATGCCGATCGCGCAGGCCAACGGAGTCAAACTCGGCTACGACGAGTACGGCGCCGGGGAGCCACTCGTCATGGTCACCGGTTCCGGCGCGCCCGGCCGGATGTGGCGCACGCACCAGGTGCCCGCCCTCACCGGGGCCGGCTTCCGGGTCATCACGCTCGACAACCGGGGGATTCCGCCGAGCGATCCCTGCCCGCGGGGGTTCACCCTCGACGACATGGCGGCCGACATCGGGGGCCTCATCGACCACCTCGGCGCGGGCCCGTGCAGGATCGTCGGCTACTCCCTGGGCGCCATCGCCGTGCAGGAACTCCTGCTGGCCCGCCCCGAACTCGTCCACCAGGCCGTTCTGATGGCGACCTGCGGGCGCTCGGACACGCTGACCGCCGCCATGACGGCCGCCGACCGGGAACTGGACGACAGCGCGGGCGTGCTCCCGCCCCGCTACGCGGCCTACGTACAGGCCTTGCAGAACCTCTCGCCGCGCACCCTCGACGACGAGGAGCGGCTGCGGGACTGGCTCGCCGTCCTCGAGATGTCGGCCGCCGACCCGCCGGGCGTACGCGGCCGGCCCGGCCTCCGGCCCGCCCAGGACCGCCGCCACGCCTACCGGCGCATCAGCCGCCCCTGCCTGGTCATCGGATTCCAGGACGACCTGGTCGTGCGGCCGCACCTGTCCCGCGAGGTCGCGCGGAGCATTCCCGGCAGCGTCTATGCCGAGATCCCCGGCTGCGGGCACTACGGATATCTGGAGAGGCCCGCCGCCGTGAATGCGGCGATCATCGACTTCTTCGCCCGGTGAATCGCCCGGTGAATCGCCCGATGAAGCGTCCGGTGAATCGCCCGGTGAAGCGTCCGCTGAACGTGAACGCCGTCCCGTCCGATGCGGTATGCGAAATGGACAACCTTGTAGGCCCATCGGCACCCGGCTAGCGTAATCACACGAAATCACGTCCTGCCGACGGAAATTGATCGGAGTGGTCATGCCGAACCCGTTCGACGACGAAAACGGCACCTTTCTGGTTCTCGTCAACGACGAGAACCAGCATTCGCTCTGGCCGTCCTTCGCCGAGGTACCGGCCGGCTGGAAAACCGTCTTCGGCGAGGAGACGCGCAAGGCCTGCCTCGATTACATAGAGGAGAACTGGACGGACCTGCGTCCCAAGAGCCTCATCGAGGAGATGGCCAAGCACGAAGCCGCCGGCTAGGCGCGGCGCCCGGACCGAAACGACGACGGGAACGGGAGGTTTTCGTGGCCATGATCGGCGGCCCGGGGCCGGTGTTGATGAGCGGTATGGGGCCGGACCAGCCGGTGACCAGACAGCGGATCAAGCCCGGCACGGCGAAACGCGTGATCCCCTACACGAAACCGTATCGGCTCAACATCGCTCTCTTCCTGGTCATCACCGCGCTCAACGCGGGCAACGTGGTGGCGACGCCCCTTCTGTTCATGTACCTCATCGACAACGGCATCGTCGAGGGCGACAGCTCGGTGGTCCTGTGGATCTCCGTGGCGGTCGCCGCCATCGCGCTGCTGAGCACCGCGCTGGGGTTCGCGGAGGCCTGGTACTCGGGCCGCATCAGCGAGGGACTCATCTACGACCTCCGCACGCAGGTCTTCGACCACGTGCAGCGGCAGCCACTGGCGTTCTTCACCCGCGCGCAGACCGGGTCCCTCGTCAGCAGGCTCAACACCGATGTCGTGGGAGCACAGCAGGCGGTCACCACCCTGCTGTCCACGGTGGCGTCCGCGGGCCTGACCCTGATCCTCGTACTGATCACGATGTTCTATCTGTCCTGGGTGGTCACCCTGATCTCCCTGGTGATCATTCCGCTGTTCATCCTGCCCGGGAAGCTCGTCGGCGAGCGGCTCCAGCGGATCATGCGGGAGCACATGCAGGTCAACGCCGAGGTCGGCGCGTTCATGAGCGAGCGGTTCAACGTGACCGGCGCCCTGCTGGCCAAGCTGTACGGCCGTCCCTCGGGCGAGACCGGCATGTTCTCCGGGCTGGCGGCCAAGGGCCGCGACCTCGGCATCCTGGCCTCCGTCTACGGCAAGATGCTCTTCCTGACGATGATGCTGGTCGGTTCGCTGGCCACCGCGCTGGTCTACGGCCTGGGCGGCCACCTCGTCATCGAGGGCACCTTCCAGATCGGCACCCTGGTGGCGCTGGCCACCCTGCTCACCCGGCTGATGGGGCCCATCAACCAGCTCGCCGGCGCGCAGACCAGCGTGCTGACCGCGCTCGTCAGCTTCGACCGGCTCTTCGAGATCCTCGACCTCAAGCCGCTGATCTCCGAGAAGCCGGACGCGGTACCGCTGCCCGCCACGCGCGACGGCGGCGCCACCGCGCCGGACATCGAGTTCGACGGGGTGTCCTTCCGCTACCCGCGGGCCGCCGACGTCTCGCTCGCCTCGCTGGAGTCCATCGCCCTGCCCGCGCAGGAACGCGCCCAGAACGCCTGGACGTTGAGCGACGTGAGCTTCACCGCGCCCGCGGGCAAGCTGACCGCGCTGGTCGGCCCGTCCGGCGCCGGCAAGACGACGATCACCCACCTCGTGCCACGGCTGTACGACCCGGTCGAGGGCGCCGTCAGGATCGGCGGCCACGACATCCGCGACGTGACGCTGCGGTCCCTGAACGACACCGTCGGCATGGTCACGCAGGACGCGCACCTCTTCCACGCGACCATCCGCGACAACCTCACCTACGCGCGCCCCGACGCCACCGAGGAGGAACTGGTCGAAGCGTGCAAGGCGGCGCAGATCTGGAGCCTCGTCGAAGCGCTGCCCGACGGCTTCGACACCGTCGTCGGCGACCGCGGCTACCGCTTCTCCGGCGGCGAGAAGCAGCGCGTGGCCATGGCCCGGCTGCTGCTCAAGGCCCCGCCCATCGTCGTCCTCGACGAGGCGACCGCGCACCTCGACTCGGAGTCCGAGGCGGCCCTGCAACGGGCCCTGCGGACCGCGCTGAAGGGACGCACCTCGCTGGTGATCGCCCACCGCCTGTCGACCATCCGCGACGCCGACCAGATCCTCGTCGTGGACCAGGGGCGGATCCAGGAGCGCGGCACGCACGACGAGCTGATGGAACTGGGCGGGCTTTACGCGGAGTTGTACCGCACCCAGTTCTCCCGCCGGCCGTCGCGCAACGACGCCGCGCCCGCCGAGTCCGACAACGGCGCCCTGCCGGTGCCCGAGCCGGTGGGCGGCCCACCCGGCACCATGTTCACCGCCGGTCCCGGAGCCTCCTTCCACGGCGGACCGGGCGGACCGGGCGGACCGGGAGGCCCGGGGATCTTCATCGGTCCCGGTGGCCCCGGCGCACCCGGCGGTCCCGGCCCGCACGGTCCCGGTCCGCACGGTCCCGGTCCAGGACACGGAGGTCCGCCCCCGGGCCACGGGTGAGCGCCCCGCCCGTCCCCGGCATCCGCGACGCGCGCGCCGGCGTCGCGGATGCCGTGCTCCCGGCGTTCTCCGGGCCCGTTCGGGCCGGGTTGCGCGGCAGCGGCCCGGGTACCGCGCCGCGGGAGTAGCCTGACGGGACGTCTGTGTGCCTCCGTGGGGGTGAGCGGTGAGGGTGCTGCGCAAGGAAGGCGCGACGGCCGAGGACTCCCGCGGGGCGGTCACCCGGCGCGGCCGGATCGCGGCCCGTCTGATGCCCCGCCGGGTCCGTGTCCGGCTGACCCTCCTGTACGGAGGGCTGTTCGTCGTGTCGGGCGCCGTCCTGCTGACCATCACCTACGTCCTGGTGAACCGTTCGAACGGCATGCTCGTCTTCAGCCGCGGCAGGCAGGACCCCTCCGGTGACGCCGGCTACCGCTTCTACACGGGGGACGGCACATCGGCCCTCCTGGACCGCTTCGCCGAGGCGCAGCGACGGCAGGCGCAGCGCCAGCACACCCTGGAGATGCACCGCCTGCTGATCGAGTCCGGCATCGCGCTGGCGATCATGTCGGTGATCGCGATCGGCCTCGGCTGGTTCGTCGCGGGTCGGGTGCTGCGGCCGCTGCGCACGATGACCTCCACCATCCAGCGGATCTCCGCGCACAACGTCCACGAACGGCTGGCCGCCGAGGGACCCGCCGACGAGCTGAAGGACCTGGCGGACACCGTCGACGGCCTGCTCGGCCGCCTGGAGGGAGCGCTGGACTCCCACAAGCGTTTCGTGGCCAACGCCGCGCACGAACTGCGCACGCCCCTGACCGTGGAACACGCGCTGCTCGAGGAGTCGCTGATCGACCGCGACGCGACCGTCGAGTCGTTCCGGGCCAACTTCGAGCGGCTGCTGGTGCTGAGCGAGCAGCAGGCGCGGCTGCTGGAGTCACTGCTGACGTTGTCCAGCAGTGAACGCGGCCTGGGCCACCGCGAGCCGCTGGACCTGGCCGAGCTGGCGGGCAAGGCCGTGCTCGGCTGCCGCGAGCAGGCGGAGCGCCGGGGGCTGCGGATGGAGGCGGCGACCGCCTCCGCGGGCACCTGCGGCGACAGCGCGCTCGTCGAACGACTGGTGGCCAACCTCCTGGACAACGCCGTCGGTTACAACGTCCCGGACGGATGGGTGGAGGTCGTGACGCGGGCCGAGGGCGAGCACGCCGTCGTACGGGTGACCAACTCGGGCGAGCGGATCCCGCCGGAACGGGTGGGCCGCCTGTTCGAGCCGTTCCAGCGGCTCGACCGCACCGCGGGCGACGGGCACCACGGCCTCGGCCTGTCGATCGTCCGCTCCATCGCCGCCTCCCACGACGCGACCGTGGACGCGCACGCCCGGCCGGAAGGCGGTCTGGTCGTGGAGGTCGCCTTCCCGCTGCGGGCGGCGGAAGGCACCCAGGACCGGCACCGGAACGGCGGGCACCGCCTGCCCCGCACCGTTTCCGTGACGGCTGCCGGCGACTCCGCCTCCGGGTAATCAGCAATCAGCTCTTTCCGTCCCGCGGTGATTCCGCGTTTCCGTGAATCATCGTGGACGGTCGCTTCCCTTCCCCTCCCGGCCATAGCATCGAATCAACCGCACGAGTTCATGCGCCTGCCCTGTGTCCAAGTGCCCGGAGCGCACAGTTGGACGGCTCGGCAAGGGAAACAGCCGACGCGGGTCACGCGGCGAGGGGGAATGATGAACGGCACAGCTGGTCGCACTCTGCCCTTGTTCGATTCCCAGGAAGGAATCTGGCTGGCGCAGCGCGTGGAAGGCTCCGGCCGGATGTACGGCGTCGGGCAGTACGTCGAAATAGCCGGGCCTGTTGAAGCAGAGATATTCGAGGGGGCTTTGCGGCACGTCGTCGCCGAGACGGAAATCCTGCGCGTGCGATGGGTGGAGGACGGCGACAAGGTGACACAGGTGGTGGCCCCCGGCCACCCCGAATCCTCTCTTCGCCGGCTCCTTCACTGCGCCGACCTCAGCACCGGTCCCCGTTCCGATGCGAGTGCCGATGCCGATCCGGCGGCGGTCGCCGAGGAATGGATGCGGGCGGAACTGCGCCGGGACACGGGCACGGACCCGCATGCGGCCCGCCTCTTCTCCTACGCCTTGCTCCGCCTGGCCCCTGACCGATACGTGTGGTTCCAGCGCTACGACCACCTGGTGATGGACGTCCACGGCTGCTCCCTCGTGGCTCGCCGTGTCGCGGACGTCTATACGGCGATGCTGCGGGGGCAGGTCCCCGAACCGGCCGGCCACGCCTCGCTCGACGAGCTGCTGAGGCAGGAGTCCGCGTACCGCGCCTCGAAGCGCCACGCGCTCGACCGGCAGTACTGGCTCGACCACTTCGCGGACCGCCCGGCCCCGTCCGGTGTCCCCGGGCACGGCGGCCCGGCCGCACGGATCGAAGGCCCGCGCGACATCCTGCGGGAGACCGGTCACCTGCCGCCGTCCGCCGTGGAGGCCCTGTGCGCCGCGGCGGCCCGCGCCGAGGTCAGCTGGCCCAGGCTCGTCGTCGCGGCGGTGGCGGCCTTCACGGGCCGGCTGACGGGAACGGACGAAGCCGTCCTGAGCCTGCCGGTCTCCGGCCGCGTGAGCGACGAGGCGCGCCGCACGCCCTGCACCATGGCGAACATGCTCCCGCTGCGGCTGCCCGCGGCCCCCGGCACGAGCCTCGTCGACCTGGCGCGGGAGGCGGGGCGCGAGATCGGCGAACTCCTCGCCCACCAGAACTTCCGGGGAGAGCGGCTGCGCCGGGAACTCGCCTGGCCCGCGGGCGACCGATGGCACTTCGGCCCCGCCGTCAACGTCATGCCGACGGCGGGCGAGACCCTGTGGTTCGGCGCGCACCGGGGCATCGTCCGCGACCTGTCGACCAGGCGCGTCGAGGACTTCGGCGTGCTGGTCAGCGGCTGGTCCGCGGGCGAGGACATGCGGGTCGTCTTCGAGGCGAACCCCGCGCTGTACGACCGCGACTGGCTCCGGGCGGCGCACCGGTCCTTCCTGACGTTCCTGGAGGGGGCGGTGCGGGACCCGGCGGTGCCCGTGGGCCGTGTCGAGGCGGTGGGCGGGGCCGAGCTCGCCATGCAGGCGGCGGCGGGGAACACCCCGGGGCGGCCGGTGGCCGCGGACTCGGTGCCGGCCCTGCTGGCCCGCCACCTCGGCTGGTCGATGGACGCGGTGGCCGTCGTGGACGGAGAAAGGTCCCTGTCCTACGGCGAGTTGGACGCCTCGGCCGGCCGGCTCGCCTCGTATCTGGCGGATGCCGGAGTGCGGCGCGGGGACCGGGTCGCGGTGGTGATGGAGCGCTCCGCGGATCTCGTCGTCGCCATGCTGGCCGTGTGGCGGGCCGGCGCGGCGTTCGTACCGGTGGACGTGGCGTACCCGGCGGAGCGGGTGGCGCTGCTGCTGGCCGACTCGGATCCGGCGGCCGTGGTGTGCACCGCGGCGCACCTGGACGCGGTACCCGCCGACGCCGGGGCGAAGCCGGTCGTCCTGGACGACCCGCGGGTACGGGCCGCCGTCGCCGCCCGCCCCAGCGACGGCCCCGCGCTCCGCGTGGGCGGGCACGACCTGGCGTACGTGATGTACACGTCGGGGTCGTCGGGGGCGCCGAAGGGCGTGGCCGTGCCGCACGCGAGCGTGGCCGCCCTGGCCGGGGACGCCGGGTGGCCGGTGGGTCCGGGCGACGCGGTGCTGATGCACGCCCCGCACGCCTTCGACGTATCGCTGTTCGAGGTGTGGGTGCCGCTGGTCGCGGGTGGCCGGGTGGTGATCGCCGGGCCCGGCATCGTGGACGCGGGGCGGATCCGCGCGGCGGTCGCGGACGGCGTGTCGGCGCTGCACGTCACGGCCGGGATGTTCCGGGTGCTCGCGGAGGAGGACCCGGAGTGCTGCACGGGGCTGCGCGAGGTGCTGACGGGCGGTGACGTGGTGCCGGCCGGTGCGGTGGCGCGGGTGCGCGAGGCGTGCCCCGAGGTGGCGGTGCGGCATCTGTACGGGCCGACGGAGACCACGTTGTGCGCGACGTGGCACGTGCTGCCGCCGGGCGCGCCCGGCGGCCCGACGCTGCCGATCGGCCGCCCGCTGGGCAACCGCCGGGTGTACGTCCTGGACGCGGCGCTCCAGCCGGCCCCGGCGGGCGTGGTGGGAGAGCTGTACGTGGCGGGGGCGGGCCTGGCGTGGGGCTGTCTGGGGCGCGCGGGGCTGACGGCGGAGCGGTTCGTGGCGTGCCCGTCGGGCGACGGCGGGCGGATGTACCGGACCGGTGACCTGGTGCGGTGGACGCCCGAGGGCGAGCTGCTGTTCGTGGGACGCGCGGACGAGCAGGTCAAGATCCGAGGCTTCCGGGTCGAGACGGGCGAGATCGAGGCGGTCCTCGCCGGGCACGAGTCGGTGGGCCAGGCGGTCGTGGTGGCCCGCGAGGACGGCCTCGGCGAGAAGCGGCTGATCGCGTACGTGACGACGGCCGGGCAGGGAACCGGCGCCGACGCGCGGGAGCTGCGCGCGTACGCGGCGGACCGGCTTCCCGAGTTCATGGTGCCGACGGCGGTGCTCGTCCTGGACGCGCTGCCCCTCACGGTGAACGGGAAGCTCGACCGGGCCGCCCTGCCGTCCCCGGGCTCCGTGGGCGCGGGAGGCGGCCGTGGCCCCGCGACGCCCGTGGAGGACGTCGTGTGCGGGCTGTTCGGCGAGATCCTGGGCCTGGGGCGGGTCGGAGCCGACGTGTCGTTCTTCGACCTCGGCGGCGATTCGCTGCTCGGGATGCGGTTGGTGGCTCGGGTGCGCGCGGTCCTCGACGCGGAGGTGGGGATCGGGGAACTGTTCGGCGCGCCGACCGCGGCGGGGCTGGCGCGGCTGATCGAGGGGGGCGGGAGCGGCCGGGCGGGCGGGGCGCGGGTCGCGCTGCGGCGGCGCGTGCGGCCGGATGTGGTGCCGTTGTCGTTCGCACAGCAGCGGATGTGGTTCCTGAACCGGATGGAGGAGTCGGTCCCCGGAGCTGCGGCAGCGTACAACTTGCCGCTGGCGCTGCGTGTTTCGGGCCCGCTGGACGTGCCCGCCCTGGAGGCGGCGCTCGGTGATGTGGCCGACCGGCACGAGAGTCTCCGCACGGTGTTGCCCGACGTCGACGGCGTTCCGTATCAGCGGGTGGTGGACGGCGAGGAGGGCCGCCCGTCCTTGGCCGTGACGCGGACCGGCGAGGAACGGCTGGCGGAGGTGCTCGCCGAGCAGCTGGAGGAAGGCTTCGACCTGCGGGTGGACCTCCCCTGGCGGGTACGGCTGCTGGAGCTGGGGGCGGGGGAGGCCGTGCTGTCGGTGGTGGCGCATCACGCCGCGGTCGACGGCTGGTCGATGGGGGTGCTGGCGCGGGATCTGGAGGCGGCGTACGCGGCCCGCTGCGAGGGGCGCGCGCCTGGCTGGAGTCCGCTGCCGGTGCGGTACGCGGACTACGCGCTCTGGCAGCGCGAGGCACTGGGCGACCTGGACGACCCGGCCGGCGGACTCGGCCGGCAACTGGCCTACTGGAAGGCCGCGTTGGCGGGAGCCCCGCAGGAACTGGCGCTTCCCACGGATCGCAGCCGTCCCGCGGTGCCGTCGTACCGGGGGCGCCTGGTGACCATGGCGGTGGGCGCGGAGACGCACGCACGGCTGGTGGAGATCGCGGGTCGGGGCCGGGCGACGATGTTCATGGTCGTCCACGCGGCGGTGAGTGTGCTCCTCGCCCGGATGGGCGCGGGGGAGGACATCCCGCTGGGGACTCCGGTCGCCGGGCGCGGGGACGCCGCGCTGGAGGACCTCGCCGGGTTCTTCGTGAACACCCTGGTCCTGCGGACAGATCTGAGCGGCGACCCCACCTTCGCGGAGCTCCTGGAGCGGGTGCGCGCCACGGATCTGGCGGCCTACGCCCACCAGGACGTGCCCTTCGAACGCCTCGTCGAGGAACTGAACCCCCCGCGTTCCGTGGCCCGCAACCCGCTGTTCCAGGTGATGCTGGCCCTGCTGAACGTGCCCGGCCCGCGGTGGAGGCTGCGGGGCGCGCGGGTGCGGCCGCTGCCGGTGGCCGCGCCGGCCGCGCGGTTCGACCTCGCGGTGACCCTCGCCGAGCGCCGCGACGAGCGGGGCGCGCCCGCCGGGATGGACGGTGACCTTCTCCTGGCCGCGGACCTGTTCGACGAGGACACGGCCCGGCTGCTGGCGGACCGCCTGGCGCGCGTCCTCGACCAGGTCGCCGCGAACCCGCGGCTGCGGCTCAGTGCCGTGGACGTGCTGAGCGAGCACGAGCGGACGCGGGTGGTGGAGCGCTGGAACGATACGGCGACCGCCGTCCCGGATGCCTCGGTGCCGGCGCTGTTCGAGGAACGGGCGGCCCGTGCGCCGCACGCGGTGGCCGTGCGGTGCGGCGCCGACGCGCTGTCGTACGGGGAGCTGGAGGCGCGGGCGAATCGTCTGGCCCGCCACTTGACGGGCCTGGGTGTCGGCCGCGAGAGCAGGGTGGGCCTGTGTCTGCCGCGCGGTGTCGACATGGTGACCGGCGAACTGGCCGTGTGGAAGGCGGGCGGGGCGTTCGTGCCGCTGGACCCGGCGTATCCCGCCGACCGGCTGGCGTTCATGGTGGCCGACAGCGGCGCGCGGGTGGTGGTCTGCGTCGGTGAGCCGCCGGTCACCGCCGCACCCGTCGTACGCCTCGACGACCCGGAGACGGCGCGGCTGATCGCGGCGGAGCCCGCCGAGCCGCTCGGTGCGCCCGTCCTGCCGGACCAGCTCGCCTACGTCATCTACACGTCCGGGTCGACCGGGCGGCCGAAGGGCGTGGCCGTGGCCCACGGGGGCGTGGCGAACCTCGCCGAAGCCATGCGGCCCGCGCTGGGGGTGGCCGCAGGCGTGACCATGTTGCAGTTCGCGTCGTTCAGCTTCGACGCGGCGGTGCTGGACGTGGCGGCGACGCTGGCCGCCGGCGGGACGCTCGCCGTCGCCACCGCCCGGGAACGGGCCGAACCCGCCGCCCTGGCCCGGATGATCGACACGGCCGGGGTGTCCACGGCGAGCGTGGTGCCGTCCCTGCTGGGCGTGCTGGACCCGGCGGCCGTGCCCGGCGTCAGGAACTGGGTCCTCGGCGCGGAACTGCTGACCGCCGGCCTCGCGAGCCGGTGGACTCCGCGGGCGCGGGTCTGGAACACGTACGGACCCACCGAGGCGACGGTGATGACCACGCTCGGACCGGTGGACGCCGGAATCGGGGCGAGTGACGAGCCGCCGCCGATCGGGCGTCCGCTGGCCAACACGCGCACCTACGTGCTCGACGGCTTCCTGCGGCCGGTCGCGCCGGGGGTGGTCGGCGAGGTGTATGTCGCCGGGCCCGGTGTGGCGCGCGGCTACGTGGGGCGGCCGGACCTGACGGCGGAGCGCTTCGTGGCCTGTCCCTTCGCCCCCACGGGCGGGCGCATGTATCGGAGCGGGGATCTGGCCCGGTGGACGGCCGACGGGCGGCTGCTGTTCGCGGGACGCGGGGACGGCCAGGTGAAGATCCGCGGCTTCCGGGTGGAGCCGGGTGAGGTCGAGGCGGCGCTCTCCGCCCACCCCGCGGTACGGCAGGCCGTCGCGGTCGTGCGTGAGGACCGGCCCGGCGACCGGCGCCTGGTCGCCTACCTCGTACCCGAGGGACGGCGGCCCCTCACCCCCCGGGAGGCCCGCGACCATGTCGCCCGGCGTCTGCCGGAGTTCATGGTCCCGGCGACTGTGCTCGTCCTCGACGCGCTGCCGCTCACGGTGAACGGCAAGGTGGACCGGGCGGCGCTGCCCGCACCGGACCTCACCGCGCGCTCCTTCGGCCGGGAGCCGCGTACGCAGACCGAGGAGATCGTGTGCGGGTTGTTCGCGGAGGTGCTCGGACTGGAGTGGGTCGGAGCCGACGACGGGTTCTTCGAACTGGGCGGTGATTCGCTGCTGGCGATGCGGCTGATCGCCCGGGTACGGGCCGTGCTGGAGGCGGAGGTCGGCATCGCCGAGCTGTTCGGCGCGCCGACCGTATCGGGGCTGGCGCGGCTGATCGAGGGGGGCGTCAGCGGCCGGGCGGGCGGGGCGCGGGTCGCGCTGCGGCGGCGCGTGCGGCCGGATCTGGTGCCGTTGTCGTTCGCGCAGCAGCGGATGTGGTTCCTGAACCGGATGGAGGACGCGGTCCCGGGGGCCGCGGCGGCGTACAACTTGCCGCTGGCGCTGCGTGTCTCGGGCCCGCTGGACGTGCCCGCCCTGGAGGCGGCGCTCGGTGATGTGGCCGACCGGCACGAGAGTCTCCGCACGGTCTTCCCCGACGTCGACGGAGTCCCGTACCAGCACGTCCTGCACGGAAGGGCGGGCCGGCCGCCCCTGACCCTCGTGCGGACCGACGAGGAACTGCTGCCCGAGACGCTCGCCGGGCACCTGTCCGAAGGCTTCGACCTGCGGACGGAAGTGCCCTGGCGCGTCCGGCTGTTGGAGCTCGGGGCGGGGGAGGCCGTGCTGTCGGTGGTGGCGCATCACGTCGCGGTCGACGGCTGGTCGATGGGGGTGCTGGCGCGGGATCTGGAGGCGGCGTACGCGGCCCGCTGCCAGGGGCGCGCGCCCGGCCGGCCGCCCCTGCCGGTGCAGTACGCGGACTACACGCTCTGGCAGCGGGAAGTCCTGGGCGAGCTGGACGACCCCGCCGGCGTACTGGGCGGTCAACTGGCCTACTGGCGCGCTGCGTTGGCAGGCCTCCCCCAGGAGATCGCCCTGCCCGTCGACAGGCCGCGTCCCCCGGTCCCCACGTTCGAGGGACGTCTGGTGCCGGTGACGGCGGACGCCGAGACGCACGCCCGGCTCGTCGCCGTCGCCGGGCAGGGCCGGGCGACGATGTTCATGGTCGTCCACGCGGCGGTGAGTGTGCTCCTCGCCCGGATGGGCGCGGGGGAGGACATCCCGCTGGGGACTCCGGTCGCCGGGCGCGGGGACGCCGCGCTGGAGGACCTCGCCGGGTTCTTCGTGAACACCCTGGTCCTGCGGACAGATCTGAGCGGCGACCCCACCTTCGCGGAGCTCCTGGAGCGGGTGCGCGCCACGGACCTCGCGGCCTACGCCCACCAGGACGTGCCCTTCGAACGCCTCGTCGAGGAACTGAACCCGGCCAGGTCCCTGTCCCGCACCCCCCTGTTCCAGGTGATGCTGACACTTCAGAACGTGCCCGAGGCCACCTGGGACCTGCCCGGCGTTCGAGTGAGCCCCGCACCGCTGCCACCCCGGCTCGCCGCCCGGTTCGACCTGGCGGTGTCCATGGTCGAACGGCGTGACGCCCTCGGCGCCCCGGCCGGCCTCGACGGCGAGCTCCTCTACGCCACGGACCTCTTCGACGAGGACACGGCCCGCACACTGGCCCGCCGCCTGACACGCGTCCTCGCACAGGTCGCCGCCGATCCGCACATCCGGCTCAGTGACGTGGACGTCCTGACGGAGGCCGAACGCGCGCGGGTGGTCGAGCAGTGGAACGACTCCCGCCTGCCGGTGCCGCCCTCGACGGTCGTCGGCCTCTTCGAGGAGCGGGCGGCCCGGTCGCCACACGCGGTGGCCGTCGTATCGGGCGAACACGCCGTCACCTACGGCGAGTTGGCGGAGCGGGCGGCGCGGCTCGCGCGGTACCTGGCCGGTGCGGGCGTGGGGCCGGAGTGCCGGGTGGCGGTCGTGGCCGAGCGGTCGGTGGCGCTCCTGGTGTCACTCGTCGCCGTCTCGACCGCCGGCGGCGTGTTCGTTCCGGTGGATCCGGAGTACCCGGCCGACCGGGTGGCGCATCTGCTGGCGGACTCCGAACCGGCGGTGATCCTGTGCACGACGGCGACCAGGGCCGCCGTACCGACGGCGGACCCGGAGCGCTCCCCGAACGGGGCGGAGCGCCCGGGACCCGCGCGCCGGATCGTCGTCCTCGACGACCCGGCGACCGCCCGGGACGTGGCGTCGTACGCGGCCGAACCGCTGCGCCCCACGGAGCGCCTCGCGCCCCTGACGGGGGACAACGCCGCGTACGTCATCTACACCTCGGGCTCGACCGGCACCCCGAAAGGCGTCGCGGTCACCCACCACGGCCTGCGCAACCTCGTCGAGGACAACCTCCGGCGGTACGGGATCGACGAGGACAGCCGCGTCCTGCAACTCGTCTCGCCGAGCTTCGACGTCTCCATGGCCGACATCTGGCCGACGCTGTGCGCGGGCGCCCGGCTGGTCCTGGCGCCGGCCGGGCTGGACGCCTCCGGCGACGAACTGACCCGTCTGGCACGTGCCCGCCGCGTCACCCACCTGGCGACGACCCCCACGTACCTCACCCAGATGCGCCCGGAGGAGCTGCCGGAGCTGCGGCTGCTGATGACCGGCGGCGAGCCGATGCCGCCCGACGCCCGCCGCCGCTGGCAGCGGGGCCGCACCCTGTACAACCAGTACGGCGTCACCGAGGCGACGATCGTCTCGACGGCGAGCCCGGTCCGGAGCGACCACCACGGGGTGTCACCGATCGGCGGCCCGATCGCCAACATACGTGTGTACGTCCTGGACACCTCTCTGCGGCCGGTGCCGGTCGGTGTGCCCGGCGAGCTGTACGTCGCCGGGGCCGGGCTGGCCCGCGGCTACCTGGGGCGGCCGGCGTTCACCGCGGAGCGCTTCGTCGCGAACCCGTTCGGGACGGGCGAGCGGATGTACCGCACCGGCGACGTGGTGCGGTGGACCCGCGAGGGCGAACTGATCTTCGCGGGCCGCGCCGACGACCAGATCAAGGTGCGCGGACACCGGATCGAGCCCGGCGAGGTCGAGTCCGCCCTCGCGAACTGCCCCGGCGTCCACGAGGCCGTGGTGACCCTGCGCGAGGACCGGCTGATCGGCTATGTGGCCGCCGACCCGGAGGTGGTGGACGAGCGGACCGTACGCGCGTACGCCGCCGGTGTCCTGCCCGAGCACATGGTGCCGACGGCGGTCCTCGTCCTGGACGCGCTGCCGCTGACCGCCAACGGCAAGCTGGACCGGGCCGCGCTCCCCGCGCCCGACTTCGCCGGACGCGTCGCGGGCCGCGCGCCGCGCACGGAGACCGAGCGCATCCTGTGCGACCTGTTCGCCGAGATGCTGCGGCTCGAACGGGTCGGCGCCGACGACGGCTTCTTCGAACTGGGCGGCGACTCGATCAGCTCGATGCAGCTGGTGTCGCGGGCGCGCCGGGCGGGACTGGTCATGACGCCCCGGCATGTGTTCGAGGAGAAGACCCCCGAGCGCCTCGCGGCCGTGGTGGAGGCGGCCGGGACGGCGGAACGCGCCGTCGCCGACGACGGCGTGGGCGAGGTGCCCTGGACCCCGGTGATGCTGGCGTTCGGCGAGCGCGCCACCGGCGCCCGGTTCGCCCAGTGGATGACCGTCGGCGCTCCGGCGGGGCTCAGTACGGACGTACTGGCCGCCGGTCTCGGCGCCCTGCTCGACACCCACGACATGCTGCGGGCGAGGACCGTCCCGGGCGAGCCGAGGCTGATCGTCGGCGAGCGGGGGTCGGTGGACGCCGGGCGGCTGGTCACGCGCGTGGACGCGGTGGGCGCGCCGGCCGGGGCCCTGGACGGGATCGCGGGCCGGTCGGCGGCCGAGGCCGCCGAGCGCCTCGACCCGGCCTCCGGCGTCCTGGCACGGGCCGTCTGGGTCGACGCGGGGCCCGGACGCACCGGGCGGGTCGTGCTCGTCCTGCACCACCTCGTCGTCGACGGGGTGTCCTGGCGCATCCTGCTCCGGGACCTGCGCACGGCGTGCGAGGCGGCGGCGGCCGGGCGCCCGCCCCGCCTGGACCCGGTGGGCACGTCGTTCCGGCACTGGGCGCGACTGCTCGCCGCGCAGGCGCGCGAGGAGAGGCGGGTCGCGGAACTGGACGACTGGCTCGCAGTGCTCGGCACACCACAACCGCTTCTGGCAGAACGGCTGTTGGATCCGCGCGTGGATACCGCCGGCACCCTCCGCCGGCACTCGTGGACGCTGCCGCCGGATCAGGCGGCCACCCTGGTGGGCCGGACGCCGGGAGCCTTCCACTGCGGTGTCCGCGAGGTGCTCCTCGCGACGCTCGCGGGCGCGGTCGCCCACTGGCGTCCGGAGACCGCCGAAGGCCTCCTGGTGGACGTCGAGGGGCATGGCCGCGCACCGCTGGAGGGCGTGGACCTGTCCCGGACCGTCGGGTGGTTCACCGCGGTGCACCCGGTCCGCCTGGCGGTGACCGGCGCCGACCTGGACGACGCCATGAACGGCGGTCCCGCTGCGGGTACGTTGCTGAAGGCCGTGAAGGAGCAGGCCCGGGCCGTGCCCGGCGACGGCCTCGGCCACGAACTCCTCCGGCGTCTCAACCCCGAGGCGCGCCCGGTCCTCCAGGCCGCGCCGGCCGCGCAGATCGGGTTCAACTACCTCGGCCGGTTCCCCGCCACGACGGCGACGGGCACGGTCGGCGCCTGGCAGCCGGCCGGGGCGGCGGCGGACGGCGGCTCCACCGAACCGGACCTGCCGGCCATGCACGTGGTGGAAGGGCTCGCGGTGGTCCGGGATACCCCGGAGGGGCCAGAGCTGACCGTCACCCTGAGCTGGCCCGGCCGGCTGCTGGCAGACGCCGACGCGCGGCGCCTGGGCCGCGCCTGGGTGCGGATGCTGGGCGGCCTCGCCGCCCACACGGACGCACCCGCCGCCGGTGGGCACACCCCTTCCGACTTCCGCCTCCTGGACCTCGCCCAGGACGAGGTCGACCAGTTCGAAGCGATAGCAGCCAAGTTCGAGGAGGGCCTGTCCCGGTGAAGACTTCAGCCGCCGCCGACGGAGCGGCCCACGGGCCGTCCCACCGACCGGGCCCCGCATCGGCCCCCGCATCGGCCCCCGCCTCCGGGCAGGGCGGCCAGGGGGGTCCGGGCGGTCGGGGCTCGGCCCTGGAAGGAGTGTGGCCGCTGGCACCGCTCCAGAAAGGCCTGCTGTTCCACGCCGACTTCGACGACGAGGGCCCCGACGTCTACGCCGTGCAGTTCCACCTGTCCATCCAAGGCCCGGTGGACGCCGACCGGTTACGGAGATCGTGGCAGGCACTCCTCGACCGGCACGCGGCGCTGCGGGCGAGCTTCCACCGCAGGAAGTCGGGCGAGTCGGTCCAACTCAGCGCCCGACACGTGACGTTGCCCTGGCGCGAGGCCGACCTGTCGGCGCGGGCGGAGCCCGACCGCGAGGCATGGGCCGGGGAACTGGCGGCACAGGAGCGGGCGAGGCGCCTGGACCTGACGGTTCCCCCACTGCTGCGGCTGCTCCTTCTCCGGCTCGGCCACCACCGCCACCGGCTCGTCGTGACCGTGCACCACCTGCTGATGGACGGCTGGTCGATGCCGGTCCTGATGAACGAGCTCTCGCAGGTCTACGCCGCGGGCGGCGACACGTCCGTACTCGCGCGGGCGGCGTCGTACGGCGACTATCTGGTGTGGCTGGGCCGCCAGGACAAGGAGGCCGCGCGGGCCGCCTGGCGGGCGGAGCTGGCGGGGGCCGACGAACCGACCCTCGTGGCACGCGAGGAAGCGGGCGGGGCGGGCGGAACGGGCGGGGCGGGCGCGGCAGGCGGAACAGGCGGGGCGGGTAGAGCAGCTGGGGTGCCGGTGCTGCCGGACGAACATGTGATCCGGCTCCCCGAGGCGGCCACCCGGGCCCTGGCCGAGACGGCGCGGGCACACGGCCTGACGGTGAACACGGTCGTGCAGGGTGCGTGGGCGCTGGTCCTCGCGCGTCTCGCGGGCCGTACGGACGTCGTCTTCGGTGCGACCGTGGCCGGGCGCCCGGCCGAACTGCCGGGCGTGGAATCCATGGTGGGGCTGCTCATCAACACCCTGCCCGTACGGGTGCGCCTCGACGGCGGACAGCCGGTGTCGGAGCTGCTGGCCCGGCTCCAGGAACGCCAGTCCGCCCTGATCGACCACCAGCACCTGGGCCTCGCGGAGATCCAGAGGCTGGCCGGTCCCGGCGCCGTCTTCGACACACTCGTCGTCTACGAGAACTATCCCGCCCCGCCCCCGGAACCGACCGCGCCCGACACCCCGGCCTTCTCCGTCTCACCGGGCCGGCAAGCGACCAACTACCCGCTGACCCTCGGCGTCCTGCTGACCGACCACCTCCACGTCCGCTTCACCTACCGGCCCGACCTCTTCGACCAGCGGACCGTGGCGGCGCTGGGCCGACGCCTGGAGCGGGTGCTCGAACAGATCGTGGCGGATCCGTCGCTGCCGGTGGGCCGGGTGGAGGTCGCGGACGCCGTCGAGCGTGACCTGGTGGTGGACACCTGGAATACGACGGCGGCGCCGGTGCCGGGTGTGTCGGTGCCGGAGCTGTTCGCCGGGCGGGTGGCGCGCATGCCGGACGCGGTGGCGGTGACGGACGGCAAAGTGGCGTATACGTACGCGGAGTTGGCCGACAAGTCCGGTCGTCTGGCCGCGTATCTCGTGGGGTTGGGTGTGGGGCGGGGTGATCGTGTCGCGGTGGTGATGGAGCGGTCGGTGGATCTGGTGGTGGCGTTGCTGGGGGTGTGGCGGGCGGGTGGCCCGGTTCTTGCTGTTTCCCCCGGCGTTCTCTGGGGACGGATTGCTTGCCATCTGCGCCGCTCCCCCCCGTGGGGTGGTGGTCGTTGATGGGGCGGAGCGGGCGGGGGTGGCTGTGTCGG
>NZ_JAFEXF010000550.1 GCF_016905445.1 Streptomyces sp. G44
GCATACAGCCCTTTGGAGAACAGCAGGCCGAACGAATACGGGAAGTTGAGAAACTCATTGCCTGCCATATAATATCCGGCCTTGCTGATCCACTGATAGGGATGGATCGATTCCGGCAGCACACTTTCGCCGTAAGCGGCAGTCATAGACTCCAGCATCAATGCGTTTAACTCATCCACGGACGGATTGCCGGATTGTCTGCGCTCATACAAACTGCTCTCGAAGCAATAACGCGCATAGAAATCAACGATATAATATCCGGCATCCGCCAGACTCCGCTCCAGAATGGCTGCCGCTTCACCAGCCGGGGCGCTCTGCAGCAGCTCACTGCTAATCAGACTCTCGCAAAAGATCGACGCCGTCTCAGCAACCGGCACCGGATAATCCGTATTCACCATACTC
>NZ_JAFEXF010000551.1 GCF_016905445.1 Streptomyces sp. G44
TACTCGGCCAGAACCGCAGATTGAATCTTTTCGCGTGTTCCCGAAGAAATCGGGTGTGCGATATCGCGGAATTCACCGTCCGGTGTACGCTTGCTGGGCATTGCAACGAACATCCCGTTATTACCGTCGATGACGCGAATGTCATGAACAACAAACTCGTTATCGATGGTAATGGATGCGATTGCCTTCATTCTCCCCTCAGAGTTGACGCGGCGGAGTCTGACATCCGTAATTTGCATGTGTGTGTTCACCACCTTTTTCCATCAGAGACTTGGTGTATAATTCTACACAGCAAAGCGAATTCCTTCTTTTTGATTCCAAAAAATGACTACTGAAGAAGATTATTTTTGCGAAATCAGCGTTTTCGACACATTTCGCGGTCTTTTCTAATGGTTCCTCATG
>NZ_JAFEXF010000552.1 GCF_016905445.1 Streptomyces sp. G44
GACCCCGGCTTCGGGACCTTGGCCGGCTTCGGCGCCTTGGCCGGCTTCGAGGCGGGGAGTGCCGTGGCCTGCCCGGAGCCGGTCGCCCCGCCTGCGGTGCCGTTGGCCGGCAGCTTGCTCGCCAGGGCCTGCACCGCCTCGTCGGAGGCCAGTTCGCTGCCCGTCTTGGCCTCCGGGGCTGCGGCCTTGGCGGCTTCCTTCTTCGCGAAACCAGCTGAGACCTTGTCCTTGATGGCCTCCTGGTCGTACTTCGGGTTGAAGCTCGCGGCGATGTAGTTCTGCACTTGGGCGCGCGTGGCTATGTGGGCGTTGTCCATCCCGAGCTTGCCGGCGACGTTGCGCAGGTCGGAGAGCTTCTGGCCCTTGGCCCAGGCCTTGAAGTCGTTGGTCAGGGCTTCGG
>NZ_JAFEXF010000553.1 GCF_016905445.1 Streptomyces sp. G44
GTTCCCTCCCGTAAAACATGAATTGTAGAAGCTTATATAACGCCTATTTGGTTAGATCAAAAAAATGCTGCAGGATACTTCAGCTCCCCCTGAAGCTGCTCAAGCGCTCCTTCCCTCAGCCCGCAAACCTGAAATACCTCCGCAGGCACAGGGAACTGCAGCAGCTCTAACCCATGCACACCAGCAGGCACAAAACCGAACCGTGGATAGTACGACGGATGTCCAATCAGCAAAATAGCGCCAAATCCCATTGTTGCCGCACGTCTTTTCCCCTCCTCAATCAGCAGCCCACCGATTCCCTGCTTCTGATAATCCGGATGCACTGCAATAGGAGCCAGCACAATCACCGGATGCTCATGCTTTTCTCCCAGCACCTTGGCTCCTCTCAGCAGAATATGTC
>NZ_JAFEXF010000554.1 GCF_016905445.1 Streptomyces sp. G44
CGGCAATCTCGACGCTGGTTGTTGGGCCGACGCGGGTGGCTGAGCGAAAGCCGACTGCGGCGGTGGTGCCGTCGAGGCCCTGCCTACCAGCCAGCTCCCACGAGTCGGCAGCATCGTCGCAGGACGACAAGAAGAGTCGGCTGGTCGGCCATCGCTCCGCGATCAACATGGAGGCTTGCAGCCCTCCCTGGTCAGCGCCCGCGGGGCGCACCCGCACGACGTCCGGCGCCGGGCTGAACAGGTCAGCGCAGTGGAAGCCGAGGAGGTACTCCAGGACCAGTGCGGTATCCGGCTATGGCCGCCCTTGCCAGTCGCCCTTCGCCCCGCGTTCGAAGGTCCTCTTCGACACCGTAACGCTGGCGAGTCTCGGTGAGTTGGTGGTTTTGGCAAGCGTGCGG
>NZ_JAFEXF010000555.1 GCF_016905445.1 Streptomyces sp. G44
CCTTAGCTAACAGAAGATACAAAAAAAGATTGGAATTTATTTTCCAATCCTTTAAATAGTCATTTTAGTCTTGATTTTAATAATACTTCTACAGTTTCAGGGACTAGGCCTTTAATGCTTCCGCCCATTTTTACAACTTCTTTAATTAAACTAGACGAGGTAAATTCCCACTTAGAATTAGCTGGTATAAATACCGTCTCAACTGCTTGATTTAAATATTGATTCATTCCAGCCACCTGAATTTCAAAGTTTAAATCTTCCCCAGTGCGAACGCCTCGAAGCAAGACATCTGCTTTAGCCTGTGTAAAAGTTTCAGCCGTTAAGACTGTTACCGATTTACAAGCAACAGTTTCAAGGGCTCTAGTCACTTGCGTAATTAAGTTCACGCGGTCCTGTGG
>NZ_JAFEXF010000556.1 GCF_016905445.1 Streptomyces sp. G44
GCTGGGAGGTGGGGACGAGAGGCAGATGTGGCGCTCTCAGTCATCACGCAGGGTGTTGAGCGGGGGGTTGGGGGGTGGGATTAGCTAGGGGGGCGGGGGCGACTGGCGAGAGGTTGTGGGGGGTGGTGGGGGTGTAGAATGGCTGGGCCTTGGGCCGTCTTGGGGGCGGGGCCGCGGGGGTATGTCCGTGCTCGCCATCTTGGCGCTGGGGCCTGGGTACTCATCGGTTCGGGACGCACCACCACTGTGCCTGTCTCTTATACACCTCCGTCGCCCCCGACGATCGTTCGCGTGCGGTACTGTTTTGTTTCTTGGGACCGCGCCAGCTTACGTATGGGGGTGTCATGTAGTTTTGGACCCTCGGTGAGTACGTGTCTGTTATAGATGTCTGACCGTG
>NZ_JAFEXF010000557.1 GCF_016905445.1 Streptomyces sp. G44
CGGAGATTTGTAGAAGGGAAAGGCTTAAGCCCGCGTGGCCCGGGGGGTCCCACGGGAGGCGGTGGGGGGGGCGGGGGGGGCGGCGGGGGGGGTGGCCGGCCTCCCGGCCGACGGCGGCCCCTGGGCTGCTCGTCCTGGGGCCGGGGCGGCGGCACGAGCGGCCCCGTGACGGTCGGCGCGCCGGCCACGTCGTCCTGCGGCGGTGGCCGCAGGTAGGGGGTGGTGTCGGGGTTCGGCGGGCGGGGCGGGGGGCCGGGGCGGGAGGGGGCGGGCTGGGCGGGGAGGGGTCTTGGGGCGGGGGGGGCTGTCGCGTCGCCGGAGGGGTTGCGGGTGGGGGTGCCGGTGCCGGTGCCGTTGCCGGTGGCGTTGCTGGGGCTGGGGGTGGGGCTGGGGCGTG
>NZ_JAFEXF010000558.1 GCF_016905445.1 Streptomyces sp. G44
GCCCGTGCAGGGCGGGGGAGGCGCGCTCGGCGAGGTCGGCGTAGTGGCGGGCGGTCCGGCGGCCGGGCCCCGTCCCCCCCCCCCCCTCCGCGGGGCGCTCGGGGCCCGAGGCGGCGGCCGGGGCCCGCGCGGGGGGGGGGGGGGGGGCGCCGCCCCCCCCCCGGGGGGGGGGGGGGGGGGGGGGGGGGGGCCGGGGGGGGGGGGCGGGGGGGGGGGGGGGGGGGGCGGGGGGGGGGGCGGGGGGGCGGGGCCGGGCGGCGGGGGGCGGGGGGGGGGGGTGCCCGGGGGCCCCGCGCGGCCCCCCCCCGCGCCCCGCCCCGGCCCGGGGGGGGGGCGGGGCGGGCGCCGGCGGCCCCCCCCCCCCGCGCGCGCGCCCCCCCCGCCGGGGGGGGCGGGG
>NZ_JAFEXF010000559.1 GCF_016905445.1 Streptomyces sp. G44
AGGTGGGGGTGAGAGGGAGGATGGGGGGGGGAGGCGGGCGGAGGGGTGTGGGGCGGAGGTAGCAGGTGCGTGGGGGAAGCGCGGGGGAGGGGGCAGGGGTTTGGAGGGGGACGGAGGGAGGGGGGGGGAGGGAGGCGTGGGCGGGGGTGTGGGTGTGGGTGTAGGGGCGGACTCGGGTGACGGGCCCTGCTCGGGCTCCGGCTCGGGCTCCGGCCCCGGCTCTGGCTCCCGCCTCGGGCCGGAACCCGGCAATGCCTACGGCTCGGGCTCTGGCTCGGGCTCCGGCCCCGGCCCCGGCCCCGGCCCCCGCCACGACTACAGCTCCCCCCCCGGGCCCGAACCCCGCCATGCCCACCGCTCCGGCCCTCCCCCCCCCCCCCCCCCCCCCCCCACCC
>NZ_JAFEXF010000055.1 GCF_016905445.1 Streptomyces sp. G44
CCGCCGTGGCGATGCCGTTGGAGGCGGGCAGGGCCGCCGCCCGGTAGGCCGGGTCGTTCTCGTCCGGCAGCGGGTCGATGGCCCCGAAGGCGCGGCGGGGCCGGGGGGGGGGGGGGGGGGTGGGCCCCCCGGGGGGCCCGCCCCGGGGCCCGCGCGGCCGGGGGGGGGGGCGGGGAGTCCCCCGGGGGGGGCCCCGGGGCCGGGGCCCGGCGGCCGCTGCCCCCCGCGCCGCGGGCGGGCGCGGGGGCGGGAGGGGTCCGGGGGGAAGACCGCCGGGGCGCGCTCCCCGCCGATCGGCTCCGTGCCGAGGCGGTCGGCCTCGCGCGGGTCCGGGTGGTACGTGGCCTCCAGGAGCTCGGGGCCGTACGGGTTGAGCAGCCCGGCGGTCAGGACGCCGGGCCAGCGGCGGACGCGGGCCGAAGGGTGCGCCGCCGCCAGTTCGTCGTACGGACCGACCGCCGCGACGACCGCCCCGTCGACCAGGACCGCCGTCTCCGGCGAGTGTTCGGCGGCGTGGAGGGTGAGCAACGGGGCCTCAGTTCGTGGCGAGGAGCTTCAGCTCGGGGTGCGCCGTGCCGCCCTCGATCGCGGTGGACGAGATGTGCGAGGCGACGCGGTCGTCGACCGGGTCGTTCGCCGGGTCGTCGTGGACGACGAGGTGCTCGTACGTCGTGGCGCGCTGGGCGGGCACGCGGTCCGCCGTACGGATCATGTCGATCATCTCGCGCAGGTTCGAGCGGTGCTTGGCGCCCGCCGAGGAGACGACGTTCTCCTCCAGCATGACCGAGCCGAGGTCGTCCGCTCCGTAGTGCAGCGTCAGCTGGCCCGCCTCCTTGCCGGTGGTGAGCCAGGAGCCCTGGATGTGCGCGACGTTGTCGAGGAAGATCCGCGCGATCGCGATCATGCGGATGTACTCGAAGATCGTCGCCTGCGTGCGGCCCTTGAGGTGGTTGTTCTCGGGCTGGTACGTGTACGGGATGAAGGCCCGGAAGCCTCCGGTCCGGTCCTGCACGTCGCGGATCATCCGCAGGTGCTCGATGCGCTCGGCGTTGGTCTCGCCCGTGCCCATGAGCATCGTGGAGGTGGACTCCACGCCCAGGTTGTGGGCGATCTCCATGATCTCCAGCCAGCGCTCGCCGCTCTCCTTGAGCGGGGCGATGGCCTTGCGCGGACGGGCGGGCAGCAGCTCGGCGCCCGCTCCGGCGAAGGAGTCGAGGCCGGCGGCGTTGATCCGCCGGATCGCCTCCTCCACCGGCACCTTGGAGATGCGGGCCATGTGCTCGACCTCGGACGCGCCGAGGGAGTGGATGACCAGCTGCGGGAATTCCTTCTTGATCGCGGCGAAGTGCTTCTCGTAGTACTCGACGCCGTAGTCCGGGTGGTGCCCGCCCTGGAACATGACCTGCGTACCGCCCAGCTCGACGGTCTCCGCGCAGCGGCGCAGGATGTCGTCGAGGTCGCGGCTCCAGCCCTTCTTGGTGTCCTTGGGGGCGGCGTAGAAGGCGCAGAACTTGCACGCCGTCACGCAGACGTTCGTGTAGTTGATGTTCCGCTCGATGATGTACGTCGCGATGTGCTCCGTACCGGCATAGCGGCGGCGGCGGATGGCGTCGGCGGCGGCGCCGAGCGCGTGCAGCGGGGCGTCCCGGTAGAGGGCGAGCGCTTCCTCGGGGGTGATCCGCCCACCTGCGGCGGCACGGTCGAGGACGGCTGTGACATCAAACGACGTGAGGTCGGCCTTCTCGGTCACCGGGACGTCCCTTTCGTAAGGGTTGTGGACAGACCAAGCCAGCGTACGCCAGCCTCTGCGGAGCCCTGACGTCAGGCGGTGTACGCCCCCAGCAGCACGCCCAGGAAGGCGCCGCCCAGCAGGAACGGCCCGAAGGGGATCGCCGTCTTCCGGCCCGCTCGGCGGACGGCGACGAGCGCGGCGCCGTACAGCGAGGCGAGCAGGAACCCGGCGAAGGTGCCGAGCAGCAGCACGCCCCAGCCGTACCAGCCGAGCACCGCGCCCAGCGCGAGGGCGAGCTTCACGTCGCCGAAGCCCATGCCGTCGGGGCTGACGAGGAAGAGCACGAAATACGCCCCGGCCAGCGCGAGCGCCCCGTACAGCGCCCCGGTCCACGAGCCGCCGTGTCCTGGCAGCAGCGCGGCACCCCCGAGCAGCGCGAGCGCGGCCCCGGCGAGCGGCAGCGTGAGGACGTCCGGCAGCCGGTGCACCCCGAAGTCGACGACCGTCAGGAGGACGCCGACGGGGGCGAGCAGCAGCCACGCGGCGAGTTCGGGGCGGGGGCCGGTGGCGAGGGCGAGGGCGGCGCAGACGGCCCCGGTGGCGGCGGTGACCAGGGCGGCGCGGGGCCCGTACGCCTGTCCGCCCCCGCACCTGGCGAATCCGATCCACCCCGCCAGGGGATGCCCGTCCGGGCACTCGCGCCGCCAGCCGCTTCCGGGCGGGACGGAGAGCCGGTAGGCGGCGCGGGGGACGAGGAGTCCGGCGAGGGCGCCCCAGAGCGCGCCGCCGCAGACGAGGAGCGCGAGCACGAGGTTCACCCCGCCGCCGGGATCCCACTGCGCCACGCGGGGAGCAACTCGTCCAGCAGGGCCTCCGTACGGGGCGGCAGCCCCCGCGCGCCGCTCCGCGCGAGCAGATCGGCGGCCACCTGCCGCAGCCGGGCGGGGTCCTCCGTGGCGGCCGTGGCCCGCAGCAGTTCGTTCCAGAGCCGCTCGTCGCCCGGCGCGGAGCCCAGCGCCGCGTTCAACGCCTCGATCGCCTTCTGCGCCCGCCCCTTCTCCAGGTGGAACTCGGAGAGGGCGAGGCCGATGTCGGCGACGAGCAGCGGCAGCTGCGCGTCGATGATCTCGTGCGTGAGCCACGCGTAGCGGCCCTGCGGCCGGTCGGCGAGGAGCGGTCCGCGGACGAGCACCAGGGCGTCGGTGAGCATCCGCCCGCGCACGGCGCGGTTGCCGGCGCCGCGCCCCTGCGTGGCCTCGTGGTAGAGCGAGCGCAGCACGTCCAGGTCCGAGACGACGGACGTGGCGAGCGTGAGCCGTCCGTTGCCGTCGGCCCGCAGCCGGGGCGAGCCGTCGGGGTCGGTGCCGAGCCAGTCGCGCAGCCGCTCCACGAGCGCGTCGCGCACGTCGTCGGTGACACCGCGCGGCCACAGCGCGGAGGCGAGGACCCGGGGGTGCACTCCTTCGCGGTGCATGAGCAGGAGGGCGAGGGCCTCGTGCAGCAGCGCGCTGCGCTCGCCGTCCGGCGTGTCGAGGCCGATGATCTCGTACGTGCCGACGAGGCGGGCGTAGACCGCGGGCCGCCCCTGCTCGGTGACGTCGACGAGGAACGGCGGCGCGGCGCCCGTGGGCCCGTCGTCGGGGCCGGTGGGTTCGGAGTCGCTCTCCGGGTCCGCCTCGGTGAACAGCCGCACGACCGCCCGCTGTTGGGCCTCGGGGAGCGTCTGCGCCTGGAGTTCGAGGCCGAGCAGGGGCGCGAGGAGCTTGCCCGCGCCGGTGATCTCCATCTCCCAGGCGGCGCCGGGCAGGTCCCCGGACTCCGTGCCGACGAGGTAGCCGATGCCGAGGCGGGCGGCGTCGGCGGCGAGTTCGGCGAGCTTGACGGCGTCCTCACCGGTCGGCTCGGCGGCGAGCAGGACGAGGTGCGGGGCCCAGCGGGTGTGCCGGGCGGGGCCGGTGCGGCCGGTGAGCACGGAGTCGTGCCCCGCGGCGCCGAGGGCGCCGCGCCGCTGCCGCGTCTCGGCCTCCATGGTCTCCAGGAGCGCCTCGACGTCCTCGAGGTGCCGCAGCCGGTTGGGCGCGAGCGGGGTGAGGTCCTGTCCGAAGCCGACGACGGTGATGGTCATGCGGTCCGACCAGCCGTTGGTGGCGAGTTCGGCGGCGACCGAGGCGAAGACGGCGGCGCGGTCGGTCGCGCTGCCGCTCAGCGAGACGATGCCGGGCACGGACTCCAGGTTGAGGAGCAGCCGGGACTCCTCGGGGCCGCCGAGGGTGCCGAGGCTGACCAGACCCGGGTAGGGCGCGGCGGTGTCCACGTCCTCGTACCGCTCGGCGTCGGTGCGGGCCAGCACCCAGAACGTCTGGTCCTGCCCCAACTGCCAGGGCGCGGGCGGCCGTCCGGCGGGCTGGGCGAGCTGGAGGTGCAGGTCGCCGTTGGTCAGCCAGGCCGCGTACACGGTCGGCAGCTCGCGGTTCTCCTCGGCGAGGGAGGCGGCGAGGCCGCGCAGCGACAGGTCGAGCAGGCGTACGCCCTCGGGGTCGGCGCCCACGAGCAGCGCGTCCTGCGCGTCGGCGGCGTCCCCGGCCGGGGTCCGCGGGTGCAGGCCGCGGTGTCCGCCGACCGCGCTCATGGCCGACTGCCACAGGGCGTGGCGGCGCCGGCGGCCGAGGGCGCCGAGCAGGCCGGCGGCGAGGAGGGGCGCGCCGAGGAGGGCTTCCGGCAGGCCGAAGCCGGAGCCGTCGGACTGGCCGCTTGTGGTGGCGTCGGGGGCCTCGGCGGCGGGCGTCTCGGGGGTGGCCGGGGCCTGCGGCATCGCGGGCTTCTCCGGTGCGGAGGGCCGCTGCTCGGGCAGGACGATGTGCGCGGTGTCGCGGTCGACGGAGCTGCCGCCGCCCTGCTCCTTGCCGCGACCGCCCTGTTCCTGACCGCCGTGCTCCTGACCGCCGCCCTGCCGCTGGTCGCCGCCGGTCCTGGCGTAGTCGGAGATCTGCTCCTTGACGTCCTCGGAGACCTTCGGCGCCTCGTCGGGCATCTCGACGAGCTCGCCGCCGTGCGCGTCCGCGGGCATCTCCATGATCCAGCCGGGCCGGATGAGGCTGGCCTCCGAGAGCTTCGAACCGTCGGGCTGCTCGCGGTCCTTGTTGAGCTGGTAGATCTCCTTGTACCGGCGGCCGTCGCCCAGGTGCCGCTCGGCTATCTCCCACAGGGAGTCGTGGTGGCGGCCCTCGGGCGGCTGGATCCGGTAGTACTTCGTGTCGCCCTCCTTGGCGCCGCCTTCCGCGTGCGCGGCGGCCTGCTCGGCCTGCGCGGCGAGGGCGTCGGCGGCGGACGCGGTGGCCTGCTGCCCCTGGCCGAAGAGGCCGGGGGTCTGCTGGGCGCTCGCGGCGGACGCGGGCTTCTGGTTCCCCTCCGGCGACTGGCCGAACTGCGAGAGTCCGGGCGCGAAGCCGGCGGCGGTGGCGCCGACGAGCAGCAGGGCGGCGACGAGCTGCCGCGCGAGCAGCTGGCTGCCACCGGCGCCCGGCACCCGGCTGGGGATGCCGACGCCGGACAGCGCGGCCTTGATCTCCACGAGCACGCAGGCGGTGAACTGCGCCCAGGCGAACCAGACGACGACGGTCAGTACGTTGATGAACGTACCGACGGTGATCTCCTGCTGGAGCCAGCTCAGCGAGGGCGCCCCGCCCGGCAGAGGCCACCCCACGAACGCCACGAGGGCCGCGGGCACACCGACCAGGAGCACGGCCAGCGCGACGAAGGCGAGGAAGGCCTTGACGAAGTCCCCGGCGGTACGCCCGCGCCTCGGCAGAGGCTGCGGCGTCCGGTTCCGCGGCGGCTGCGGATCAGGCGGGCTCGTCGAGCGTGAGGTGGTGCGCGCCATGGCGGGTGTCCTGGTGTCCTGTGGGGAGGAGTGGATGGGAGAGGGGCCGGGTGAGACTACTGAGTGATGGTACGGAAGGCGCGTCGCCGTGATCGAGGGTGCCCGTCACAGTTCCGGTACGGATCGATCGGGCTACCGCCGCCGTCACGGCGTACAGCATCATGTCGGCCTACGACGGCACCGGCGCAGCGAGTTGTTCAGGGGGAAACCGGACCATGGGTGGCAAGGGCAAGAGCGACCTCACGATCCCGCTCACGGATCTGGAGGACTACGGCAGCCGGCTGCGCTCCATCAAGAACCGCATGAACCGCACGAAGAAGATCTTCGATTCCTACCGCGACGACATCGGCGACGGCGGTGTCCGCGACTCCCTCGACGACTTCGAGTCCAACTGGGAGGACGGCCGCGAGGACATCGGCCAGCAGCTGGACCAGCTCGCGGACCTGTCCGACGCGGTCGTACGCGAGTTCAAGAAGCTGGACGACGACCTGACGAAGGCCGTCAACGACGCGGTGAAGGTGAACGAGGGCAAGGGCGGCAAGGGCGGGAACGGGGACGGGAAGGGCGGGGGCGGGGCCACGTAGCCGCGGTGGGCTCAGCCCACCTCGTTCTCCGCGACCGCCCTGCCCTTCACCGTCACGTCACCGCCGTAGAACATGCCGGTGAAGACGGGGCTGTAGGTCATCTGGACCTCGACCTCGACCTGCTGGGGGTTGGCCGTCACGCACTGCGTGTTGGCCACGTCCGCGGCCGTGAGGCCCGCCTCCTCGACGAACGCCCTGGCCCTGGCCGCGCAGTTCTCGTAGTTGATGGGCGCGCCCTTCACGCCCTCGTAGATGTCCTCCAGTTCGAGGTCCTGCGCCGCGTACCGCGCGGCCTGTTCCGCGATGTCCGCGGCGCGCTCCCGCTTGGAGATGGACAGGCCGCCGTCGATGACGAACGCCGACAGCGTGAGGAAGACGAGCGCGAAGACGATGACGGCCCCGGCGCCCGACCCCCGGTCGTCGAGGCGGGCGCGGCGGGACGCGACCCAGTCGCGTACGACGAAACGGCGTCTCACGCCGACCTCCGGTACGGGTCCAGCGGCGAGCTGAAGGTGGCCTCCAGCGTCGTCGGGATGTCAAGGCCCAGCATGGCCAGGCCCTTGACCTCGCAGCTGACCTCGACGGTGAAGAACGGGTCGACCTTCTCGTCGAAGCCGGTGCTCTTCTGCACGACCGAGACGGGGCCCGAGCAGACGTCGGCGAGGTCGGCCCGCGCGGCCTTGCGCGCCTCGGCCATCGCCGTGCCGTGCTCCTTCTGGATCGACCCCGCGCGGGCGGCGTCGCGCGCCGCCCCGTCGATGGCCCCCCGGCCGTCGACGAGCTGGCCGAAGGCGACGAGGACCAGGATGAAGAGGATCATCACCGGGGCGAGGATCACCACTTCGACGGTCGAGAGGCCCCGGTCGTCCCGACGGATGCCGCCGCGCACCGCCGCCCGCGCCCCGGTCCACGCGTCCCGTACGCCCCGCATCACCCGGTCTCCTCCACGAACCGCTCCACCGGCCCCGCGGACCGCGCGTGCACCGACAGGTCGAGGCCCGGGAAGACCGTGGGGATCCGGGCCGTGATCTCCACGCCGACCGTGTTCCGCTCCGGCTGGACGGTCTTCACGTCCGGGCCGAGCACCAGCTTCGGGCCGAGCTGGCTGATGTACGCGTCGGCCACGTCACGGGCCTCGCCGCGCCAGCCGCCGGGGTTCTCGTCGGCCGTGGCGCGGGCCTTGCGGGCGCCCGCCTGTGCCGCGGCCTGGGCGACGTGGTCGGCGAAGAAGTACAGCGCGAACTGCACCGTCGCGAAGATCATGAAGAACAGCACCGGGGTGAGCAGGACGAACTCGATGGCGGTCATGCCGGATTCGCCGCGGGCGGAGGCGGCCTCCACCCTGCGGCGTACGAATCCCCGCATGTCCCGCGTTCCCCGCACCCCGTCACCTTTCACGGTGCCGTCGGCACCCAGTCGTCGCTCGTCCGTCGTCGGCCCGCCGAGGTCAGCAGGTGCTGCCGGCGTCCGCGCCCTTGATGCAGTCGCTCACCTTGTCGGCGCCGCCCTTCAGCGCGGCGTTGATGACCGCGGCCACCACGCCCACGATCGCCACGACGACCGCCGAGATGATGACCCACTCGACCGCGGACGCGCCGCGGTCCAGCTCGCCGGAGCGGGCACGCTGGACGCGGCCCTTCAGGAAGGTCACGAGGAAGTCGACAGCCGGGTGACTGAAGTTCCGTCCGTTCATGATGAGTTGTCCTCTCAGGAGTGGTGGGGGGGAAGAAGCGCCGGTCCCCGTTGTCGCCGGCGCCGCTAGACCTGGAACACGCGCATCGCCGCCGGGAAGATGAGGAAGACCAGGAAGCCCGCGCACAGCAGCAGCTGCGCGACCAGCATCGACTGGGACTTCTCGCCCGCGCTGCCCTCGATCTCGGCCAGCTCGCGGTGGCGCATGGTCTCCGCGCGGGAGGCGAGGGACTCGCGCACCTTCGCGCCGTCGTCCGCCACCAGTGCCAGGGACGCCGACAGGTCCTTCAGCTCCTCGACGCCCAGTTCCTCGCCGAGCGAGCCGAGGGCCTGCCACTGGCTGACGCCGGTGATGCGGGCGTCGGCCAGCGCGCTGCGGATCCGCTGCGTCGCCCAGCCGTCGGAGACCTCCGCCGCCGCCATGAGCGCCTCGGGGAGGCCGCGGCCGCCCGCGAGGCTCATCGACACCAGGTCCAGGTAGGCGCCGATGACGCGGCGCAGGTCGCGCCGCTTGTCCGCCGCGTCCCTGCGTACTTCCAGGTCGGGCAGGAAGAAGAAGAGCACGCCGAACATCAGCGCGAGCCAGACCGGGATGATCGGGCTGCGGCCGACGTTGAGCGTCCAGATGACGGCGAAGAGGAACGGGCCGAAGAAGACACCGGCCGCGGCCAGCAGCACCTTCGTCGCGAGGAACTTCTCCCAGCTGCGGTCGAGGACCGCGAGGTCGGCCCGGAGCGACCGCTGCTCCCACCCCTGCTGGAGGTAGAAGTCGGCGACCCGCACGCCGACGCGGGCCCGCAGCGACCCGATGCGGCCCGGCTTCTCGGTGTCCGACGTCGCCCGGTGCGACTCGTACGCCGCGCCGCGCGCCCGCATCGCGTCGATGCGGGCCACCGTGGCGACCGCGCTGCGCTTGGACGGCATCAGGGCGCGTACGAGGGCGAAGACGCCGAGGCCGAGGATCGCGCCGATCACCATCGGCGTCGTCAGGCTCATCGACGTACTCCCTCGGGAGAGTTGGCATACCCCGGCAGGCCCTGCTGAGTCGGCTGCTGGAGCTGGTCCGCGGTGGCGGCCGGGCCCCGGGGGCGGACGAACTGCACGCCCGGCTCGTCCCTGACCAGGAAGCGGTCCGGCGTCTCCACCGTCGACAGCTTCCGCAGCCACCAGAAGCCGAGCGCGAAGAGCGCGCACACCAGGGCGAGCACGAGCTGGCCGACGGGCGTGCCGTACGGCTCGACGAACTCGCGGTTGAAGATGGACAGGCCGAGGACGAAGGCGATGGAGACGGCGACGACGATCTGCACCGAGCGGCGCGTGGAGGCGCGCTGCGCCATGACGCGCTGGCGCATGTCGACCTCCTCGCGCGCGGACTTGGCGAGCGCGCCGAGGACCTGGCGCAGGCCGGGGCCGCGCAGCTTCGCGTTGAGGATGAGCGCCGCGACGATGATGTCCGCCGAGGCGTCGTCGATCTCGTCGGCGAGGATCTGGAGGGCCTCGGGGAGCGGGGTGCGGGCGCGCAGGCGGTCCACCAGGGCGTCCAGGTGGGGGCGGAGCACGGGGGCCGCCGCGCGGGCGGAGGCGGGGATGGCCTGTTCCAGGCCGACCGCGCCCGCGATGGTGTCGCGCAGCGACTCCGTCCAGGCGGCGAGGGCCTCGACGCGCTTCATCTGCGCCCGCTCCTCCGCGGCGCCGCCGAAGAGCTTGTCCCAGAAGAAGACGAGGATGCCGGCCGCGATGCCCGCCACCGCCCAGCGGGTCAGCAGCAGGACGACCAGGCCGACACCGGCCGCGAGGGAGCCGCGGCGCCCGGCGAAACGGATCAGCTCGCTCGCGCGCTCGCTCGCCTTGTGTTTCTCGTGGGCGGGCTTGGCGGGCAGGCCGCGGAGCGCGATCACGAGGAGCGCGATGCCGCCGCCCGCGGCGACGCCGCAGCCCAGCGCGTACAGGACGGGCAGCGAGAAGAGGCCGCCCATGGAGCCCAGCGTGTTCATGTCGTGCTCACCCCCATTGCCCGGCGGGTCGGTAGCCGAACGCCGCCAGATCGTCCATGCAGGCTATCGGCGCGTGGGCGACGACCCGGCCGTCGGGGGCCTCCGCGAAGACCTCGCTGGACAGGACGCGGCCGTCGACGCCGTTGACCTCGCGGATCGAGGTCACCATGCGCTGGAGCCTGCCGCCGGACTGGTAGTTGTTGCGCCGCTGGATGAAGACGACGAAGTTGACCGCTCCCGCGACGAGCATCTGGCTCGCCTCGATGGGCAGCCGCTCGGACGCCTGGAGCGCGTAGGTGGAGATGCGGTTGAACACCTCGCTGGAGCTGTTGGCGTGGATCGTGGAGAGCGAGCCGTCGTTGCCCTGCGACATCGCGTTGAGCATCGTCACGATCTCGTCGCCGAGGACCTCGCCGACGATGACGCGCGAGGGGTTCATGCGCAGCGAGCGGCGCACCAGCTCCGCCATCGAGATCTCGCCCTGGCCCTCGGAGTTGGGCAGCCGCTCCTCGAACGCGACGACGTTCGGGTGCAGGTCGGCGAACTGGTCGAGGCCGAGCTCCAGCGCCCGCTCGACGGTCACCAGACGCTCGTGCGGCGGGATCTCGTTGGCGAGGGCGCGCAGGAGCGTGGTCTTGCCGGCGTTGGTCGCGCCCGCGATCATGATGTTCTTGCGGGCCCGGACCGCGCAGGCGAGGAAGTGGCCGATCTCCGGCGTCAGGGTGCCGTTGCCGACCAGGTCCGACATGAAGACCTTGCCCATGCGGGCGCGGCGGATGGAGAGGGCGGGACGGCGGGTGACGTCCATGACCGCCGACAGACGCGAACCGTCGGGCAGCCGCAGGTCGAGCTGCGGGTTCGCGGAGTCGAAGGGGCGCGAGGACAGACCCGAGTACGCGCCGAGGACCTGGATGAGTTCGACGAGTTCCTCGTCGGTCTCGGCGACCGGGTCAGCCTTGGTCTCGCGGCCGTCGGCGTATCCGACGAAGACCTGGTCGCAGCCGTTGATGTCGATGTTCTCGACCTCGGGGTCGTCGAGCAGCGGCTGGAGCCGCCCGACGCCGAAGAGCGCGGCGTGCACGGCGGCCGCGTACTGCTCCTCGGTCTCCGCGTCGAGGGGGGTGCGCCCGGCGTTGATCTCCGCGCGGGCGTACTCCTCCAGGATCTGCGCGATGACGGCGCGGGCGTAATGCCGCTCGTCCTCGCCCGACATCGGGGTGACGCCGGATATCTGGTCCAGGCGGCGCTGCTCGGCGATGCGGTCGCCGGCTTCCTGCCGGAACCGCTTCACCAGCTGGTGATCGACGGGCGTGCTCATCGGCCCGCTCCGGGCCGCTGCGCGGCGGGGTTGGCCCAGGCGGCGCCGTACTGCTGGTACAGGTCGACGGTCACCTTGCGCGCGGAGCGGATGAGCAGCGACTTGTCGAGCCGCCCGCGCTTGCGTCCGGCCAGCTGGTCGGCGCCCGACGGGTCGTCGGCGAGGGTGCCGACGACGCGGGCGCCGGTCTGCGCGGCCATCAGCATGTCGTTGACCTGGTGGACCAGCTTGGCCGAGGTCGACGGGTCCGCGATCAGCAGGACGCCGATGAGCGGGGTCGCGAGCGAGGCGGCGCCGCGCGAGCCGCCGTGCAGCTTGGCGGCGAGGGCCGCGGCACGGTCGCGTACGCGCGCCAGCGACTCGGGCTCGGTGCGCGCGACGAGCAGGACGAGCGCGGCCTGCGGGAACAGCTCGACGGCCGGGGTGTCGCCGCTGACGCGCCCGCAGTCCGCGATGACGTCGGCGGGCGCGTGCGGTGAGTCGGCGAGCTGGGAGAAGGCGCGGCCGAGGGTCGGCCAGAGACCGGCGAGGCCGGCCGCCTGCTCGGCGACCCCGAGCCCGACGAGCACTTCGAGGCCGCCGCTCAACGGCTGGACGTGGTCCCACAATTGGTCGGGCACGAGGCCGCGGCGCGCCGTCGCCGCGATGGACAGCATGCCGGTGTTGGGGTTGAGCGGCCCGCCGTGCGCGGCGGCGCTGCGGTAGACCAGGTCGCCGCCCGCCGGGTCGGTCTCCGCGACCAGTACGCGGCGCGGCCAGACCGCGGCGAGCGCGACGGCGGCGGTGGTGACGCCGGGCGACCCCTTGTCGGCGGCGAGAGCGATGAGCGCCATGTCTCCTCTACTCGCCTCTAGTTGCCGTTGCCGGTGACGCGTACGACGACGACCTTGCCCTCGGACGCGGCGCTCGCCAGAGCCGCGACCTCTTCCTGCGGGACGAGGAGGGTGATGCTCTGGTTGCCGGTGCTCACGGTGGCGTCGCTCTTGTCCGTGATGGTGCTCACCTTGGCGGCGGCGACCAGGGGCGAGCCGCTGCCGGAGCTGGTGGAGCCGCTTCCGCCGGAGCCCTTGCCGGTCGAGGTGCCGGAGAGCACGGGGTAGGCGGCGACGGTGTCACCGGTCTTCAGGTCGGAGGGGTACTGGCCCTCCTTGAGGGAGAGGCCGACGGAGGCCTTGCCCGCGGGCAGGCCGGCCTTGGCGCCGAACATCTCGCCGACGGCGACCGTGCCCCCGGGGATGGTGTTCTTGGCCTTGAGCCTGGAGAGGGCGTCGACCTTGGCCCACGGGACGTAGTTGATGGACTCGTCCTCGGCGACCATCACGCTGGTGATGTTCTCGCCCTCGACGGGCGCCTCGCCCGCCGGGATCTCCTTCGTCACCTTCACGACCTCGATCCGGTCACCGGCGCGCAGCACGAGCACGGTGGCGCCGAGCGCGCCGACGAGGATGAGGAGAACGGCCAGTGCGGCGAGTGCCGGTTTGCGCTCGCGAGGCGGCGCGGGAAGGCGCTCACCGACCGCCGGCTGTGCCGGTGCGGCGGAACGGCCACTGCCCGCCCCCATACGCTCCTGGATCTTCACGCAACTGCTCCCCGCACACCCAAGAAGATTCGGTCAATTTCCGTCATTCGTGACACTCGCGACTCTCTCGCCCCACCTCGGGCGGCTATGCGGCCCCAGGGTCAGTGTCAAGCCATCGCACCGTATCAGCAGCACATAAGCCCCTCAAGGCGCGTTTTGGCTCGCGAAGCTCACACTTCTCATCGTTATCCACGCGCAATCGGGGCGGGTTGGTTCCGATGCCGTTGCCGACATGCGAGGCAGGGCGGCCATGTGCGTTCGCGAAGGCGCGAATTTCGCGCAACTGGCCGCCCCTGAACGGCCGGTGGCGACTTCCACACGGTTCCCACACGCCCCGCACCGGACGCGGCACGGCCGTGCCGTGATCCGTCGGCCTCAAGGGTGACGCCGATGGGTGCCGTGGCGGTTCCCGACCGCGGCACCGCGTGCCCCGTCCCGCGCACCCCGCACGACGCGAAAGGAACCGACCGTGCGCACCTCCGCCGACGACACCGCCCTTCTCCCCTGTCCCACGCAACTCTCGCCTCCGATCCACGACTTCTCGCGGCCGTGCGCGAGATCGGCGTCCACCGCGGCTTCGACTCCTGCTGTTCGGTCCGGCCGTGCCCCTGCTGGGCCTCGGGACCTGGCTGTGGGTGCTCGTGCGGCGGCGCTGGAAGCGGCAGTTGCTGCATCCGCTGCTGGCCGGGTACCGCGAGGTGATCGGGTGCGCGCGGGCACACGGGGTTCCGGTGACCCACATACCGGACTGGCTGGTGGGACGCGCGCAGAACGGCAGCGGGAAGGGGGCGGCGCCGATTCCCTCGTACCCGGAGGCGGCAGCGGCACCCGGGCCGGCCTCCGCCGGGGCGAGCCCGGATGCCGGGGTCGCCCCGGACGCCGGGACGGCCCCGGACGCCGTGGCCGCACCGGACGCCGGGACGGCACCGGACGCCGTGGCGGTGCCCGCCAAGCCCATGGCCGTCATCCAATACGAGGCGGGGGCCGACGAAGGGGGATGGCACGACGAGGCGGGCTGCCTCCTGCTGTTCGCGGGGGTGGCCGGTGTGGCCTACGGCGCGACGCAGGGGGTCCCGGCCGGCTACCTGGCGGGCGTGCTGGTGCCGTCGGCGATCGTCACGTGGCTGGCGGGCGCCCGCCGGGGCAGGGAGAGGCAGCGGCTGCGCGAGGAGGCGGTGGCATACGTACGGGCGCTCACGGCCGCGCAGGCGACGGGGGCGCGGGTGCCGGAATTGTCGCCCGCGTTGAAGGAGTTGCTCGCCGAGGAAGCCGAGCGGTCGGCGGGATGAACCTCTGCCGCGGAATTGCCCTCTCTCTTTTCGGCGCGAGGGTCCGGCGGAATTGTTGAAGCATTGAGCAAACCGCGTCCAGTGGTTCACGCCGTCTGGTCCGGACCTTTCGCGCGCAGAGCGGCGCGGCGCAGTGACTGCACACCGCACCGCATTTCGCCATTCCTGCCGTACGAAAGAGAAGCAACCCCCCATGAATGCCAAGCGAATCCCCCCGCGCAAGACCTCCCTGGCCGCCGGCCTCGCCGCGGCCGGCGCCGCCCTGGCGATGGTGGCCACGTCCGCCCCCGCCGCGCACGCGATCATCGGCGGCACCGAAGTCCCCAACGACGCCTACCCGTTCATGACGGCCGTCCTGGACAAGGGCCCGGGCAGCGCGCTCGGCCGCCAGTTCTGCGGCGCGAGCCTCGTCACGCCGGACACGGTCGTCACGGCGGCGCACTGCCTGGTCGACGACGCGGGCAAGCCGGTGAAGCCGAAGACGCTCCAGGTGGCGGTGGGCCGCACGGTCCTGTCCTCGCGGCAGGGTCAGATACGGGACATCGCCAAGGGCGGCGTGGTCGTGCACCCGCGCTACCTCAAGGGCCAGGAGGCCTACGACGTGGCGTTCCTCCAACTGAAGAAGCCGGTGCGGGGCATCTCCCCGGTCGCGCTGCCCACCCAGGGCACGGACGCGCTGATCCGCCCGGGCCAGAAGGCGACGGTCGCGGGCTGGGGCAACACGGACACGGACCTGCCCCACACCCCTGACCGCCTGCGCCAGGTGCGGGTCCCGATCCTCTCCCACGCCGAGTGCAGGACGAGCTACAAGGAGTACGACGCCAAGGTCAACTTCTGCGCCGGCGTCGAGACCAAGGACTCCTGCCAGGGCGACAGCGGCGGCCCCGTCTTCCGCAAGGTCCCCGGCCGCGAGGCCCCCATCCTGATCGGCGTCGTCTCCTACGGCGACGGCTGCGGCGCGCAGGGTGCCCCCGGCGTCTATACGTCGCTGAGCTCGTCGAAGCTGTGGAAGACGCTGGACGAGTCGCCGGCCGGAAAGAAGGTCAAGCGGGCGATGAACCGCCGGTGACGTGAGATGAGGTGAGGCGGGCCGGGCGCGCTCCTGCGCCGCCCGGCCCGTCTCCCCGCCGGGGCCACGAGCCGATCGGCCGTGTCCTCAGTGCCACTCGTCGGGATCGAGCGCCGCCGCCACGAACCCGTCTCCCGTCGTGACGATCAGGTCGGGCTGTCGCACCTTGAGCGCCACCTTCTCCCGGTCGAACGCGCGGAATTCGAAGACGAAGTGTTCGGCGACGGCCGGGCGGTCCAGCGGGTCTCCGTCGAGGTCCACCGCCGCATTGGCCCGGTCCGCCCCCTGGCAGAGGACCGACACCCACAAAGGGAAGTGCTCCGCTTCGAGCAAGGCGTCCGCGTCATGGACGACACCCGCCACGCCGACGCCACGCGTGACCGCGCCGCACAGGTCGTCGAGGCAGTCCACCAGGGCGTCCCAGTTGTGGCCGTAATAGCCGGGAAAGCGGAAGGACTCCGCGAAGGCGCGGTGGACGGCCTGTTCGGTCATCAGGTCGGCGGCGGCGAAGTGGTGGACACCGCCCCCCTTCGCTTCCAGGTCGCGCAGTTGCCGCTGGACCTCGGCCGCCCCCTCGGGCACGAAGACGACCCAGGGGGCGGAGGTCTCCGTGATGTCGAAGCCGGTCATCTCTGGTTCACCATTTCTGTATCACCCCGTGTATTCGCCCACGTAGTAGAACGTTCCGTAGTGGTCCGGGGTGTAATACGCGGGGCCGGGCCCGTCCTTCGGAGTCAGGAGCCGTTCCGGTCCCCTGATTTCCTTTCCGCAACCCGGCGCACTGCACTGCGGAAGGTCGGTCTTGGCATTGACGTCCCATTCCTTGTACTTGCCCCCGGGCAGGGCGGATTTGTTGTTACCCCAGTTCGCGTTGCCATGGTAGCCGTCGATCTTTCCGATGCCGCCGGGCCGTGCGTTGACCTTGTTCAGCATGTCGGTGGCGTGTCGCGGCGCGGGGCCGGGGAGAAGTCCGGCGCCGTCCGGGCTGCCGGTGTCGCCGCCGTGCTGATGGCATTTGGGCGCGAGACCCAACGGGTCGGACCAGCTGTGGGGGTTGTGGACGTAGGCGACGGGGTTCGGCGCGGGAAGCAGTCCGAGAGGGTCGGGACTCGTGTAGCGGGCCGTCTCGGGGTCATAGTGACGGTGGTGGTTGTAATGGAGGCCGGTTTCCGGGTCGTGGTACTGGCCGGGGAAGCGCAGCGGTGTGTACGCGGTCGCGTCCCGGTTCCACGCCGTGGATCCCCAGAGGGTGGACCGGGTGCGCCAGGCGATCTCGCCACCGGGGGAGATGAGTTCGGTCGGGGTGCCGACGAGGTCCGTGACGATGGCGAAGAAGCGCTCGTCGACGGTCTCCTGGGGCGCGTCCGCGGCCCAGGCGCGTTCGGTCTGGCTCACGGGGGCGAGGCCGTCGTGGTCCCAGGTGAGCGTGGTGCGCAGGCCCGCGCCTTCTTGTCCGACGGCCTGCTCGACGGCCTGCTCGGTGGCCTGCTCAGAGGTCCCGGTGGTCCTGGTGGTCCCGGGGGTCCCGAGGGTCCCGGGGGTCTCGGTGGTCTGTTCGCAGAGCGTATTGCCGTCCCAGGTGAAGACGGTGCGCTCCAGGACGCTCTCGCCGTCGGCGGCGAGACGGAGCTTCCCGGTGCGCCTGCCCAGCGGGTCATACGTGTAGCGCCAGCGGCTGCCGTCCGGCGTGGTGACGGCGGTGAGCCGGTCCTCGGCATTCCAGGTGTAACGCCAGACATCGGGCTTGCGGGAGAGCCGCGTCTTGCGGCGTACGACCACCCGGCCCTGGGCGTCGTGCTCGTAGCGCACGCCGCCTGCCCGCGTCAGCCGCGTGCCCGTGTACTCGCGAGGCCCGGTGGCCTCCTGGCCGGAGTGCTTCGCGGGCCACGCGGCCTCGGTCTGGTTGCCCGCGGAGTCGTAGGCGTAGCGCTCGCTCCAGTCCGTCGCGTGCACCGCCGTGACGCGGCCCTGTGCGTCGAGATCGAAGCGCCGGCTGCCCGTGCGGGAGTCCTGTGTGCCGGTGAGGTAGCCGTCGGGGCGGTACGTGTAGGTGCGGTCCGTGACGGGGTGGTCTCCGGGAGCCGAGCTCGCCTGTGCGACCAGGCGCCCGACGCTGTCGTAACCGCGGGTGAGGCTGAGCATCCGGTCGATGTGACGGGCGACCTCGCGGTCCGCCGCGTCGTGGGCGAAGTCGATGGCGTGGCCCGCCGCCGTCAGCCGCACGGTGCGCCCCGCGGCGTCGTACGCCCAGGTGCTGCGGGCCCCCGAGGGGGTGACGCGCAGTGTGCGGTTGCCCGCGGGATCGTAGGCGAAGCTCATGGTCCGGCCGTCGACCGTCTCGGCGGTGCGACGGCCCACCGCGTCGAGCTCCACGCGCAGGCTGCTGTCCGGGCCGTCGGCCCGGACCAGTGACCCGTTCGCCGTGTACGCGTACGTGGTGGTCGTCCCGTCCACGTCCTTGGCGGTGATCTGCCCCAGGGCGTCCCGCCGGTAGCGGATGCGCCGGCCGAGAGCGTTGGTCCGGGAGGCGAGGCGCCCCGCCGCGTCGTAGGAGTAGTGGGCGGTGCGCCCGTCGAAGTCGGACTCGGCGAGGAGTCGTCCCGCCTCGTCATAGGTGTAGTCCCAGGTCAGGCCCTGGGGGTTGGTCACTCGCGTGAGGTGGAGCGAGGCGTCGTACGTGAAGGTGAAACGCTCGCTCCCCGGGCCGGTGCGGGCGCGGAGCCGGTCGAAGTGGGTGTACTCGAACGAGCTCACTTGACCGATGGCGTCGGTGTGCCGGACGCAGTTGCCCTCACCGTCGTACGTCCAGCGCTCCTGCGATCCGTCCGGGTCGGTGCGGCAGGTGATCAGACCCTCGACCGACCACTCCAGGCGGGTGCGGTGGCCGAGCGGGTCGGCCACTTCGGCGGTCCGGCCGAACGGGTCGTACGTGTAGCGCGTGGTGTTGCCGAGGCCGTCGGTCACGGCCAGCGGGAGGCCCGCGGCGTTGTTCGTGCAGGCGGTTGTACGTCCGGTGGCGTCCCGGGCCCCGGTGAGGCTGCCGTCCGTCGCGCGGGTGAAGTGTGTGGTCGCGTCCGCGGGGTCGGTGACGGCGGTGACGTTGCCCCGCTCGTCGTTGGTGTACTGCCAGGAGGTGCCGTCCGGCAGTTCCAGCACGGCGGGTACGTGAAGCGCGTCGTAAGTGATGCGGACGACCGTGCCGTCGGGCCGGGACACCTCGACCGGCTGCTCCAGCTCGTTGGTGGTGAAGGCCGTGGTGTGCCCGAGCTGGTCGGTCCTGGCGGTGACGTGGCCGTGGGCGTCGTAGGCGGTGGTGACCGTGCCGCCGAGCGGGTCGGTCTCGGCGACGATCAGGCACCGGTCGTCGATGACGGCGCGGGAGGTGGCGCCCTCGGCCGTGGTGATCTCGGTGACCCGGCAGCCGGGCCACGCGGGGTCGGTGAGGTCGTAGGTGAAGGCGTTGGACAGGTGACCTGCCATGCCCCGTTGCGCGGTGCACCGGTCCTGCTCGTCGTAGGTGTAGTCGTAGCGGCTGTTGTTGGTGTCTTGCCACGAGGTGAGGCGCAGCCGGTCGTCGTAGGTGAAGGTGAGGGGCAGGCCGGAGGAGTTGGTGACGGTGGTGAGGTTGCCGTGGGTGTATCCGTACCGCTTGATCACCGTGTCCGAGCCGTCCTCGGCCGCGCCGGCGAGGCTGAGGGTGGTGACGCGGTCGTTCTCGACGGTCAGTTTCAGGTGGTATCCGCCGCGGTGGCGGATCGCGGTGGGGATTCCGTCGGCGTCGTGGTCGAAGTCGATGGTGTTGTGGTTGCGGTCGGATATGCGGGTGAGCTGGGCCACGCCGTTGTCGGGGTCGGGCGGGGTGAAGTGGCGGGTGTGGCCGGTGAGGGGGTCGGTGAGGCGGTAGCCGCCGTCGGCCAGGCGTTCCAGCGGCCGGCGGGGGCCGCCCGCGGCGGGCAGTACGGGCGTGGCCGGGCCGGCCGGGTGGGGGTAGGCCAGGAGCATGCCGTCCTCGGTGACGAAGACGATGCCGTCGTCGTCGACTTCGAGGCGCTGGTCGAGGGTGGAGGTCCAGGTGGGGCCGAACCAGCCGCCGCTGCGGTACCCGGAGACGGCCCGGCGGGTGAAGGTGAGCGGCAGGGTGCCGGGCAGCGTGACGTCGGTCGCGTCCAGGAACATCTGGCCGGTGGCCACGTCGACGGGGTCGCCGCAGCCCTTGATCTTGCTCTTGACCCGGCTGTAGGCGCCCTTGGCCCCGTCCTTCAGCGCGGTGCGGGCCGACTTGAAGCCCTTCAGGCCGCCCTTGAGGCCCTTCAGGCCCTTGCCGAGTTTCGCGGCGGTGGTCAGGCCCTTCATGCCCGGGACGCAGTCCAGGGCCGCGAACGCGACGTCCATCAGGCCTGCTTGGCCTTTTCGGTATTTGTTGAGGGTGTCGGCCAGGACGATGGCTCCGGCGACGATGACGATGGCGGCCAGGATCGGGCCGCCGACGATCAGCGCGATGATGCCGACGACGGCGACGACGACCTTGCAGACGGCGATGATGGTGTCCCAGTTGTCGCTGACCCAGTCCCCGACCTCCTCCCACCACTTGCGGTTGGGGATGCCCGCGTCGGAGGCCTCGTCGATCTTCCGCTTGGCGGTGCCGGCGGCCTCCTGCCGCATCTTGCGGGCGTCCTCGGCCATCTTCTTCGCCGCTTCCAGCGCGCTCTTGGCGGCGTCGACGTCACCCTGGGCGGACTTCTGGGCCTTCTCGGCGGAGGCGGCGTCGCGGGTGGCGGCACGGACCTTGTCCGGGTCGGGCCTGGGTATGTCCTTGCTCTTGGAGCCGCCCTCGTCCTTGTACTTGTCGGCCTCCTTGCCCGCCTTGTCCACCCAGGAATCAGCCGAGGAGAGGCGGGTCCTGGCGGAGGCGAGGTCGGCCTGCGCCTCGCGGCCCTTCACCAGCGCCTTGTCCGCCAGGGCCTGGGCGCGCTCCAGCTCCGGCCAGTACGCGGCAAGGGCGTCACCGGCCATGCCGTAGGACTTCTTGAGCTTCGTCAGCTTCTCCGGGGCCTTCTCGAACTTCTCCGTGAAAGCGTCGGCGGTCTTGCCCGCCCACCGCAGGATCGCGTCCTCGCCCGCCATTCCCTTGATGTCCCGCAACACCTTGCCGACATCGTCGGAGAAGTCATGCAGGTCCTTGGCCAGCTTGCGCACCCGGTCGGGATCTCCCGGCGTCGGATCCTTCTCCAGATCCAGGACATGCCAGTCCTTCGGCCGATGGCCCCCCATACGTCATCCCCCGTTACACCTGCGGCTACCGCAGCCACCGTACAGAGGTACGAAGCTACTAGCCGAGATGGCGGTGGCGGAAGGCGCCTCGGGGGTGGCCGCCCCTACTCCACGAAGCGGAAAGTAGAGGTCACCGCGTCGAAGATGTCGAAGAACGAGTCCGCGAGGCCGAGGAGCTGGCTGCTGCCGGAGACCAGCGCGACCTTTCCCTCCTGGCCCGGCACCGGGATGAACGTCTGCATCAGGACGACGCGGAGCGTGCGGTCGTCGCCCTCTACGGAGATGTCCTCGATGCCGTACGTCCGTGCCGCGAGGCCGACGCCCGGGATGTCGACCGTCGTGACCTTCCGCCACGCGTCGCCCTCCCGCTTGGCCTCGCGTGCGCCGAGCTGGGCGACGATGCGCTCCGGGTCGGTCGGCAGGATGTCGCCGCCGGGCGTGCGGGCGCCGACCAGGGAGACCGTGACCGAGCCGGTGACCGGCGTATCGCCGCCGAAGCTCTCCGCCATGCAGCCGCAGTACAGCGCGCCGGACTGCCAGGCGTCCTTCGCGGCCTTGCGCAGGAACGCCTCGAACGTCTCGCGGTGCGGGGCCAGCTCGGGACGCGCACGCACCCGGTCGTTGATCATCTGGCGGATCGCGGCGTCGCGCGACTCGGGGCGTACGTCGAACTCCCACCACGTCTCCGGCACCTTGATGCTGAATCCGCCGCGCGCGATGGTCTGCGGTGCTGTGTAGCGGGCCATGGCCGTTCTCGTCCCCTTCGTCGGCGTGCGCCGGTCCCGGTGCTCACCGGTCCCGGCCAGCCTACGAGGCGCCGCGCGCCGCCGGAGCGCCGCCCGCTACTCCCCCGTGACGCCGTCGATCCGCTCCCTCAGCAGATCGGCGTGGCCGTTGTGGCGTGCGTACTCCTCGATCATGTGGGTGAGGACATAGCGGAGCGAGTACGTGTCGCCGCGGAAGTCGACGGCGGCGTCGAGGGAGTCCAGGGCGTCCACGACGGCGCGGGAGCGGGCGCACTCGGCGTGCCAGGCCTCGAAGGCGTCGTCCGGGTCGGCGTCCGCCACGTCGAAGTCGGCGCGCTCACCGGGCACCCGCCCCGACCGATTGGCCTGCCGGGCCTCGCCGTTCAGCACGTTCCTGAACCAGCTCCGCTCGACCTCGGCGAGGTGCCGGACCAGGCCGAGCAACGACATGTCCGAGGGCGGCACGGCCCGTTCCTTGAGCTGCTCGGCGGTCAGCCCGGCGCACTTCATCGCGAGGGTCTCGCGCTGGTACTGGAGAAAGGCGGTAAGCGACGCGCGTTCGCCGACCGCGGCACGCGGGGGTTCTGTGCGGCGGGGCGGGCGGGGTGTGCGGGGCGTGGGTGACGCCTGGGGCGTGGGCGACGCCTGGGGCGTGGTGGCGGGGGTGTGGTCGGGCATGACGTCATCATGCCGAGGCCTTGGGTGGGCGTGCACGCGCATGAGGTGGGCGAGGGTGCGGCCGGGGGCCGCGAGGGGCCGGGACACGGGGGCGCGGGCGCGGGCGCGGGGGCACGGGGGCACGCGGGCGCGGGGGCACGCGGGCGCGGGGGCGCGGGGCGACATCATGGCCGCCGACCCGGAGCGGCCGGGATCTTCCTCCGTACCGCCCGTTCGAACAGTAGGGTGCCGCGGACACATCAACCTCACCCGTCCCGCAGTCACCCCTGCCCGCCCGTACTGACCGGAGCAGGCAGGGCCCAGAGACAGGAGCCCTCATGAAGCGGACCCGCACCGTTCTGGCCGCGCCCACGCTCGTCCTCGCCACCGCGCTGGCCCTGAGCGCCTGCGGAGGCTCCGGGAGCGACGCAGGCCCTGGCTCCGAATCCGCCGACGACGGCAAGGACAGGCCCAAGGCGTCCGCCGCACCGGAGAAGACGGCGGACGCGGCCGCCGACCTCGACCGCGTCGTCCTCTCCAAGACCGAGGTCAAGGGGTTCACGGTCAGGAAGCCCACCACGAAGTACGTGTTCGCCACGGCCCAGGACCAGGTCAAGCTCGACAAGCCCGTCTGCGCCCCGATCTCCTACGCGACGAACCAGCTCCCCCTCGGCAGCCCGAATGCCCACCTCACCCGTGTCGCCGCGGGAGGGGAGGGACCCGGCGCCTTCACGTACGTCACGCTGGCCACGTACGCGGGCGGCGAGGCGAAAGCCGCGCTGGCCGGGCTCTCCAAGGCGGTCGGCTCCTGCGGCGACGGCTTCACGGCCACGTCGGGCAAGACCGCCTCCCCGCACTCCTCCGTCACCGCCGAGCCCGCTCCGTCCCCGAAGGGCGCCGACGAATCCGTGGCCTTCCGGACCACGATCAAGCATCAGGGCGTCACCCACACCTTGCGCGCGCAGACGGTCCGCTACGGCGACACGGTCGCGGTGTACTACGCCGTGGACGCGATGGCGTTCACCCAGGCCCGGTCCGGTGACGCGAAGCTCGCGGCGGCGGTGATGGACGCGCAGAACGCGAAGCTGTCGTAGACGGCCGGACCGAGCCGGTCACCGCGTCCCGGTCTCGCGTCACGACACGGTGACAGTCCGCTGGAATCGGGCGGCTTGCCCCGCTATCGAACCTGGCGGAGGCAACATCCCCGTGGATAACGTCGGCTCCCAGGAGATACCCCTCGTCCCACCGGGAGCCGACCGTGAACCGCCGCACCACGTCTGCCGCCCTCGCGCTCGCCGCGACCGCAGCCCTGCTTCTGTCGGCCTGCGGCAGCGGAGGTGACGACGGCTCCAAGGACACCGACAAGATCGCGGGAGCCGATCAGGGCGCGGGCGGGCCGAAGAAGTCGGCACAGCCGGCCGGACCGGCGGACAACACCCCGGACGGCGTGGACCTCTCCCTGCCCGAGGACATGAAGCTGGTCTTCGACTGGGGCAAGCCCGCGGACAAGGACGAGGCGGCGGCGATGGACGATGCCCGGCATTTCGTGCGGTCCATCTACCGCGGAGTCGCCCAGCAGAGTGTCCGCGACCCGGCCGTCACCGCCTACGCGACGGACAAGGGACTCGACTACGCCCGTACTCAGATCCAGAGCCGTGTCGACGCCGGACTGACCTCCACCGGCACTCGCCGCCACTACCAGGAGAAGACGCGGAAGTCCCCGAACGGCAACGCGGTCGAGGTCTCCTTCTGCGTGGACTCCAGCAAGTTCTACTCGAAGGAAGTCAAGTCGGAGAAGGTCCGCAAGGGTGCTCCTGGCCCGGCTTCGTATGACTTCTTCAAGATCGTGATGACCAAGTTCCCGGGGAAGGACGACCTGTGGCGCGCATCGCTGGTCTTCGTGACGGAGAAGGCGGAACAGTGCGGGTGAAGCGCCGGCTCGCGGGTGTCTTCCTCTCGCTGGCGGTCCCCGTCGCCGCCCTCACGAGCGGAGTCGCCCACGCCGACGAGGACATCAGGAACGGGCAGGGCTCGGCGGAGACCGACGCCGGCAAGGACGCCCGGAACGGCATCTACGCCGCCGCCGAGATCCGCTACACCGGCGCCGTCGCCAAGGGAGGCGGCAAGGGGAACGTCGTCTCCTCCGACATCACCTGGAACCCGCCCCCCTGCTGGTACGCCCCCTATCTCGGCGCCAAGGACTTCAAGAAAGAGATGTCCAAGGAGCTGAAGGACGCCATGGGTGCCCCCGGCATGGGCGGCCACGCGGGCCAGGCACTCTCCCAGCTGCAGCGCCACTACGAGGACGACTACGGCTGGACCGACACCCCCGGCTACCGGGACTACAACGTCGAGAAGGACGGCAAGGGGATGTTCTGGGCCGCCGTCGAGAACCCGGACGAGCCGGACGTCCTGAAGCGCTCCTCGTGCAGCGACATCCCCTTCTGGGTCGACAACGGCGAGGCCCCGCCACCGCAGTACGAGGAAGCCATCAAGCCGGAGATGCTCGCGGCTCTCGCCTACCAGCGCATGCAACTGCCCGAGACCAAGGTCTCCCTCGCCCCCGACGGCACCACGAAGGTGAACCTGCCCACGTGGGCCTGGCTGAACAAGGCGGTCTTCGACGACGTCAAGGCCACGGCGACCGTCGATGTCCCCGGTTTCCACATCGAGGCGACGACGACCGCCGCGCCGAAGTCCCTGACGCTCGATCCGGGTACCGACGACGCCACCATGATCCCCGCCGGCGGCGAATGCCCGATCGTGGACGGCAAGATCGGTGAACCGTACGCAAAGGGCGAGTCCGACGAAACGCCGCCCTGCGGCATCGTCTACAACCGCTCGTCCGAGGGCGCCACCTTCCCCCTCAGGGCCGCCCTGACGTGGGAGATCAGCTGGACAGGCACGGGCCAGGCGGATCCGGTGGGCATGCCCGACGGCACGATCGAGGTCGTCCAGGACATCGCGGTCGAGGAAGTGCAGTCCGTCAACCGGTGACGGGCACCGGACCTGGTGGAACCACGAGCCACCTGGGTAACGTCGGTCCGTTGACGACCTGTCGAGCGGGGAGCAAGAGATGTACACCCTACGTACGCAAGAGCACCGATCAGCTCTCGGACCGGCGCACGCGCAGGAGGCCGCAACACATGGCTGACCGGCTCAGGGCGGACCTGGACCTCATCAAGGACTGCTCGGATTCGCTGTACCGGATCCACCGGGAGTTCAAGGAGCACGGCAACCCGTCCGACGGCTATGAGAATGCCCTCGGGAGTGACAAGCTCCGGGACATTTTCGACGACTTCTCCGGCACGTGGAAGAAGACACGTAAGAAACTGCTGAAGGACATCGAGAACCTCGCCAAGTACACGGCGGAAGCAGCGAAAGCGTATGACGAGGTGGACCACGCCTTGGCCGAGGCCCTCCGAAACGCGAAGAAGAACGCCAAGAAGGGGAAGAAGTGACCGCGCGGCCGTCCGACTGGAGTCCCCTGTACGACTCGGACCCGATACCGGGTGATCCGGATGAAGTGGCCCGGCTCGGCAAGAAGTTGCGCGGCATGGCCGACGAGATCGACAAGCAGGCGCGGAACATCAAGGCGCTGGCCTCCGTCGAGCACTGGGACAGTGAGGCCGGGCGCGCTTTCCATGAAACGGCGGGTGACGCGTCCAAGCGCCTGAAGGACGCGTACGACCGCTACGACGAGGCAGCGGTCGCGCTCGGCACCAAGGTCGACCAGGGCGGCGGTGAGTCGAAGGAGTACGCCAGCGAGTTGTACCGCGCGCAACGCATGGCGGACAAGGCCCTGGAGGAGTTCCGCACCGCGGAGGCGGAGCAGAAGTCGGCGCTCGGCGAGTTGGAGAAGACCAAGGGGACGGTGCCCTCCTCGAAGGAGGACAGCGTCGAGCGCACCAAGCAGCAGAAGAAGCGGGACGACGCCACGTCGGTGATGGCGAAGCACCGCCAGACCATCATGAACGCCGTGGAGATCCGTGACGAAGCGGCGAGCGCGGCGGCCAAGAAGATCAAGAGGATCATCCACCACGACGGCGTCCGTGACCCCGGCGGATTCATGAACTGGATCGCGGACCACGCCGATTGGTTCACCGCCGCGGCCACTGTGCTGGCGGTGGTGGCGCTCGTGGCCGCGGTGGTCCTGACGGGTGGCATCGCCGCGATCATCGTCGGCCTCGCCGCCGCGCTGAGCGCCACGGCATTGACCGGCCGGTTGTACGACGTCTTCGCCCGGGGCGGGAAGTTCGACGCGGTGAAGATCACCGTTGACGTCCTCGGCATCATCCCCGGGCTCGGTGCGCTGAAGGGCCTGGCGGCGGGGGCCAAGGGAGCCCGTCTGCTCAGTGCCCAGCGCGGCGTCTGGTCCATGTTCACCAACGGCTTCGCCGTCAAGAACATCAACCGGGGCGCGGGCCTCGCATCGAAGCTCCTGAAGGGGAAACTGGCCTCTAAGATCCCGGGTACGAGCCAGCTCGGGTCGAAGATCCCGGCAGGTGGCTGGAAGCCTGAGAACGTGACCCGATTCATCAAGGGCGCCGCGTTGACCAACCTCGGCGTGCATTCAGCCATCAAGTTGAGCCGAATACTTCCCGACCAGAGCGATCAAACCCCCCAGCACGTGACCCCGGATGCCGGCCCCGGTCTGAGGCCCCACCCGAGCCCGAACCCGAACGTGCCGTCTCCGGAGCCGAGCTCTCCCTCACCCTCTCCACGGCCCAGTCCGACTGCCGCGCCGTTCCACGGCGCGCTGGCCCCAGCGCGGTAAGGAGCAGCCATGCCGAAAAATGACTACCAAGCCTTGCAGAACGGGCAGTTCGTCGACGACGGCGGAGAGGTGCACGATCTGATTCCCTCCACCGTCATCGCCTCGGTGCCGGCAGCGAAGGACGCCGCCGAGCGGTACGGGCGGGAAGTGCGCTTCGACTTCCTGGACGACCGGGCCGTACTCCACATGCTGTACCGCCGCAGTGAGGACACCGGGAAGGCGGGGGTGCTCGGCTGTCTCTTCGTCCTGCCCCTGTTCGTCTTCGGGGCAGGCGCCTGGCCCTTCTGGGATCTGGTCGCCTCGCAGAAGCCACGGCCTTTCCAGATCGGTTTCATCGTCGCGGAGGCCGTGATCGTCGGTGGCCTGCTTCTCGCGCTGTTCCTGTTGAGGCGGCGCAGCCTGCTGGACAAGACCAACCGCAACACGCGGTGCCGGGCCCGGCTCTACCGGAAGATCGTCGTCATCGCGCGCAACGGAGGAGCCGACATCCCGCTGCTCTATCCGTATTACGGCATGTACGCCACCTCCCGGAAGTTCTATCCCGAGGCGCCTGAGCACCCTGTCCCGTCCCTCCCGGAAGGCAACAACTCCAAGTGACCGTCCCCATGGAATTGCCGGACGTGCTGGAGTTCGTCCCCGGCCATGCCGCCCCCGTCGAGACCACCGGCGTGATCCGCTCCGACACCGTGCACGTCCGCTGGGTGATGCCCGAGATCTTCCAGGACATCCCGCTGCACGAGGAGGACGAGGACGAGGCGGTCCGGCTCCTGGAGGAGCTGGCGGAGAAGGCGTTGCCCGGCGCCGAGGCCGAGGATCAGCTCAAACTGGCGGTCGTCGTCGCGCTCGGCATCGATGACCTGCTTTCCGGCGGAGCCGAATACGCGGCCGTCTGTGTGGGGGCGATCGGTGAGGACCCGTGCTCCGCCACGGTCTTCGCGTCCCTCACCGACAGCCCGGAGACGACGGACGATGACACCATCGCGGCGATAGCCTCCAGCCTCCGCCGGGAGGGTATGGGGGAGACGACGGAGATCCAGCTGCCCTGCGGACCGGCAGTGTCGTGCGTCGGCACCCGTGAGGACAAGGTCAGCGCCGAGTTGACCGAGTCACCGGACGGTCTCACGATCCCCACGTCGTTCATCCGCGTATACATCCCGCTGCCGAACGGGACCACGGTGGTCATGGAGATGAGCACACCCACACCGGTCGGCTGGGACACGTTCTCCACCCTCTTCGGGAACGTCGTGAGCAGCGTCCGCCTGTTCACCGCGGACGGTACGCCACTGACCATCCCGGACCGGGACACGGACGCATGACCACGGTCTCCCCACCCTCGGACTACCGGCTGCTCGTGCCCCGAGACTGGTTCCGTGTGGACCTGACGCATGAGCGATGGCGCGGGCAACTGAAGACCTTCGTGGACCGGGAGGCCTCGGGCGGCAACGCTCCCGCCGAGATTCGGCGCAGCGTCTGGACCACCTTGCGCAACACCGCCGAAGGGGGCGTCGCGCGGGGCGCCCTGGAGTTCTTCCTCAAGGCCGAACCACGCGAGTCGGGGCACACCGGGCTCCCTGCCTCGCTCATGGTGTCGCTGCTGCCCACGCCGCCGGGTCTTGCCCCGGCGCCGGAGGCCCTCGCGCAGACGCTGGCGGAACGGCGGCGTGGGGTGTCGGAGGTCACGACGATCGCGCTCCGCGCCGGCGATACGGTTCGTGCCGCCGCGGAAACGACGCTGGACTTCCACGTCCGGATGCCGGGCGGTGTGGGCTACCTCCTGCTGGCCTTCTCCGTGCCGGTGAGCGGTACGGCGGGGCCCATGGGGAACCTGTGCACGGCCATCGCCGAATCACTGCGGTGGACGTGACCGACAGCGTGCCGGCGGGATGCCCCGGCGCGGCCACTTGAGGTGAGGCGTGCCGGGAAACTGATCGCGGGAGGGGCGACAAGGAGCGCGATCCTCGTGGCCCCTCCCGAACGGCCGACCGCTTTTAGCTACTTCCGCGCAGCCCGCCCCAACTCATCATCGATCTGCTCGTACTTCTCGGCCGCGTTGGTCAGGTAGTCGCCCATGCCGTCCAGGCCGTCCAGCGTCTTCTTCGCGCCCTCGACGAACTCGTCGAAGTTCTCGTCGAACGCCTTCGAGGCGCTCTTGGTGACGAAGCCCGTCTCGACGAGGTTCTTGATGTACTTCTTCAGGCCGTCCAGCTTCTCGTTGAGCTTGTCCTTCTCCTTGACCACGTGCTTGGCCGCGTCACGCATGTCCTGATATGTGACGTCAAGGTCCTTGGCCATGAGGCTCTCCTAGTCAACTCGCCGCAGGGCCAACCCCCGTGGCTCCCTTAAGACGGATACGGGTCGGATGATGTGATCGTCCGTTCTCGCGCCAGCAGCTTACGGGTGAGGCGAGCGGGAACGCAGCCCGGTTGAGTCACAGGTCTGCTATGACGGCGCGCCTGATTCCGGTATGAGCCCGTGCACAGGACGTTGCCTGCGGGAAGGGCGGAGCGGCTATCGTCACAGCCATTGTTCAGCTCCGGGGAGGACCGTCGTGCACCTGACTCTGACCGTCGTCGATCCGTTCGGCGGGGGCTCCGCCGACGTGGTCCTCGACGCCGATCCCGAGTCCACCGTGCGGGACATCGCGGTGGAACTGGCCCGGCAGGTCGGCCACAGCGGAGCGCAGGTCATCCCCATCGGGCACGGTCAGCCGACGCCCGCCGGCGGCGCCCCGATGATCTACGTGGACGGGTACGCCGTCGATCCGGCGGCCACCGTCGTCACCTCGCCGCTGCGCGAGGGCGCCGTCGTCAGTCTCGACGACCCGGCGGGCTGCCTGCCGGGTGAGCCCTCCGGTCTGGTCGAGCTGCGCGTGGCCGGCGGGCCCTCCGCGGGGTCCGTGCACCGGCTCGGCGTCGGGCGGTTCGACATCGGCAGCGGGCCCGCCTCGTACGTACGCATCGACGATCCCGAGATGCCCGCCCGCGCCCTGACGTTGTCAGTTGCAACCGATGGCACCTGCCAAGCCACCCTGCACGGCCAGGAGAAGGACAAGGAGGGCGTGACCCTCGACGGCGAGCCGTTCGGCGTGGAGAAGGAGGAACCCGAGCCGACCGGGGAGACCCCGCCCGAGGGGGAGTCCAAGAAGGACCGGAAGGCGCGGGAGAAGCGGGAGAAGCGGGAGCGCAAGGAGTGGAAGGAGCGGAGGGAGGCGCGGGCGAAGGCCCGCGCGAAGGGGCGGCTCGACACGGTCCCGTGGCCCCTCGGCGCTCAGATAGCCCTCGGCAACACCCTCCTGGAACTCACCCGGTACTCCCCTCCGAACGCCGCCCTGAAGTGGTCGGAGGACGGCGCCGGCCTCGACTACAACCGGCCCCCGCGGCTGCGTCCGCCCGAGCGGCAGACGACCTTCCGGCTGCCCTCCCCGCCCCGCGAGTTCGAGGCGCGGCCGCTGCCCTGGCTGATGGCGCTGTTCCCGCTGGTCGGTGCCGTCGTCGCCGCGATGATCTTCAATCGCTGGTACTACCTGATCATGGCGGCGCTCAGTCCGGTCATGCTCTTCGGCAACTACTTCATGGACAAGAAGCACGGGCGCAAGTCCCATGCGAAGCAGGTCAAGGAGTACAAGGAGACCAAGGCGCGGATCGAGAAGGACGCGCGGGACGCGCTGGTCGCCGAGCGGATGGACCGGCGGGCCGCGATCCCCGACCCCGCGACCGTCCTCGCACTCGGCACCGGCCCCCGCACCCGCCTGTGGGAGCGGCGGCGGACCGACGCCGATCATCTGCTGATCCGGGTCGGCACCGGACGTCTGCCCTCCGAGGTCGTCCTCGACGACCCGGAGAAGGACGACCACCGGCGCCAGGTGACGTGGCACATCGAGGACGCGCCCGTCGCGCTGCCGCTGAAGGGGCTCGGCGTCATCGGCATCGCGGGCCCCGACGACTGTGCGACCGCGCTCGGCCGCTGGGCGGTGGCGCAGGCCGCGACGCTGCACAGCCCGATGGACGTGCAGTTCTACGTGCTGACCGAGAACTCCGCCCGTCAGGGCTGGGACTGGGTGCGGTGGCTGCCGCACGCGCGGCCGTCGGGCGGGCAGGACATCAACGTACTCATCGGGACGGACGCCGAGACCGTCGGCGCCCGCATCGGTGAGCTGACGCAGATCCTCGACGCGCGGCTGAAGGCCCTGGAGGAGAACAAGGGCCAGGGCGCGAACTTCGCCGACCCCGACATCGTCGTGGTGTGGGACGGCGCGCGGCGGCTGCGCTCCCTGCCCGGTGTGGTGCGGCTGCTGCGCGAGGGCCCTTCCGTGGGCGTGTACGCGCTCTGCCTCGACACCGAGGAACGGTTCCTGCCGGGTGAGTGCCTGGCCTTCGTCGTCGCCGAGCCGAAGCCCCGGGAACTCACCGGGCCCCCGGCCGCCCCGGGGCATGCCCTCACCGCCCCGCCGGGGACGCCGCCGGGTCAACAGGCCCCGCAGGCGTCGCGAGGCGGCGTGCCCCGGCCGCCCGCGGGTGGCGGCTTCCCGTCCTTCCAGGCCTGGCACCGGACGGAGACCGACCCGGGCCGGGGCGACGCGCCGCGCGAGCTGCGGCTGCGCGTCGAGATGGCGGGCGCCGAGCGCCTGACGGACGTACGCCCCGACTTTGTGTCCCCCTCCTGGTGCCTGCGCCTGGCGCGGGCCGTCTCGCCGCTGCGCGACATCAGCGGGGAGACCGAGGACTCCGCGCTGCCCGCGTCCAGCCGGCTGCTCGACGTGCTCCAGCTGGAGCCGCCGACGCCCGGCGCGATCATGGCCCGCTGGCAGGCGGGCGGGCAGTCGACGATGGCGGTCATCGGTGAGTCGTACGACGGTCCGTTCGGCATCGACATGCGCAAGGACGGCCCCCACGGCCTGATCGCCGGTACGACCGGTTCCGGCAAGTCGGAGCTGCTCCAGACGATCGTCGCCGCGCTCGCCGTGGCCAACACGCCCGAGAACATGACGTTCGTCCTCGTCGACTACAAGGGCGGGTCCGCGTTCAAGGACTGCGTGAAGCTGCCGCACACCGTCGGCATGGTCACCGACCTCGACGCGCACCTCGTGGAGCGCGCCCTCGAATCGCTGGGCGCCGAACTGAAGCGGCGCGAGCACATCCTCGCCGACGCCGACGCGAAGGACATCGAGGACTACCAGGACCTCGTGCGGCGCGATCCGTCGCACGCGCCCGTGCCCCGGCTCCTGATCGTCATCGACGAGTTCGCCTCGATGGTGCGGGACCTGCCGGACTTCGTGACGGGACTGGTCAACATCGCCCAGCGCGGCCGTTCGCTCGGCATCCACCTGCTGCTCGCCACGCAGCGGCCGAGCGGTGTCGTCTCCCCCGAGATCCGCGCGAACACCAACCTCCGCATCGCGCTGCGCGTGACCGACGGCGGCGAGTCCAGCGACGTCATCGACTCCCCCGAGGCCGGGCACATCAGCAAGAACACCCCGGGACGGGCCTATGTGCGGCTCGGGCACGCCTCGCTCGTGCCCTTCCAGTCGGGGCGCGTCGGTGGCCGCCGGCCCGGCGCCGCCGACCCGACGGCGCTCGCGCCCTGGGCCGACTCCCTGGACTGGTCGGCGCTGGGGCGCGCCTCCCTCGTGAAGCCGAAGGCCGAGGCCCGCGAGGAGGAGGAGATCACCGACCTGAAGGTCCTGGTCGACACCGTCATCGAAGCCAACCGCACCCTCGGCATCCCCGCCCAGCACAGCCCGTGGCTGCCCGCGCTCGGTGAGACCCTGCTGCTCGACGAGATCCCGCTCCCCGCGGCCCGCACGGCGCCCGGCTCCCTCGCGCCCGCCCCGTACGGCGTCGAGGACCTGCCCGCCGACCAGGCGCGCCGCCCGGTCGTCGTGGACTTCGCGACCTTCGGCCACCTGATGATCGGCGGTGCCCCGCGCTCGGGCCGCTCGCAGGTGCTGCGGACGATCGCGGGCTCCCTCGCGCGTACGCACTCCAGCGCCGACGTCCACCTGTACGGCATCGACTGCGGCAACGGCGCGCTGAACGCCCTGACGCGGCTGCCGCACTGCGGTGCCGTCGTCGGCCGCAACCAGACCGAGCGGGTCGTGCGGCTCATCAACCGGCTCAAGGGGGAACTCAGCCGCCGCCAGGACCTGTTGGCCGACAAGGGGTACGCGGACATCGGCGAGCAGCGCGCCGACGCCGCCGAGGACGAGCGGCTGCCGCACCTCGTCGTGCTCCTCGACCGGTGGGAGGGCTGGCTGCCCACGCTCGGTGAGATCGACCACGGCTCGCTCACCGACGAGATCACCACGATCATGCGCGAGGGCGGAAGCGTCGGCCTCCACATGGTGATGACGGGCGACCGGCAGATCCTGCTGGGCCGCATCTCCTCCCTCACCGAGGACAAGTACGGCCTGCGGCTCGCGGACCGCTCCGACTTCTCGATGCTCGGCATCCCCGCCCGCAAGGTCCCCGAGGAGATCCCGCCGGGCCGCGCCTTCCGCAACGAGACGGGCACGGAGACGCAGTTCGCGCTGCTCTGCGACGACGTCACCGGCCAGGGGCAGGCCGCCGCGCTCGCCGCGATCGGCGAACAGGCCGCGGCCCGCGACGCGGACGTGCCGCGCCACCGCCGCCCGTTCCGCGTGGACACGCTGCCGAGCCGCATCACGTTCGAGGAGGCGTGGGAGCTGCGCGACCCGGAGGCCTCGCGTTCCAAGCTGTGGGCGCTGGTGGGCATCGGCGGCGACGAGGTCATGGGATACGGCCCCGACCTCGCGGAGGGCGTGCCCGCATTCGTCGTCGCGGGCCCGGCCAAGTCGGGGCGCTCCACGGTGCTGATGAACATGGCGCGGTCGTTCCGCGCCCAGGGCGTACGCCTCGTCGTCGCCGCCCCGCGCCAGTCGCCGCTGCGGGAACTGGAGGGCACGGAAGGCGTCTTGAAGGTCTTCACCGGGGACGACATCGACGAGGACGAGTTCGAGGAGCTGATCGAGGAGGCGGACGCGTCCCGGGAGGACCCCGTGGCCGTCCTGATCGACGACGCCGAGCTGCTGGAGGACGCCGACGCGGCGAGCCAGTTCAAGCGGATCATCCAGCGCGGCACCGACCAGGGCCTCGCGCTGGTCCTCGCCGGGGACGAGGAGGACGTGTGCAGCGGCTTCTCGGGCTGGCAGGTCGACGCGAAGAAGGGCCGCCGCGGCATCCTGCTCTCCCCGCAGGACAGCTCCAGCGGCGACCTCATCGGGCTGCGGATCTCGCGCAGCGTGGTCGGCGGCCCGGTCGCTCCCGGCAAGGGGATGCTGCACCTGGGCACCGGCGAGGTGCAGACGGTGACCACCCCTCTCTGATCCCGGGGCGCGCGTTCACTTCCTCCGGGTCAGCCGCGCCTTCGGATCCCCCGCGTCCGGATCGTCCGACGTGTAGCGGAGGGTCTTGCCGTCGGGGCGCAGGCGGACCGTGTGGCGCGTCTGCGCGCACTGGCCGCCGTTGGTCCCGGCTCCCCGGCCCGTCGCCACGAGTTCCTCGGCGGAGGCCGACTTGAGGGTGAGTACGTCCGTGCAGGTGTTGCCGATCAGGTCGTGCTGGACGACCGTGCCGACCCGGTGCCCCGGCTCCGCCTGGCGCAGGGTGACCTCGAAGGTGCCGAGGGGGATCGTGCCGTCGCGCGCCGCCGCCCTGCCGCTCCACGTGCCGAGGTAGGCCGCGGGGACCCGGCCGGCGTCCGTCGCCGCCGGGGGCTGCGCTGCCCCGTCCCCGCCGCTCATGGCGTCGTCGTCGTTCCTCAGCGCCCCGAGGACGAACACCGTGCCCACCGTGACCGCGGCCAGCGCCCCGGCCACGGCGAGCGCCACCGTGCAACTCACCCTGCGCCCGCGCCCGTCCGGCCCTTCGGGTACGGAGGCGGCGGCCACGGAGACGGAGAGCCGGCCGGGCGGGGCGGGCGCTTCGTCGGCGGGCGGGGGAGGAGCCGCGTACGCAGGGTCCGGCGGCCCGAACACCCCCTGGCCGGACGGGGAGTCGAACGCCACCGGTCCCGAGGAGGCCTCCCCCGCCCCCGTGTCCAGGTCCAGCAGCCGCACCGCGCTGCGGCTCACCCGCTCCACCACCGGCCCCGGCAGCCACCCGGCCGCCACGAGCGGGGCGGCACCCCCGGGGGCGAGGCGGCGGGCCAGCTCGCCGGGGGCGGGGCGGGCGACCGGGTCCTTGGCGAGGCAGGCGGCGGCGAGCTCCCGTACGTCACCGTCGAGCGCGCCCAGCTCCGGTTCCTCGTGGACGACCTTGTAGAGCAGCGCGGCCGACGAGTCGCCGGAGAAGGGCGGCCGCCCCGTCGCCGCGTGAACCAGGACGGCTCCCAGGGAGAAGACGTCCGCGGCGCCCGTGACGCCCTTGCCGAGGATCTGCTCGGGCGCCATGTGACCGGGCGAGCCGACGGAGACGCCGGTGGCGGTGAGCGAGGCCGTGCCGTCCGTGGCGCGGGCGATGCCGAAGTCGATGAGGCGCGGCCCGTCGAGGGTGAGCAGGACGTTCGACGGTTTCACGTCGCGGTGCACGAGCCCGAGGCCGTGGACGTGCGCCAGCGCCTCGGCGAGGCCCGCGCCGAGGACGCGTACGGAGTGGGCGGGCAGCGGGCCGCCCTCGCGGACCGCCTCGGTGAGCGAGGGCCCGGCCGCGTACCCCGTGGCGACCCACGGCACGGCGGCCTCGGGGTCGGCGTCCAGCACGGGCGCCGTCCAGTCGCCGCCGACCAGCCGGGCGGCCGCGACCTCGTTCCGGAAGCGGGCGCGGAACTCCTCGTCGAGGGCGAGGTGCGGGTGCACGATCTTGACCGCGACGGTACGGCCGCCCTCGCTGCGGCCCAGATAGACCCGGCCCATGCCGCCGGAACCGAGCCGGCCGAGCAGCCGGTAGGGACCGATCGCGGTGGGTTCGCCGGCTTCGAGCGGACGCATGACGTTGCCCCTCCCCCCAGGCGCGCCTGACCACTGCGGATCAGCGTAGTGCCCGACCGGCGCGGGCAGCGGCCCCGCACGCATTCCCGCCGACGGCCGCGCCGGACGGCGGTCACAGCCGCCCCACCAATTGCCGTCCGCCGTTCATCGGGGCGATACCGGTGCGCAATCCGGACGCCGGGGACCATTCGAATCCGGACACCGAGAACGTCCGCGGACATCGAGAGCCGGCGAGAGCCGGTCGGAACTATCCGGGGCTGTCGAGAGCCGCCGAGAAGTATCGGGAGCTGTCGACAGCTATCGCGAGCCATTGCGAGCCATTGCGAAACGGCCGTGTCGTGATATTCCCCGGTGAACGGTGCGCGCCGCCGGGACCGGCCGGGGGCCGGAGACCCGGGTCAGGCTCCCAGCAGCCGTACCTCGACGTCCGCCGGGAACCCCGTCGTCGGGCCGACCCGGCGGGCGAACTCCGCGACGCCCTCCAGCTGCGCGGCGCCGAAACGGAAGTCCAGCGTCGTGAAGTACCGCTCCAGGATGCCGGCGTCGAAGGACTCCCAGCGGGCGGCCTGCTCGGCGACCTTCGTGACCTCCTCGAGGGAGAGGTCACGGGAGGAGAGGAAGGCCTGGTGCACCTGGCGCACCACCTCCGGCTCACGCGCCGCGTAGTCGCGCCGGGCGGCCCAGACGGCGAAGACGAACGGCAGCCCCGTCCACTCCTTCCACATCTGGCCCAGGTCGTGCACGGCGAGCCCGAGCCGGGGCGCGTCGATCAGGTTCGCGCGCAGCGCGGCGTCGCCGATGAGGACGGCGGCGTCCGCCTCCCGCATCATCAGGCCCAGGTCGGGCGGGCAGGAGTAGTAGTCGGGCTGTACGCCGTACCGCTCGGCGAGCAGCAGCTGCGCGAGCCGCACGGACGTGCGCGAGGTCGAGCCGAGCGCGACGCGCGCCCCGTCCAGCCGGTCCAGCGGCACCTGCGAGACGATCACGCAGGACATGACGGGGCCGTCGCAGCCGACCGCGAGGTCGGGGAAGGCGACGAGGTCGTCCGCGTTCCTGAGGAACTCGACGAGGGTGACGGGGGCGATGTCGAGCTCGCCCCGCACCACCTGTTCGCTGAGCTTCTCGGGGGTGTCCTTGGTCAGCTCGAAGTCGAGGAGCGTCCCGGTCCGTGCGAGTCCCCAGTACAGGGGCATGCAGTTCAGGAACTGGATGTGGCCGACGCGCGGCCGGGGAGTGCGACGGAAGTCGGGCAGCTGTTCGGCGCCTGCCCCCGCGAAGGCGCTCAGGGGAGAATTGTCCACATCGGGGAGGCTAGCCCCCCATCCGGTACGGTGCAGGCGCCGGGTCCCTTCCGCGCCCCGTCAACCCCCTCGGGAGCGCCTTCAAACCTCCGGGTGACGTGATCTTTGCCCCCTATTGCATTCCCGTGCCTGCGTGCTAAGCTCGCCGCAAGTTGCAGTTTGGTTTCCCTTGCAGTACAGAGCCTGCGGAGCATGTGACCCCGTAGGCTCTCGTCTTTTTCAGACTTATGCAGTTGTTTTAACAATCGCTGGTTCTGGAGCAGGGCAACCCTTTGGCCCAAGGAGGGCTTATGGCTACCGGAACCGTGAAGTGGTTCAACGCTGAAAAGGGCTTTGGCTTCATCGCCCAGGAAGGCGGCGGCCCGGACGTCTTCGTCCACTACTCCGCGATCAACGCGAACGGCTTCCGCTCCCTCGAGGAGAACCAGGCCGTCAGCTTCGACGTCACGCAGGGCCCGAAGGGCCCGCAGGCGGAGAACGTCACCCCGCAGTAATCGGACGCCTCACGTGAGTGAGGCGTGTGATGCTCCGGTGACTTGATCCGGACATGGATGCAGTACCCAAGGAGCCCTGCTCCTCCGCGCGAGCGGAGGAAGCGGGGCTCCTGCCTTTTGCCCGCCGTCAGACGTGCTGCATGATCAGCACGAACGTCGTGCCGGGCTCCAGCGCCCGGTAGAGGTGCGGCACATCCCCCCGGTACGACATGTAGTCCCCCGCGGCAAGCTCCACCGTCTCGTCGCGCGGGCCCGCGAGCAGGCGGCCCGTGCTGATGACGAGGTGCTCCACCGAGCCCGGGATGTGCGGTTCGGACTCGCGCGCCGCCCCCGGCTCCATCGCCCCGTGGTAGATGTCGCGCCGCACGCCGGCCGGGCCCGCCGAGAGCAGGGTGCCCACGTACGGCGCGTCCTCCGCCCGCATGGAGGGGCCCTCGCCCGCGCGGATCACGGTCACCGCCGGGGCGGGCGACTCCACGAGCACGCTGAACGGCACGCCGAGCGCCACGGCCAGCGCCCAGAGCGTCTCGATGCCGGGGTTGCCGGTGGCCGCCTCCAGCTGGGAGAGCGTGGACTTCGCGATACCGGCGCGCTTGGCCAGTTCGGAGAGGGAGATCCCGGCCTTCGCCCGCTCGCGGCGCAGGGCCGTGGCGACCCACTCGCGCGGCAGGCGTGACCCTTCGGTCGTCACGTCGTCGGCTCCTGTATTTCCTGGCCCGGTCTTCTGGGTCCGCGATCGTTCGGTACGGCGGACCGATCGTTCGCCTTGACGAACGGCGGCCGCTCCCTCCATCCTACGACGCATGCGTTCGCCACACCGAACAGATCAATCGCCAGGCCGAACGGAGGACGGCTCCAAGGCCGCTGCCGACGGTCTCGTCCGCCTCTCCGACCTCCCGCCCGGCGTCCTGCGCGACATCGCCCTCGTCTGGCTCGCCGATGCCGTCGTCGGCGTCTCCTTCGGCGCGATCGCCGTCGGGGGCGGCCTCCCGCTGTGGGTGCCGGTCCTCATGTCGCTGCTCGTGTACGCGGGCTCCGCCCAGTTCAGCGCGGTCGGGCTGCTCACCGCGGGCGGCGGCCCCGTGGCCGCGGCGGCGACCGGGCTGCTCCTCAACTCCCGTACGGCGGCGTTCAGTCTGGCCCTCGCCGAGGACCTCGGCCGCTCCTGGGCGGCCCGGCTGATCGGCGCGCACCTCATCACCGACGAGACGGCCGCCTTCGTCCTCGCCCAGCGGGGCCGCCGGCAGCGCAGGGCCGCGTTCTGGATATCCGGCATCGGCCTCTTCGCGGCCTGGAACCTCAGCGTCCTCGCGGGCGCCCTCGCCGGGTCCGCGCTCGGCGACACCGACCGCTTCGGGCTCGACGCCGCGTTCCCCGCGGTACTGCTCGCCCTGGTGCTGCCCGCGCTGCGCGGCGACAGCGCGGCCCGGCGCGCCTCGGCCGCGGGCGCCGTGATCGCCGTGGCGGCGGCCCCGCTGCTGCC
>NZ_JAFEXF010000560.1 GCF_016905445.1 Streptomyces sp. G44
TCCTAATACTGTTACTGGAGCGCAGGCACTGTTCAAGGATAGCGACATTAATTGGGCTGATCATTTCATGAGAGAGCAATTAAGCCTTTTACCAGGAACAAACGTTTATGGATTTGGGGAGACCTTCGGACCGTTTGAAAAAAATGGGCAAAGTATTGATATTATTAATCGAGACGGTGGGACGGGTTCAGATCAAAGTTACAAATCAATTCCATTTTATTTGGCTGTTCAGCCGGGAATTAAGAATATAAAAAATGGTAAATGCTATGGTGTTTTTGTGAATGAGAGCCAAACGACAAGTTTTGAAGTAGCCACAGAGGTAGTTGAGAGGGTTAGCTTTTCAACGAGAGGGGAAAGCCTGGAGTACTATGTCATGGCAGGCGATTCTCCCAAGG
>NZ_JAFEXF010000561.1 GCF_016905445.1 Streptomyces sp. G44
GCGTTTCAGTGAACATTGCCGTTTCATTGCCGGGATTGGTCAGGTATCCGACCTCCAGCAGCACTGCCGGCATGCTTGTCTCACGAGTCACGTGGAGGCTCTTGCTCCGGACACCGTTATCCTTAAAGCCGGTCCCTGCTACCAGATGCTTATGTAAAATCTGGGCCAGCGGCAGACTCTCACTTCTTGAATAATAGGTTTCACTGCCGTTAACCTTGTCCCGGTTAGGGTAGGTTACATCCAGTGAATTACCATGAAACGAAATGAACAGATTGGCTTTGGCAGCCTCGGCAATATTAACCCTGTCCTGCAGACCAAGGGTCTGATCAGTCGTACGTGTATACATAACCTCTACCTTGCCGTCCTGGGCAAGCAGGGCACCCACTTTATTAGCT
>NZ_JAFEXF010000562.1 GCF_016905445.1 Streptomyces sp. G44
ATTACTGACAGTTGAAAATTTAAACGTAAGTTATGGTGCCATTAAAGCGGTACAAGATGTTAACTTTGTGGTGAACAATAACGAAATCGTGTCACTAATTGGTGCTAATGGCGCTGGGAAAACTACAATTTTACGTACGATTTCGGGCTTAGAAAAACCCACTAAGGGACGTATTTTATTTGAAAATCAAAACATATTGACTATGAATTCAGAGCGAATTGTCTCAAGTGGAGTTGCTCAAGTGCCAGAAGGACGTCGCGTGTTTTCTGGCATGACTGTTCAAGAAAACCTACAGTTGGGTGCTTTTACTCGAGGCAAGGGTATTAACTTGAAAGATGAATACACACTTATTTACGATCAGTTTCCAATTTTAAAGGAAAGACGTAATCAAGAT
>NZ_JAFEXF010000563.1 GCF_016905445.1 Streptomyces sp. G44
TTGCTGGCGACCGTCAGCCAGTTAATGGTGTCATTAATATCAGCCGCCCGGACCCGGGTGACCGGCGTCACACTCAGCAGGTTGGCTTACTGCTTAAAGGAATCCACCGATGACGTGCCGATGCTCCAGTGCCAGCTCCCCCGAATAGCCCCTGCGAACTGAACAGCCACCACTCCGGCCAGCACGGTCACAATACAGAGGTGGCTAAGCTGCGGTTTGCGGAATCTTTTGCCGGCTGCCAGTGCAAGTCCGATCAGGGCCCGGCCTGCGGGCAGGCTTAGCAGCTTGGACAGCACCTGATAGAGGATGCCGGGTGCGGGACCCGAGGACTGCTCTATCCGTATCTGATACAGGCCGGCCGGATTCAGGAACACCTCCAGCAGAGTTCTTGACC
>NZ_JAFEXF010000564.1 GCF_016905445.1 Streptomyces sp. G44
GTGCAGTGGTCGCGGACCGTGCGGGTGCGGCGCTGCTTCCACTCGTCGTCCGGCTCGCCGTCCTCCTGGTAGAAGTCGTTGACGTCCGGACAGACCGCGTGGCACACCGAGTGGGTGAGCGCGCGGCGCAGCTGAGGGGCACGGAGCCGCTGGGCGACAAGGTCACCGTCGGGGCCGGCGAGGTATCCGCCGGCGACGAGGCTGTCGATCGGTTCGGTGCCGGCGATGTATCGAGCGATATCGGCTTCGGCCGGTTCCCTGGTAGGGCTCGGGGACAGCTCGTGGGCTGCCATCATGGTGTTCACGCGTTCTCATCTCCTGTGACGGATGTGCGAGATGAGGCGCTGCGGCCTCCGGGGGTACCAGCCCCGGGGGCCGCTTGCTTTTACAC
>NZ_JAFEXF010000565.1 GCF_016905445.1 Streptomyces sp. G44
GCGTCTTGCCGCACGCGCAGACCGCCGCCTCGCGGACGGTGAAGCGGATGGTGGAGCCGCCGCACGCGATGCACTTCAGGTGCCGCTCGGCGACGCGCGCCCGGTTGCAGGGGCGGGAGTTGTCGACGCGGACGGCGCCTTCGAGCCGCTTCCACTTCGCGAGGATGTTGAGCACCGCGCGGAACCAGCGCTCGGGGTTGGCGTCGGCCGCTGCTGTGTCGGCATGGAGGCGGGCGAGTCCGGCGCGGAGTGCGCTCTCCTCGGCTGTGTGCTGCTCGCTTACCGGGAGAAGCCGGGGAAGGGTCGGTAGTGCGGTGGCGGTGAGGGGCGCGGTGATGTATTCGACCACTGTGTCGGGAAAGCGGCAGATGGGGTGTGCGGTGATCAGGTC
>NZ_JAFEXF010000566.1 GCF_016905445.1 Streptomyces sp. G44
ACCGAGGCGTGCTCGCCGTCGTGGGGGGTGAGCAGGATCGGCAGGGTGAGGCGGAGCGGTGCGGTGAGGCCGGTCGTTGTGGCGCGGCGCGGCATGATGCCGCTGCTGCCGGGCTCGGCCAGGACGAGGTCGCGGGTGAGGGCCTGAAGGGGCGGGGCCGGCTTGTCGGCCTCGGTGAGTGGGGCTCCGTCAGGCCGGTAGAAGAGCCAGGCGGGGCGGGCGGGGGGACGGGGGGGGGGCAGGGTCAGGGCCGCGCCCCCGGCGGGGAGGGGCCGCAGAACGCCCCGGGCGCCGGACAGCCCGCCCGCCGGAGCGGGCGGGGGGGGGGGGGCCCCCCTTGGTTGGGGGGGGCCCCGCGCCGTGGGGGGCGCCCCGGGGGGGGGGGGGAG
>NZ_JAFEXF010000567.1 GCF_016905445.1 Streptomyces sp. G44
GTTGACCTCTTGCCCTGCGGGGCTCTTTTTCGCCAGGCCAAGGGGGCACACAAAACTCATGACGAAGTCGGCATAAAACTTGTCGCGACCCCCGTAGCGCCTGATGACGTCATGCAGGAATCCGGCGGACGGTCGGCTTACCGCATAACCGTCGACCTCGACTCCCGTTTCACTTTGGAGCTGCTCGGCATCTTCGAACGGGACCCCGGTCACGGCCGTACCGCGTCGGGCGGGTGAGCTGCCCAGTACCAGACGGCGCGGCTTATCGTCGTCGTAGTACCTGCGGTAGAACGCTGTCGTCACTTCCCGGACGCTCTCCTTCTGGGGACCATTGAACGGATTGATGACCGTGAAGCCGGGAGGCATGTCCAGGGTTGTATCCGCAAGT
>NZ_JAFEXF010000568.1 GCF_016905445.1 Streptomyces sp. G44
GTATGAGGTCTTCCAGGCAGGATTGCGAGATGTTTCCGTGCGGGACGGCGCGCGCTTCGCGGCGACCGTCTTGCTCACGCGGAGCGAAGACCATCTGGTGCGAGGGCCGGCCGCCCTCACCTATGCCGGATATCTCCATGACGTGGCTGACGAAGCGGTGCTTGCGTCCGGGTCTGCCGTCGGTGCCGACCAGCTCCGTCTCGTCGATCAAGCGTACGTAGACGATGAAGTCCACGGCATGGGCGATAAGCCGGTAGGCCAGGGCTTCGGTCATGCCGATGCCCGCCTCCAGGCACAGGGTGGCCAGACGCTCGATCGACAGCTGTGGGCTGCGAGCGTGGAGGGTTGCCATGGAGCCGCCCTCGCCCTCGTTCATGCTGTGCAGCAT
>NZ_JAFEXF010000569.1 GCF_016905445.1 Streptomyces sp. G44
GCTCGGCGTCGGCCACCTCGCGCACCGCAGGCCCGCGCAGCTGTCCGGCGGCCAGGCCCAGCGGGTCGCGCTGGCACGGGCGCTCGCGGCCCGGCCCCGGCTGCTGCTCCTGGACGAGCCGCTCGCCGCCCTCGACCAGACCACCCGCGCACACGTACGGCACACCCTGCGGCGCCACCTCGACGGCTTCGGCGGGGTCTGCCTCGTCGTCACGCACGACCCCGTCGAGGCGGTGGCGCTGGCCGACCGGGTCCTGGGGCTCGACGACGGGCGGACGTTGCAGGACGCGCCGCCCGCCGGGGTCACCCCGCATCCGCGCTCGCCCCGGGTGGCCCGCATGCCCCGCCGCAACCCCCGGCCGGGCCCGGCCGCCGCGGACGGCACGCTC
>NZ_JAFEXF010000056.1 GCF_016905445.1 Streptomyces sp. G44
GTCGAGGGGTGTGCTTGCGACGCCCATGGGGGTGCCTTCCGATGCGTGTGAGGGGGGGTCAGTTCAGGGCCTCGGCCAGGTAGGCGCGGGCGGTCTGGGCGTAGTGGAGCGGCGGGTGGCCGCCCCGCCGGGGCCGCCCCGCCCCCCCCCCCCGCCCCCCCCCGCGGGGGGCGCCCCGGGCCGGGGGCCTTGGGTGGGGGTGGGGGCGCAGGCGGGGGGGGCCCGTGCCGGGCGCCGTGTGCTGCATCGCTGCGGCCTTTCGCTCCATGTCGACAGCGCTGCACGCCACCGGACGTTCTCCGGTGGCGTGCAGCGCGGATCTGGCCGGACCCCCGGGCCGGGGGAACCCTGGCGGGTCCGGCCGGTCAGGCGGCACTTCGTTCGGCCGCGGTCTTCTTGGGCTTCGCCTTGTCCAGGGCGAAGATCCCGACGATGGCGGCGACGGCCACGATGCTCGCGACGATCATCGAAGCGGGGTCCGGCAGGTGCAGGGGCAGGAAGGCGCCCTTGGTGTCGTTGCCGATGATCTTCAGGATGATCGGGATGATGCCGCACCAGGATCCGACGACCAAGGTGGCGAACTGCGCGTACTCAACGGACTTCTGCTGCATTTCGGATCGGCCTTTCGCCTTTTCCTGCGTCTTCGCTCTCAAGGGATCGGTCCGGACAGCCACACCACAGCGGGGGATGTTGCGATGCGCACTGCCATCCGGACCTGAGAAGATCCTCGCCCCGGTCACGGGGGCCGGACCAGCCCCATAAGGTCGGGGGCACTGGCGACAAAAGTTCGGGCGCCTACGACTTTCGTCAGGCCCCCGTCCGACCCCTATGGGCCCCTGGAGCCACGCTCGGGGCGGGGCCGCGGCCCGTCGCGGGCCTACGCTCGGCCTGCAAGTACCGGGCGCACCAGCCGGATTCGGCCACGTCCCCCAACTGATCCGAGTGCGGCGGCCGGCGCCCTCGCCCACCGCTTCGGGGGAGGACTCCGTGACCACGACAACCCAACCATCGGGAAAGGCATTTCCCTCGGCCGACGGACCGGACGGGCCATCGGCCGCGGCGGCCGGGTCCGACGGCCCGCCCGCCCTCGCGTGGAAGCCGGTGGCCGCCGTCGGCGCGGTGCTCGGCCTGCTGCTCCTGGTCACCAGCGGACGCTGGGGTCATCAGGGCGACGAGCTCTACTTCCTGGGCGCCGCGGAGCATCTGAGCTGGTCGTACGCCGACAATCCGCCGCTGATGCCCCTGCTGGCCTCCGCGATGGACGGCCTCTTCAACGGCTCGCTGGTGGGCCTGCGCCTGCCGGCGACGCTCCTCACCGCCGCCGGGACGCTCTTCGCCGCGCTGCTCGCCCGTGAGCTGGGCGGCGGGACGCGCGCCCAGCTGCGCACGGCGGCGGTCTGGGCGGCGGTCCCGCTCAGCATGATCATCGGCCACTCGCTCTCGGCCTCCACCGTCGACATCGTCGCCTGGACGGTGGTCAGCTGGCTGCTGGTGGCCTGGGTGCGCCGCCGGGACGACCGGATGCTGCTCGCCGCCGCGCTGGTCACCGCGGTCGCCATGCAGGCCAAGTACTCCATCGCCTTCCTCTGGATCGCGGTGGCCGTCTCCGTCCTCTTCGTGGGCCCGCGGCCGCTGCTGCGCCGTCCGCTGCTGTGGGCCGGCGCGGCCGTCGTCGTCGTGACGGCGCTGCCGGGCCTGCTGTGGCAGGCGGACCACGGCTGGCCGCAGCTCGACATGGCGGAGGTGTTCCGGCGGGAGAGCTCCGGCGCGGTCGCCTACGTGGGTGTCGGCTTCTTCCTCGCCGGGGTGCTGCTCACGGTCCTGCTCGGGTACGGCCTCTGGCAGCTGCTGCGCTCCCCCGAGCTGCGCCCGTACCGGTTCCTCGGCTGGAGCTTCGTCGGCCTGTTCGTGCTGTTCCTGGTCGGCGGCGGCCGGCCGACCTACGCGGCGGGGCTGTTCCCCGTCCTGTGGGCGGCGGGCGCCGTACAAATGGAGCGGGGCGCCCCCGCCAAGTGGTGGCGGTGGGCGGTGAGCTGGCCCGTGATCGGCCTGTTCTTCGTCTTCTCGGCCCTGACGTCGCTGCCGGTGCTGCCCCGCTCCGACGACGAGGCGGTGGCGGGCACGGAGAACAACCCGCAGGCCGCCGAGACGGTCGGCTGGGACGACCTGGTGGACGCGGTGGAGAAGAGCGCGCGCTCGCTCCCCGCCGGGGAGCGTGAGCGCGCGGTGATCGTCACCGAGTACTACACGGAGGCCGGCGCGCTCGACCACCTCGGTTCCGGCGCCGGTCTCCCGGACGTCTACAGCGCCCATCGCGGCTACTGGTACTTCGGTGCGCCGCCGGACGGCACCCGTACGACGATCTTCGTGGGCTCCGACCGCGAGGAGCTGCTCAAGCGCTTCACCGAGGTGCGCGAGGCCGCGACGGTCGCGGGCAAGGGCAACAAGGTGGCGGGCACCAAGGTGTGGATCTGCACCGGTGCCAGGCAGCCGTGGTCGAAGGCGTGGCCCGAGCTGGCCCACCTGTACTGAACCTGTACCGAACCGGCGCGGCCCGTGCGGAGGGGGCGGGTACGGACCTCGGTCCGTACCCGCCCCCTCGTTCCGTTCGTGTCCCGCTGCCGCGTCAGGCGGTCGTGGCCCGCCCCCGGAAGTGCTCCTTCAGGAGGGCCAGTACGTCGGGGGCCTGTTCGGAGAGGAAGAAGTGGCCGCCGGGGAAGACCTTGAGATCGAAGCGGCCCCGGGTGTGCGGCTCCCAGGCGCGCGCGTCGTCCAGGGTGGTGCGGGGGTCCGCGTCGCCCGTGAGGACGGTGAGCGGGGCGCTGATCGCGGCTCCCGGCTCGACGCGGTACCTCTCGATGGCGCGGTAGTCGCTGCGGATCGCGGGGAGCACCATGCGCAGCAGTTCCTCGTCGCCGAGGACCCGTGAGTCGGTGCCGCTGAGTGCCTTCATCTCGGCGACGATGCCGTCGTCGTCGCGCTCGTGGACGTTCTCGGGCCGGAACACCGAGGGGGCGCGGCGGCCGGAGGCGAAGACGTGCCGGGGGCCGCGCCCCTCGGCCTCGAGGCGGCGGGCCACCTCGAACGCGATCACGGCTCCCATGCTGTGGCCGAAGAACGTGAGCGGCTTGTCGGCGAAGGGCGCCAGCGCCGCCGCGGTCCGGTCGGCCAGGGTGGCGATGTCGTCGATGCCGGGTTCGGTGCGCCGGTCCTGGCGGCCGGGGTACATCACCGCGGCCACGTCCACTTCCGGGCTGAGGGCCGCGGAGACGGGGAAGTAGAAGCTGGCGGAGCCGCCCGCGTGCGGGAAGCACACCAGGCGGTGCGAGGCGCCGGGGGCCGGGTGGTAGCGGCGTATCCACTGGTCGCTGTCCCGCCCCGCGGAGAGGGTTGAGGTCATGGCTGAGGTCCGTCCGTGGTCAGGGAGGTGAGTGGGCGGCCGGGCGCGGCGCGCGTCCGGGAGGGGCCGGCTACGCGAGGGGGAAGCGCACCTGGCCGGCCACGATCGGGTTGGCGTAGTTCTCCGTGGAGATCTTGATGCGGTTCATGGCGAGGCCGGTGAGCGCCTCGAAGACGGCGCGGCGGGCGTTCATCGCGGTCGTGTAGCCCGGGTCCAGGTGCGGTGCGACCTCGACGACGTCCATGCCGATCAAGTTGGTCTCGTGGGCCAGGCGCCGCAGCCCGGTGAAGAGTTCGCGCGTGGTCAGGCCCGCGGGTTCGGGGGTGCCGGTGCCGGGCGCGTACGCCGGGTCGAGCACGTCGATGTCCAGGGACAGGTAGACGTGGTCGGCGACCGCCTTGACCTCCTCCACCACCTTGTCGATGACGGCCGCGAAGCCGACGCGCTCGACCTCGGCCATGAAGTGCGAGCGCATGCCCGCCCGGCGCATCCAGTTGAAGAGCTGGTCGTCGGGGCCGGTGGCCGTGCGCAGACCGACCTGGATGAGGTTCGGCCCGGGCAGCTGCTCGTCGGTCAGCAGGCGGCGGATCGGGGTGGTGTGCGTGGCCTTGTGGCCGAAGATCTCGTCGTGGCAGTCGGGGTGGGCGTCGAAGTGCACGACGGCGATGCTGCCGTGGCCGTGCACGTCGGAGAGCGCGCCGACGCTGGGCCACAGCAGTGAGTGGTCGCCGCCGAGGACGACGGGGACCGCACCCACCTCGGCGATCTCCCGGACCAGTCCGCGGATGGGCTCCATGGACCGGGCGACGTCGAACGGGTCGGTGGCCGCGTCCCCGTAGTCGACGACCTTGAGGACGTTGAACGGGTTGATCCGCGTGGCCGAATGGATGTATCCCTCGGGCGTGGCGTACATGTACCGCTCGTCGGCCCGGATCGCCCGGGGCCCGAACGCGGCGCCCCGGTGGCCGGTGGAGGAGTCCACGGGGCAGCCCACCACGGCGACGTCGACCTCGCCGGCGCGCAGGTCCTCCTGCGTGAGGGCCAGCGGGACGCCCATGAAGGTGGGCATGCCCGAGTAGGCCGGCTGCACGTAGTAGCGGCGCAGGTCGATCGGCCCGGGGTCGCGCCGGGGCGAGAAGGAGCGGTCGACCTTCAGGCGCCAGGTCTCGGACTCGGGGGTTTCGCTCATCTCTCTCCTCGTTCGCGACCGGGGCCAGTGCGGGTGCAAGGCGACCGTACGCACGCCGCCCGGGGCACAGAACCCCTAGCCACCCCTGACCGCACCCTGTCCCGGGTCAGCGTTCGGGCAGGTCGACCGGCGCGAGGTCGTGGAAGAGGTCACCGGGTCCGGGGTTGTCCGGCGGGGTGCCGCCGCCCAGGTGGTCGACGACGCCCCACACGGCGTTGAGGGCCGTGGTCACGGCGCCCTCCGCGAAGCCCGCGGTCCAGGAGACGTCGTCCCCCGCGAGGAAGAAGCCGCGTTGCCCCGGGGGCAGTTCGTCCTGCATGAAGTGGGTGAACAGGCGGCGCTGGTAGCGGTAGTGGCCGGGCAGGTTCGCCTTGAAGGCGCCCAGGAATCGGGGCTCGTTCTCCCAGGTGACGGTGCGCGGCGGTGCGATGATCCGGGACCGGATGTCGACGCCGGGGTAGATGTCGGCCAGCACGTCGAGCACGGCGTCCAGGCGCGCCTCGGGGGCGAGCGGCGCCATCTTCAGCGAGTCGTCGTTCCAGGTGTACGACAGGCACATCACGCCGGGGCGGTCGGGGCCGTCGTCGAAGAGGTACACGCCGCGCGGCATGCGGTCGGTGAGCGTGGTGCTCATCACCTCGCGCCCGGTCCGCGGGTCGCGCTCGCGCCAGAACGGGCGGTCCACCAGGACGAACAGCTTGGAGGCGCCCATGTAGTGGCTGCGCTCCACCGCCGTCCGCACGGGTCCGGGCAGCAGCGGTCCCGAGCAGCGGATGTTGGTGACGAGGGTGCGCTTGTGGGGCGTGAACACGGCCGCCCGGTAGGTGTGGGCGCTGCCGTCCGACTCGTACACGGTGATGCCGCGGTCCGTGCGCTCGATCCGGGCGACGCAGCCGCGCGGGGAGCCGCCGTGCAGGGCTTCGAGGGAGGTGCCGGCGGGCCAGTGGTCGAGTTCGCCCGGGGTGCGGTGCCAGAGCCGCTCGGGCAGCTGCTGGGAGCCGCCGACGATGAGCCGGTGGTCGTTCTCGGCTCCGGTGTAGATGACGCGGAGGATCTCCAGCATCGAGTTGGGGAAGTCGGTGTCCCAGCCGCCCGCGCCGAAGCCGACCTGGCCGAAGATCTCGCGGTGGTGGAAGGACTGGAAGTACGGCGACCGGGCGATGAAGCCGTAGAAGGACTCGTCGTCCAGGTCGCGTACGAGGGGGTTCCAGATGGCCTTGATGGCGGCGGTGTCCCGGCGGCGGATGGCGTCGTCCATGGCGTAGTACTCGGCGCCTTCCTGGACCGCCTTGTCCCAGGCCATCTCCACCTCGTGGTAGATGTCGGGCAGGTCACCGGCGCTGCGGGCGTAGTGGCGGCTGCCGTCCAGGTCGATGACGGTGCTGCCGCTCGCGGGGGTGAGCGGGTTGGGGAAGGGCCGCGTCTCCAGACCGACGAGATCCACGTAGTGGTGGAGGGTGGTCGCCGACCTCGGGAAGCGCATGGCGCCCAGTTCGGCCGTGGCGTCCGGGCGGCCCTCGAAGGCGGCCGAGCGCATCCTGCCGCCGAGCTGCTCGGCCTCGTAGAGCACGGGGCGCAGCCCGAGGCGCATGAGTTCGTACGCCGTCACGAGCCCGGAGACGCCTCCGCCGATCACCGCGACCGGTGTTCCCCGCACGTGCCGCGGAATGCGCCCGATGCCGGCCGGATGGGATATCCAGTCGTCGTACTCGAAGGGGAAATCCGGTCCCAGCATGGTGACGGAACCGGTGATTTCAGAGTGCACATGACCGTTGACGGAACCCAACGGATACTCCTCTGACCGTGGTGGGGGCCGGCCCGGCGTGAATTCCTCGGACGGCCGCGAAAGGCCGGGGTCCGGTGACGGCGAGAGGGAGCGCGATCAGCCCGCCCCCAGCACACGGCACGTCCTCGCCACACCTTCGATCATCGCGGCCACCCGAGGGCCGGAGAAACCCCTGCCCGCCCCCTGGGCCCTCCTAGGAGGCGCCCGTGCGGATGGCGGTGGCGCGCCCCGCACGACGGCACCCGGCAGGGAACCGGGAGGTCCCCTGCCGGGTGCCGTGCTCGCGCCGTCGTACGTGCCGCGCCTCCCCGTGCCCGCCGGTCAGCAGGCCGCGTCGGCGAGCAGGTCGTGCGGAAGGTCCCTGCGGCGTGACACGTTGAGCTTGCGGTAGACCCGGGTGAGGTGCTGTTCGACGGTGCTGACCGTGATGAACAGCTTCCGGGCTATCTCGCGGTTGCTGTGCCCGAAGGACGCGAGGCTCGCCACCCGCCGCTCCGCGTCGGTCAGTTCGGTCGCGGTGGACTCCCCCGCCCCGGCCTGCTGGTCGCCGCCCGTCTCACCGCCGTACGGCAGCAGCTGCGCGCACAGCGCTTCCGCCTGGGTGTCCTGGGCGATGTGCCAGGCTCTGCGGGCCATCATGCGCGCCTGGCCGAGTTCGCCGAGCGCGTGGTGGGAGCGGCTGAGCGCGCCGAGGACGCGGACCAGTTCCAGCCGGTCCTCGCAGGGTTCGAGCTCCTCGACCGCCTCGCGCAACAGGTGGTGGTGGCGCCGCAGTCCGGCGGCCTCGGCGAGGACCCGCAGGGACTGCGCCCGGGTGCGGGGCTGGCCGGGGCCACACCTGGCCAGCTGTTCCTGTGCCAGCTTCTCGGCCTCGGCCCTTCTGCCCGTGCCCAGGTACATCTCGGCGGCCGCGGAGCGCCACGGGACCAAGGACGGCTGGTCGATGCCCCAGCGCTGCATCCGTTCCCCGCAGGCGAGGAAGTCGTCCAGAGCGGGGTACGGGCGGTTGGTCGCGGCGTAGAACTGCCCGCGCGCGTTGAGGAGTGCCAGGCCGTGGCTCGTCTCGTGCACCGCGTCCGGGACGTGCTGGTCCAGGTGGGCCGCGGCCTGCTCGTACTGGCCCATCGCGGTGTGCGCGGACACCAGGGTGGCCAGCAGGGAGCCGATGGCCACCCCCCAGTTGTGCGCGGGCATCCAGCCGAGGGCGTTGGTGGCGTAGCGGATGGCGTCCGCGGGATTGCCCTGCCGCAGCGCGATCCTGGCCCTGGCCTCGGACAGCTGCGCCTGCCAGCCGGGCCCGCCCAGCTTCGTCGCCTCGCGCAGCAGGGCGTCGCACCAGTGCGCCGCCGTCCCCAGCCGGTCCGCGTAGACCAGCACGGACAGCGCGCTGAGTACGGGGTCCAGGGTGGTGTCGCTCAGCCGGGTGCCCTGGAGCAGGTGCTCGGCCAGGTCGGCGGCGCCGGGGTCGCAGCCCTTGGTCAGGACGACGTGCAGGGCCGCGTCCGCCTTGGCGCCGGGGTCACCGCCGCGCGCGGCGACGGCATCGCTCCCGGGGGCCGACGCGGGCGCGAACCCGTCGTCGGGCCTGAGGTACTCGCGCAGGGCCGGATAGGTGGTCCGTACGGACCCGTTCGCCAGGAGCGCATCGGTGACCGACCAGCTGTCGTAGGCGCCCCGGCACTTCTGGGCGACGGAGGCGGCCTCCGCGAAGTGGCCCTGCCGCAGCAGGCCCTTGACGAGCAGCGGGATCTCCGGTTCGGCGAGCCAGCCCTCGTCGAAGGCGGCGCGCAGCGCGCTGAGGCAGGAGCCGGCCGTCGTCGGGCTGAGGCGTCCGACGAGCCGGGTGAGCCGGCCGAGGATGGCGCTGCGGCGCGGTCCGTTGCCGCAGACGCTCTCGGCCAGTTGCAGGCAGGCGACGGCGAAGGCGGCGTCCTCGGCGCCCCGGGCGCGGCGGGCGGCCTCGCACAGCAGGTCCAGGGCCTCGTCGTCGTCGACGTGCCCGGAGGCCACGATGTGCCGGGCCACGACGGGCGGTTCGGCGCACAGGCGGCGCAGGTGGTCGGCGGCGCGGCGGTGGAGTGCCACCCGTTGGGCACAGCCGAGGGCGTCCAGGACGGCCTCGCGGGCTGCCGGGTGGCGGAAGGCCGGGCGTTCCCCGTCGCGTTCGACGAGGCCGGCCGCTTCGAGCTCGCGCAGGCTCTCGGTGACCGTATCGGGGGGCAGTTCGAGCAGCTCGGCCAGGAAACCGTCGGCCGCTGACCGGTCGAGGACGGCCAGGCCGCGGGCGACGGCGAGCACCTCCGGCTCGCTGCGGTACAGGCAGGCGAGCACGGCCTGCCGGTAGGCGTGGCCGATGACCGGTTTGCCGCCTCCGGGGAGGTCCTCGTCGCTCTTCGCGGCGTCGGTGCGCAGGTCGTGGACGAGGGCGCGGACCAGCAGCGGGTTGCCGCCCGCGGCCTGGTGGACGGCCGGGGCCAGGTGGCGCGCGTTCGCGTCGTGCAGGCCGTCCGTGAGCACCTCCCCCACGGCGTGCTCGCTGAGCGTGCCGGTACGGACCTCGGTCAGGCGGGGGTGGCGCAGCAGTTCGGCGCCGAACAGCGGTCGGGCCGGGAGCGGTCCCGTGCAGGTGGCCATGACGATCAGGACGGGCTTGGTGCGCAGCTCGCGCATCGCGTGCTGAAGGCACTGCAAGGACGGGATGTCGGCGTGCTGGATGTCGTCGACGACGATGGCCAGGGGCCCTTGCTCCGCCAGCCGCGCCATGGACGCGCTCAGCGCCCGCATCACGCGCGCCTTGACGTGCTCCTCCTGCTCGGAGTCGCAGTCCCGCAGCATCGCGGTGAAACGCGCGTCGTCGAGGAGCCTTTCGACGCGTTCCGTTTCCTGCTGGGGCAGCGGACCGCCGAGCAGCAGTTGTCCGAGGACCGCCATGGGCGTACGACGCTCGGCGCGCAGGCCCGTCGCGGCGAGAACCGTGACACCCGCGGCTTCGGCCTCCTCGGTGACGTAATTCAGCAGCTCACTTTTTCCGGTGGCAACGGGACCTCGAACGAGAACAACTCTGGAAGGCTTTTCTGAATTACCTCTCACCGTCTCCCTGAGGAGAGTTAAAACTCTGGAACGCTCGACCAAGCTCGTATTCAAGAATACCTCCCCGTTCAAGGCATTGCCGCCTGCCTCAGGCATCTCTTTCAGCTCCGCGTCACCCATTGAACCAGTCCAGGTCGTCCTGTAGGTGAAGTCCATCGCAACAACACACAGCAACAATCCCGTTCAATGGCTTCCCGTCAGACCTCCTCGGAGCGCAGCACCCTCAACTATGACCGATTCGAGATGCCAAGGTAGCGCCGAAAGAGGGGAGGGCGCCAACCAAATCCATCGGAGCTCGAAACGTTCAGCCCTTCCATTTCCGGCGGTGGATATGATATCCGACGCGACCGCCCGCCCCCGGCGTGCACTGAATGAGATATTCCGCTTATCGACGCTCCGCGCACTCCCCTGGCGCCGGCCCAGGCTATGCGCGGCACCTTGAAACAGCAGGTCAGAGCGGGTTCGCGAGGGAATGCCGAGGGAGCGGGGACCTTCGGCGAGCCGCCAGTGAAGCGCGGACGACACACTCGTAAAGCCGGAATGTAATATTCCGCATATCCGGCCCCTCGGCGCCCTCGGTGCTTCCACAGCGGGTGCCCACTCATCTCGTGCCTACGCCACCCATCGGCTAAGGAATCACGCTGTGCTCGTGCCGTGAAAACCAATTCCGGTGCCGTTGCGCGGGTTGCCCCTGCCTGCGAGTCCACCGGTAACACCACCTGCGGCCCGGACCGCTCCCGGGCCGCTCCAAGGAGCTCCCACAGCCGGTGACTACTGAACGTAGCCGTTGCCGAAATGAGAGTCGACCACAAGCGAGCGGACGGCCCCGCCCCGGGCGCCCGGGCAATTCCGTCAGGACGTCTGACAAACCTCCCGTCCCGGGCACGCCGATGTGGCGGTGGTCACGTTCCTTCCGGCCCGTCGCCACAACGGACGGCCCATCGCGATCCGGCCGCAAAAGGAGTGAAAGGTAAGGAATGTTCGGGACATCGCTGCGGTTCCTGGACCCCCGCCGGGCAAGGCCCTTCACGACTCCGACAGACGGTCACCGCATCTTCCGCACAGGACGAAGATCACCGACAGGCGGCGGCTCCGCAGGGCCGTCCGCGGGTTCCGTTTCGGCCGCGGTGGCCCGGCGGCGACGGGTGCTTCCGGTACCCGCCCGCCGCGCTCCGCTGCGCGGGGGGCGCTCGCGCCGTCGCCGAAGGGAGGTAAATTCCCAGCGAAGCGGGCTCCGTCGGGGAGCTCCTCGGCTGTAGTGGCCGTGCTGCTGGAGGTGGTTGCCCTGTTGGCGACAGGAAAGGTCCTGCGTTTCGACGAGGTCCGTGGTTACGGGTTCATCGCGCCCGACGAGGCGGGCGAAGACGTCTTCATGCACGCGAACGATCTGATCGACGAGAAGTACCTCTACCAGGAAGGCAGCGAGGTCGAGTTCTTCCTGGAGGCGGGCGACAAGGGGCCCAAGGCGTCGCAGATACGCCTCGTCCACCAGCCGTCGCCGAATCGGCTGTCCGGCCGCCCGGCCGGCCCCGAGGGCTCGACGGCCGACCGGGCGGGCGGACCGTCCTCCGGCCGCGGTGCCGCACCGAGCGCCGAGCAGTTCCGCGCCGAACTCACGGAGGTCCTGCTCGCATCGGACGGCACCCTGACCGCGGACCAGATCAAGCAGGTGCGCGAATCCGTGCTGGGGCTGGCCAGGGCCCGGGGCTGGCTCGCCCCCTGATGAGGGGCCGGTAGGGGTACCCGCCCCGTGCGGGCCGCTCTAGCTTGAGATTCTCGACGGCTGACGGGGAAGGCCGCGCGTCGGTCCGGCCGCTCACCCGGAGAGCGGGAGTCCGGAACGATGGACGCACTTCTATGTCGCCACCGTTCCGGTCTGCCTGCCTCGTCGTCATGTGGGCTCGTGCAGTCGCAGCGTGCCACGGCACCGAGGAATGGGAATCCACCATGAGCGGTCCAGCAGTCTGGGAAGAGACACGGTCCGGGACGACGGGCGAGCTGATCCTCACCGTCGACATCCCGTCCGGTGACAACCCGTCGGGCTTCGACGAACTCGTCCCGCTCCTGGACACCCCGCACACCGTATGGCGGGCCGTGGAACGGGCCGAGGCCCCGCTGGAGGGCGGCAGTCTCGCCGCCTACGTCGAGCCCTGGGCCGACGCCGTGCGCGCAGGCGGCCACCGGGTGCGCGCGGTGCTGGGGCACCGGGTGGGCTCCGTCCTGGCGGGTGCGATCGCCGAGGCGCTGGGCGGACCGGGGCAGCCGCCCCCCTCCGTCCTGCTCGTCGATCCGGAGCTGGTCGACACGGACACGGTGCTCAGCGCCTTCCGCCGTCTGCTGGCCGAAGCCCCGCACCAGCTGACCGCCGAGGAGGTCGACCGCCTCGCGCTGGAGTCGGACTCCGCGGCGGAGCAGTGCCCCGACGACCCCGCGGCCCTGGCCGTACGGCTGCGGTCGGACTTCATCCGCGCGACGCGCGGGTCCGGTGAGCGGGCCCGCGCGCGGACCGGCAGTGTGGACCGGCTCTCCGTCCTGGCCCTCGCCGAGACCTACGACGTGCTCCCCGTGTGGGCGCGCTCCACCGCGCTGAGCTCGTCGCGCCCCGACAGGGGACTCAGCCGTTCGCGTGCCGCCCTGCTGCTGCCGGAGGCCGGTCTCGTCGCCCGGGAGGTCTCCTTCCGGGAGTGGCACGCGGAGGCGCTCAGCAGCCCGGTCGTCGCCCGGACGGTGTCCGAACTGCTCACCGACGCCCGGCCTGCGGTAGCGCCGTAACGAGCGGAGCCCCGTGCCGCGGCTCACACCCTCGGAGGGGGTGAGCCGCGCGGCACGGGGCCGGTTCATCGCGGGGCCCGGTTCAGCGCAGGGGACGGTCTCCCGCTCCAGGAGGGTCGCCGCCCACCTCAGAGGGTCGCCCACTTCAGGGGGTGGTCTCCCGCTGGCGCGCCGCCGCCCGGACCTGCTGCCGGGCCTTGTGGCGCCAGGGCAGGTAGACCAGCACCTCGGTGGCGACGAAGCGCAGCACGAAGGTGGCCAGGAGGGCGACCGCCGTGGCGGGCAGGACCGCCATGTGCGCGCCCTGGACGAGCAGCGCGATCAGGGGGACGCGCAGCAACAGGTCCGCGTTGGCCAGGAGGGCGAAGCGGCCGAGCCGGTTGACCCGCGAGCGGCGGCCCCGGCGGTCCCGGAAGAGCAGGAGGTCGACGAGGGCGAAGTTCCACAGCACCCCGAACTGGTTCGCCACGATCTCCGCCGGCACATAGTGCATGCCGAGCCCGGTCAGCAGGGCGAGGACACCGAGGTTGGGCAGGAAGCCGGTCAGCCCGATGAGCCCGAAGACCACCATGCGCGCCGCGTGCGCGGCGGTGCGCAGCGAGGTCAGGTGCGCCAGGAAGCGGAGGCCCTCGCGGACGGACGACTTGGAGTCGCCGCCGAACCGCTCCTGGAAGACGAACGGGACCTCGGCGACGGTCCCCGGGCGGCACCGGACCGCGAGTTCGAGCAGGATCTTGTAGCCGAGAGGCCTGAGGACATCGGCTCGGGAGTGCACCAGGTCGCGGCGGATCGCGAAGAAGCCGCTCATGGGGTCGCTGATGCCGCGCAGCGCCGAGGGGAACAGCGACTTCGCCAGCAGCGTCGAGCCGCGCGACACCGCGACCCGGTATCCCCCCGAGAGACCGGAGTTGCTGCCGCCGCCGGCGTAGCGGCTCGCCACGACGAGTCCGGCCCCGGTGCGGTGGCCGGTGGCGACGAGTTCGCGGACCAGGGAGGGCGGGTGCTGGAGGTCGCCGTCCATCACCACGATCCAGTCGGAGGTCGCGGCCTTCATGCCCTCCACCACGGCCCCGCCCAGACCTCCCTCCGCCACCTCCCGGTGCATGACGGTGACCGGGAACGGGCACGCACCCGCCGCCTCCTCGACGACGGCCGGGGTGTCGTCCGTGCTGTCGTCGACGAAGAGGACCTCGTACCCGCCCTCCGCCGGCAGGCAGGCGGAGAGCCGGGTGAGCAACTCCCGGATGTTCTCCGCCTCGTTGAAGGTCGGGATGATGACCGTCGTGCTGCCGTACTCGACGGCGTCGTCGAGTCCCCCGGTCCCGGGGCGGGCCCCGGTCATCGCTGCGTCGCCGCCGATCCACCGGTCCGGGCCCGGGACCGCCGCGGCTCACGGGGGGCGGGGGAACCGGTGTCGGGAAGTCTCGCCATGGTCGTCCTTCACGGTGTGCGCGGGTTGGTCACGTCGGCGCGGCTGCGGGCGGCGGATCTCTCGCGGTGGATCGCTCGCCCGAGTGGGACCGAATGCTTCCCTGGTGCACTCTCCGGTGGCCACGCCGGTCATCGCGTCATCGGTTCGCCGTGGAAGTCGCCGGATCACATGATGCTTGTCGCCGCAGCGTGCGTTCGTTCAGGGACGCTATCCGCACCGGCAGGCCGCCTCCACCCCTAGCCATCCCCTAGCCGTCCGGCACGGCGGGCCGTGTCGAGCATGTCGAGGAATACCCGGAATTCCCCTCGGAGATGGACACGCACGCGAAAGGCACGTCATCACGCACGTGATACGCATGCCACGTTTCCCGTCTTCTTTCCTGGTTGCCTTGTCGACCGGTTCGGGCCATAGTTGACCGAAGAACTTGTCAGCGGGGTATTCCTGTGGAGAAAATGACCGGGTCCCCGGCGACGTGAAATGCGGTGACGGAGCCATGGGGTCGATCGAGCGGGCCGGTGCGCACAGGCGCCTGCCCGGAGAACGCCGGCCCTCGTCAACTCCGCGGCGCCACGCGGAAGTCCACGACCTGCTCACCACGGATCACCAGCAGATGATCGGCCACACGGTCCGCGACGTCGGTCGATCCGGTGGAGAACACCACGGTTCCCGTGGACGCGGTGAAACGGCTGATGGCGCGGCAGATGACCGCCTCCGAGGCGGAGTCCACACCGTCGAAGGGATCGCAGAGCAGCAGCAGCCGGGGCAGGGGCAGCAGCGCGGACCCGATCGCCACGCGCGAGCGCTGGCCGGGCAGGAGCCGCGTGGTGCACACGTGCTCGGTGTCGCGCAGTTCGAACGCGTCGAGCACCTCCGTCGTGCGCTCCTCGGCCGTGTCGCGGTCCAGCCCTTCGCCGACACCCGCCTCGATCAGGGCTTCGCGTACCGGCATCTCCCGCAAGGGCATGCCCTCGGGCACGAGGCCCACCAGAGGGGCGGCGTCGGCGGGATGCGCCCGCGCGTCCACCCCGTACACCTGTACGCACTCGGGTGGACAGTCCGGGTCGAGCAGTCCGGACAGGAAGGAGGCGGGCGACCCCTCGTCCGACACCGCGGCCGCGCAGGCATGGTGCGGGACGCGGAACGCCGTCTCCTCACCCGACTCCCCGCGCACTCCGCTCACTTCGAGGGCGGGCACCGACCGGGCGTCGGCCATACCGAGCATGCCACCAGGGGAATTGTCATGTACCGGAAATCTTCGGTGCTCCGCCCCTGGCTGCATTAAGACTCCCGTGGTGAGTAGAGGTTGTCGTCGAAGTGGTGATCGGTGGCCCCGCGTGGCCGATTGGGGCGCCTACAGCGTTTTGGCTGATCTTTTCAGGCTTCACCCCGATTCCGTACCGCCCTTAGAATTGAAACAGCGCTACTAAAGTAGCCGTCGCGCCGCGACAAGGGAGGTGCGTCCGCCCCACGGGGAGTACGCTTCGCCACTGCTGTCGCACGCCCATGCGAAGCAACTGGCGGGATCGTACACAGGTGCGCCTCCGGGAGCCGCACCACCTATGGGCGTGTCGGCGCACCCGGGCGGCGGCGGGCCCGCCCAGGCGGATCATCCGGGAATTGGGCGGCGCCCGGTACCCGCCTGGACCGGCATGGCAGGCGTAAGGGGATGATCAAGGGTTTGCGCCCCCCGGGCTGCGGTGCCCGCGGGAGCCGACCCCGCGGCGAACGGCGTCGACGCCGGCCGGGACCAGGTGTGTTCACGCCCCTGACATGCGGCCGAAATACGTGATCGGGCGGCCACTCCGCCTGGGTGGCTTACCGGGAATAGTTGAAGCGTACTTTTTTGCGGGGCGAACAACAGGAAATCCCGGTGGCCGATTACGGGGGAAATCGACCACCGGGACCCGTGCACCGCGGAGTGATCCAGGGAGTGTCTCCTCGATCTCCGTCGCGGCGCCTAAGTCCATGCAACACCGGCCGCCCGTACGGCGAACAGCGGGGAACGTCGGTACCACCACGGGGAAAGTTGCCTCCGCGTCACGACATTTCCCTACCTGTGGACCTGGCGTGCGGAGACGGATTCTGCGCCCTGAGTCGCTTCGCCTCCCGGATCGGCGGTCCGGCGGCGCGTCCGGAAGCAAGTTCCGGAGCGCACGGACAATCGAAGGCAACCGCTGACCCTGCCACCTGGATAGACTGCGGGGCATGGGGAACAAGTTCATCCAGGTGCTGGTCGTCGACGACGAACCCATGGTCTGCGCGCACTTGCGCACAATTCTCGGGTCCGCCGAAGATATCGAAGTCGTCGACGAAGCCCATGACGGGGCCGCCGCGGTGGAGGCCGTGATCCGGCACCGCCCCGACATCGTCCTCATGGATCTGCGCATGCCCGGCGTCGACGGGCTGACCGCCATCGACCGCATCACCAAACTCGACCAGCCGCCGAAGGTCGTGGCCCTCACGACGTTCGACGCGGATCAGTACGTCATGCGGGCGCTGCGCAGCGGCGCGAGCGGCTTCCTCGTGAAGTCGACCCCGCCCGAGGATCTGATCAGTCTGGTGCGAGTCGCCGCGGACGGCCACGCGATCCTCTCGCCCGTGGCCGCGCGCCGCCTGCTCGCCGCCTCCTCGGAGGAGGAGGCCGCCCGGGAGCGGGCGAAGGCGCTGGTGGACAAGCTCACCGAGCGCGAGTCGGACGTCCTCACCTGCCTCGGCGAGGGTCTCTCGAACGCCCAGATCGCCTCGAAGCTCTTCCTGAGCGAGGCCACGGTCAAGGGGTACGTCTCACGGATGCTGGTGAAGCTGGGATGCACCAACCGGACCCAGGCGGGCCTGCTCGCCTATGACGCCGGACTCGTCAGCCGCTGAGTGCACGCGGCCGGCTGTCCGCCGGACGATGCGCACGCAAGGGTGATGCGCCGTCCGGCGCCCGGGCCGCCCGGGACAGCGAGAACAGCCTGCACGGCTGGATCCCGCTCCCGCGAACGCGTACGTGGCCGACTTCGCCGGCGCGGACCGGCGGCCTCAAGCGGTGGCTCTCCCTGACCCGGATCGAGGAAGGTGCCCTCGAACAGCCGCCCGTGGTACACCTCGACGACCCGAGTCCGTCGAACCAGCGGCCCGCCGACGCACCGCGTCACCGGTCCGCCGGACGCGACAACCATCAGGTGCCGGAGGCCCAGGGCCCCGACGCGGCCGGCTCCGAGGAGCGGATCCACGTCCGCGTCGTGGGCACATAGAGCGGCAGCGCGGACTCCACCACGAAGCCGCCGCCGGGCAGGGTGCCCCAGGTGAACGTCCCACCGACCAGGACGACTCGCTGCCGCAGACCGCTCAGTCCGTGCCGGTCACCGCCGCCGGCGAGATCACCGTCGACCGGCTGCGTCGGAGGGGTGTTGCGCACGGCGAGCCGGACCCGGTCCGCCTCGTAGCGGACGTCCACCCGCACCGAGCCGCCCGGAGCGTGCTTGCGGGCGTTCGTCAGCGCCTCCTGCACGACGCGGTAGACCGTCCGCGCCACCACGGGAGCCAGCACCGACGCGTCCCCCACCTCCTCGAACTCCACCTCGACGCCCACCGCACGGGACTCCGCCACCAGCACGGCCAGGCCCAGGTCCGGCTCCCTGACGCCTTCCGCCGTCCCGGCCTTCACGACGCCCTCGGCGCTCTGCGGCGACCTGAGCACGCCCACCAGGTCGCGCAGTTCCTCCAGCGCCTGGCACCCCGCCGCCCGCAACGCCTCGGCCTCCTGCCGGACATGGGCGTCGGGCGCCCGCACGCGCAGCGCCCCGGCCTGGAGCACCATCAGACCGATCCGGTGCGTCACGACGTCGTGCATCTCCCCGGCCAGCCGCACCCGCTCCTCCGCGCGCGCCTGCTCCGCCACGAGGAACCGCTCGTGCTCCGCCCGCTCCGCACGTTCGGTCAGTGCCGCGATCAGCCCGCGCCGCGCCGCCACGTACATGCCGAGGAGCGCCGGCACCGCCGTCAGGACCAGCCCGCTCGCCGACACCGCGAACGACAGCGCCCACAGCCGGGTGGCCAGCAGGGTCAGCACACCGGTCAGCGCCCAGGCCACGCGGGGGCGCGTCGAGTAGACCACCGCGCTGTACGCGGCGACGGGCGCGGCCGAGGGCACCCACACCCCCGCGCCGTCCGCCGAGGCCAGGAACCACCCCGGGACCAGCCACATCGACAGCGACATGACGACCGCCATCCCCGTGACCAGGCCGAGCACGGTCAGCGGCCGCGTCTTGCGCATCAGCACGGCCGATGCCGCCACCACCTGGAGACCGAGCCCGGCCCACGGACCGCACCCGGAACGTTCCACGCGGGGAAGACCGCTCCACACCGCCACGTACACGTTGAACACCACAAGCACGACGACGAGAAGGACGTCCAGCACGGCTCCGCGGCTATACCACCGAATCGGGCACTTCACGCCAGTCACCGTACTGCGGGCCGGGCGTCATCGGGTCATATGCGCCCCGTTCGGTCGGCACACCCCGTACGAAAGTGGGTAGTGCGCAGGGACAGGTTGCGACCTTGGTCGTTCCCACTTGACACCAACCGCCCTGCCGCGCGGGGCGTCCGGGCGGTGCCATCGGCGATCGGGGCCATTGTGCCGGTTGTCCGCTCTTGTCATGATGGTTTCTGTACGTCCGTCCGCGTCCGACGGTCTCCTCCCGCCTGGGCGCGGCCTCCGCCGAGCGGTCTCCGACTGATTCAGGACGGTGCGATGACCCGGCACTCCGCCGTGGACGGCGAACCCCTCCCCCTGCCCCTCCCGCTGGCGCGAACCTACGACACCGCGCTTCTGGATCTCGACGGTGTCGTCTACGTGGGGCCGTACGCGGTGGAACACGCCGCCCCCTCGCTCGCCCGCGCCGAGGCGCTCGGCATGCGTCTGGCCTACGTCACGAACAACGCCTACCGCACGCCCCGGGCGGTCGGCGAGCACCTGCGGCGGCTCGGGCTGCCGGCGGCCGAGGACGACGTCGTGACGTCGGCCCAGGCCGCTGCCCGGCTGGCCGCGGAGTTGCGCCCGCCCGTGGTCCGGGTCCTCGCCATCGGGGGCGAGGGGCTGCTGGCCGCGTTACGGGCGCGCGGTCTGGAGCCCGTCCGTTCCGCCGATGACGAGCCGGACTGCGTCGTCCAGGGCTTCGCGCCGACCGTCAGCTGGCGCGAACTGGCCGAGGCGGCGTACGCCGTGGGACGCGGGGTGCCCTGGATCGTCACCAACGCCGACCCGAACGCGCCCACGCACCGGGGCACGGCGCCGGGCAACGGCGCCCTCGCCGGTGTGGTGCGGGCCGCCACCGGTGCCGTCCCCCTGGTGGCGGGCAAGCCGTCCGCCGCGCTGCTGCGGGAGGGCGCGGCCCGGACCGGTGCCCGGCGGCCCCTCATGGTCGGCGACCGGCTGGACACCGATGTGGAGGGTGCGCGGACGGCGGGGTTCGACAGTCTCGTCGTACTCACCGGCGCCACCACACCGTACGAACTGCTCACCGCCCCGGAGCACCAGCGCCCCACCCATGTGGCGGCGGACCTGCGCGGACTGCTGGCCCCCGCGCGCCGCGTGGAGGAGCACGCCGGGGGCTTTCGGTGCGGCGGCTGGCGGGGCAGTGTGCGCGACGGCGAGCTGGTGCTGAGGGGCCGGGGGGATCGCGAGGACGCCCTGTGGGCGGCGTGCCGGGCCGCGTGGTCGGCGCCTGAACCGCCCTGCACGGCAACGGCCTTGGCGACGCTGGCCCGCTGCGCGCGGGAGTGACGCGTGTGCGCCGGGGCGGGGGCCTCTCACGTGGCGGGCAGGCCGTCGCCGAGCGCCGCCTCCCGCCGGACGTGGTCGGCGATCTGGGCATGCGTCGCGTACCAGACGTCCGGGCGCCCGCAGACGTGCTCCAGCAACCGCTCCAGGACGACGGCCCGTGACCGGTGGCCGATGACATGCGGGTGCAGGGTGATCTCGAACAGTCCGCCCTCCGCGTAGGCGGCGTCGAACTCGTCCTGCCACAGCCCCAGTACGTGGCGCGGCACCGTGTACGGGCGCACGGCGCTGTAGCGGTCCATGTTGAAGTAGACGGCGTCGTCCCGGATCCACTCGGGCGGTATCTCCACCAGTCCCGTCGGCTCGCCGTAGGACAGGATCTCGTACGGGTCGTCGTCGGCCATCAGGGAGGAGTCGTACGACAGGCCGAGTTCGAGGGTGATGTCCAGCGTGTGTTCGCTGAAGTCCCAGGACGGTGTGCGGATGCCCACCGGCCGCTGTCCCGTGATCCGTTCGAGGACGTCAGCGCAGCGGAAGGCGAGCTCCCGCTCGTCCTTGCGGCCGAGCTCCATGTTGCGCTCGTGGATCCAGCCGTGGATGGCGACCTCGTGACCGCGTTCCACATATCCCCGCGCCTCCTCGGGGCGCAGGAGCGCGGACACCGCCGGCATGAAGAACGTCGCGGGCAGGGCGTGCCGTTCGAGCAGGCGCAGGATGCGCGGTACGCCCACGCGGGCGCCGTACTCGCCCTGCGAGAGCTTTCCCGGCATCACCTCCGCGTCGCGCAGCGGAATCGTCTCGTGGTCGGGGTCGAAGGAGAACGCCACGGCGGCCCGGGCGCCGTGCGGCCACCGGGCCGGTTTGAGGCTGCGCCCGGCGCGCACCCGCTCGACGTGGCGGCGCCATTCGTCCTCCCGCCACTGCCAGGGGGCGCACGGCGTCTTCCCGGTGGTGTCGTCAGGCGGTTCGGTCATGACCGTCTCCCGCTCCTTCCGCAGCCCAGGGGGGTGAACTCCCCGTGCCTCTCCTGGATGAGCCAGCACGAGCATGCCAGTGCCCCGGAGTACGGACAGGAGCGCGAACAGGCCAACGCCGCGGGGCGCCACGCTGACCGAAACGCGGGCCTCGGCAAAGAGGCCGTCTGCCCGGCACGGGGCGGTTTGCCTACTGTTGTGGGGTCGGCCCTCGGGCTGTCGACCCCACAAGGCTTCGGCGGGCCTCGGCCCGGCGGGGAGGAGAGTGCACCATGATCCTGGACGAGGCCCGGCGGCTTCTGCCCGACGCCGTGGCACTGCGCCGCTCCCTGCACTCCTGCCCGGAGACCGGGCTGCACCTGCCGAAGACCCGGCGCGAAGTCCTGGCGGCGCTGGACGGCCTGGGCCTGGACGTGCGTACCGGCCGGCGGCTGTCCTCGGTGACGGCGACCCTCGACGGCCCGCGGGACGGCCCGGTGATCCTGCTGCGCGCGGACATGGACGCCCTGCCCGTGGCCGAGGCCACCGGCCTGGAGTTCGCCTCGCGCAACCCCGGTGTCATGCACGCCTGCGGTCACGACGCCCACACGGCCATGCTGGTCGCCGCCGCCATGCTGCTCGCCGCGCGCCGGGACGGCCTCGCCGGGCGCGTGGTGTTCATGTTCCAGCCCGGCGAGGAGGGCCACCACGGCGCCCGCCACATGATCGACGAGGGGCTGCTCTCCGGTCACGGCCGCGAGGTGGGCGCCGCGTTCGCCCTGCACGTCATGCCGGGACTGCCGAGCGGCAGTCTGTGGCTGCGCCCCGGCCCGCAGATGGCCGCCTCCGACAAGCTGCGCATCGTCGTACGCGGCCGGGGCGGGCACGCGTCGTCGCCGCACACGGCGTGCGATCCCGTCCCCGTGGCCTGCGAGGTCGTCCTCGCCCTGCAGACGGCGGTGACCAGGACGGTCAGTGTCACCGATCCGGCCGTCGTCACGGTCAGCTCCCTCAGCTCGGGCTCGCTGCCGGGCATCATCCCGGAGACGGTCACCCTCGCGGGGACCCTGCGCACCCTGTCGCGGGAGACACGCGCACACGTGCACGAAGCGGTCACCCGGGTCGCCCAGGGCGTCGCCGCGGCCCACGGGGCGACGGCGGAGGTGTCGATCGCGGCGGGGTATCCGGTGACCCGCAACGATCCGGAGTTCACCGACTTCGTGCTCCGCGCGGCGGCGGACGTGCTCGGCGCCGAGCACGTCCACGTGCAGTCCGCCCCGGCGATGACGGCGGAGGACTTCTCCTACGTCCTGAACGCGGTCCCGGGCGCCCTCGCCTTTCTGGGCGCGTGTCCGCCCGGCCTCGATCCCGGGCGGGCTCCCGCCCTGCACTCCGACCGGGCGGACATCGACGAGGACGCCCTCGCGGCCGGGATCGCCTGTTACGCGGCCGTGGCCCTGCGCCGGCTGGGCGCCGAGATCGGTGCGGGGGCGTCATGAACGACCTGCGGATTCGCCCCGCGGGCTCCGGCGAACTCGACCGCGTGGAGGGGCTGTGGCTGGAGGCGAGCCGCTGGCTCGCCTCCAGGGGCATCGACCAGTGGCAGTACCCGCCCCGGCGCCGGCGCATGGCGGAGGCCGTCCGCGCCGGTGACTGCCACCTCGCCTTCCGGGACGGCCGGCTGGTGGGGATGGTGACCGTCCAGCGGCAGGCCGATCTCGAATGGTGGGCGGACGACGACCCGGACGCGGCCCTGTACGTCCACGACCTGGCCGTGAGCAGGGCGGCCGCCGGCCAGTCGGTGGGTGCGCAGCTGCTGAACTGGGCGGGCCGGCTGGCGGCGCGGAGCGAGAAGCCCTGGCTCAGGCTGGAGGCGTGGAAGACCAACTCCGTGCTGCACCGCTACTACCTGAACCAGGGGTTCGAGCTGCTGCGGATCGTCGACCTGCCGCACCGCAACTCCGGGGCCCTGTTCCAACGGCCCACCGGGATCGCCGTGACGCGACGCCACAGCTGACGGCACGCTCTTCGTACTGTCCCACTTGTTAACTCGTACTGATTCAACCGCGAGTTGACCGAGGAACGAGGGAGAGACTGGAGGAGCAAGGCTTGTTCGCGGTCGCAATTTGCCGTCGGGTGCCCGGAGGGTCGGCCTCCGCCCGGCAGGCCCCTGCGTCCCACCAGAAGGAGCCCGCCCCATGAAGCAGCCCTGTGTCACCGGCCGTCGACCGCGGCGTCAGCCGGGCACGGTGACTTTACGGACCCGATGGCGGTCGGTCTCGGCGATGACGAGGTCACCCCCCGGCGTGATGCGCACCGCCCGTGGATAGCGCAGCAGCACTCCGGCGGCCGGGCCGTCCTCCCGGTCCTCGCCGGGAGGTCCGCCGGCCACCGTCGCGATGCCGCCGTCCGGCAGGACGACGCGGACGCACTCGTTGAGGGAGTCGGCGATGTAGAGGTTGCCCTCGCCGTCCAGGTCGACGCCTCGTGGCTGGTGGAGCGGGGTGCCGGCGGCCGGGGCGCCGTCGTCGTCGTATCCGGGCTTCCCGGTTCCCGCCACTGTCGTGACCAGCCCGTCGGGCGACACCATGCGTATCCGGTGGGAGAAGCAGTCGGCGATGTACAGACGGCCCTCGGCGTCCGTCACGAGGTCGATGGGATGGTGCAGTTCGCCGGCGACGGCCGGCACGCCGTCCGGCCCCGGGCCCGGCTCGCCGGTTCCCGCCACGGTGGTGATGGTGCCGTCGGCGCCGATGGCACGGACCCGGTGGCCTTTCCACTCGGCGACGTACAGCGTCCCCGCGCCGTCCAGGGCCAGCCCCCTGGGCTCGTTGAGTGCCGCCCGGGTGGCCGGGCCGCCGTCTCCGCCGAATCCGGGCTCGCCGGTCCCCGCGACGGTGGTGATGGAACCGTCCGGCGCGATCCGCCGGACCCGGTGGTTCCAGTAGTCGGCGACGTACAGATGTCCCGCGGCGTCGCGGACCAGTCCCCCGGGCTCGTTGAGTGCCGCCCGGGTGGCCGGGCCGCCGTCTCCGCCGAATCCGGGCTCGCCGGTCCCCGCGACGGTGGTGATGGAACCGTCCGGCGCGATCCGCCGGACCCGGTGGCCCTTCCACTCGGCGACGTACAGGGCACCCGACGCGTCGGCCGCCAGGGCCCTGGGCTGGTTCAGGGCCGCCCGGCCGGCCGGCCCGCCGTCTCCCGTTGAGTCCGCCTCGCCGGTGCCGGCGATGGTGACGATGACATGGCCCGCCCTGTGCGCGGACCCGCTGCCCGTACGTGTGCTGCCCGTCATACCCGCCTCCTGGCCAAGGGTGGGAATGTCCATTCCGCCGCGCGCGCCGAGCGGCGTCGCGGATCGTCGACTCACCGTAGAGACCATTCGAGGACACCGGTAGAGAGCCCCCGATGAGGGCCGGGTGCTTTCCGGCCATCAGTCGCGCGGCTGCCGGGAAGCGCGCATCGCGCAGAGGACGGTTCATCGTACAGAGGCCGGTTTGGGGACCGTTGATGATGCTCCAGAAGATATGACCGACCGCGCTTCCTCATCGACGGAGGCGGTCAGTGGTATGACACCGAAGCGGCTTTGATCGATTTCCCTTCTCCTGCTGCTCATGCCGGATCGCCCACACCCACTCGGCCCGGAATGCCATTCGTGCGCGGGCCACTCACGGGAACTGGCATGAAAACTCTTCGCGCATACCGCAGCTTTCCGCTCGTGGTACGGCTGCTGCTCATCAATCAGTTCGGGGTGGACATCGGGTTCTACCTCCTCATCCCCTTTCTGGTGACCTACCTCGGCCACGATCTGGGGCTCTCGGCGGCCCTGGTCGGACTGATCCTCGGCGTGCGGAACCTCAGCCAGCAGGGCCTGTTCGTGCTCGGCGGTTCCGCGGCCGACAGACTCGGCCCCCGCGGTGTCATCATCTGCGGCTGCATGCTGCGCACCGTGGGGTTCGCGCTGTTCGCGGCCGGGTCCGCCCTGCCGGTCCTGCTCACCGCCTCGGCGCTGAGCGGTCTGGCCGGAGCGCTGTTCTACCCGGCGGTGCGCACCTACCTGGCCCAGGAGGCCGGACCCCGCAGGGCCGAGGCCTTCGCCCTGCTCAACGTCTTCGCCACCGGCGGCTCACTGCTGGGGCTGGCCCTGGGCGGGGTGCTGCTCCTGGTCGACTTCCGCGTCTGCGCCCTCGTCGCCTCCGGTGTGTTCGCCGTCCTGACCCTGGCCCAGCTGTACGCGCTGCCCGCCCGTGAGGCCCCCCGCCGCGACACCACGGTCCGCAGGGACTGGCGGGAGGTTCTCGCCAACCGGCCGTTCCTCGCGTTCGCCGTCGCCATGGCGGGCATGAGCACCTTGGAGAACCAGGTGTACCTGCTGGTGCCCGAGGGCGCGCGCCAGGTGACGGGACGCCAGGAGGCGGCCGTCGCGGTGCTGATGATCGGGGCGCTGGCCAACCTGGTCTGGCAGTTGCGCGTCACCCGGGCACTGGCGCGGCGCGGCGGCGGCCCGGCATGGATCGCCCGCGGCATCGTCCTGACGGCCTTCGGGTTCGTGCCGCCCCTGCTGGTGTGCGGGGCGGGGCACCCGGACGGCTGGGGCGCGGCGGCCCGCAACGTCTGCCCGGTGATCGCCGGGGCGCTGCTGGTCTACGTCGGCATCATGATCGTGCATCCCCTGGTGATGGAGATGGTCCCCCGGTTCGGCCCGGCCCGGCTGACCGGCACCCATTTCGGCATCTTCTACGTCTTCTCCGGACTTGCCGCCGCCGGCGGCAACGCGCTCGTGGGCTGGACCCTCGACGTCGGCAGACGCACCGGCCTGATGGTGCTGCCCTGGCTGTGCTGTCTGGTGCTGGGGCTGCTCTCGGCCACTGCCGTCACCTGGCTGCGCCGTACGAACGGGCTGCCTCCCACGGGGGATTCGGCGCCGGCGCGGCGGCCGGCCGGGCATGGCGGCTCCGCCCCTGGCAGGCGTGCGTCAGTGGGGCGCCTGCGCCGGTCGCTCTCGTGCGGCCGGACCAGGGCCACGCAGTATCTGCCGCGCCACTGCCGGACGGTCCGCCGGGTCGTCTGTTGCCGGGGGTGCTGTTGCGGGGGGTGCCACGGCCGCCCGAGGTCCCGGGGCGTGTCCTGGTGGAGATCGGTGCCCTGGCGGCCTCGCGTGCGCACCGGATGCGGGTGCTGCCACGGACAGGCGCGGACCGGCGAGGCTTAAGAGGACGCTTCTCGTGCCGAATGCCGTGCCGAGTGCACCAAAAGCTCAGGGACAACAGCTGCCACTATGACGCCCATCGGCATATGCCGCCAATGAATGCGGGTGACATCGAGTGTGGCGCGTTCCCTTCCTTGTGCTGTCATGAACAGCACCATAACCTGGGAATTGGAAGCGCTACAGCGATTCCTCCCCCAATCTCCGGTCCAGGCCAGACCTTGCCGCGGAGGCGTCTTGGAAATATTTCCGGATCGGTTTCCCGACGACTCGGGGCCTACGGATAGTTCTTGGTCTCCCAGCCCGGTGGTACCTCTGGGCATCATATTCGACGGCGCGCCCAGAACACTGTGGCTGAAACTCGAATCGCACAATCCCTATGGCTCCATCAAAGGGCGTACCGCGTTCGCACTCTGGCAGAGCGTGAAAGACCGCATCGATCCACGAATCGGTCTGATCGAGTCGACGTCGGGCAACCTCGGTCTCGCGCTGGCCGGGCTGGCGGCGTCCCTGCGCGTGCCGTTCACCGCCGTCGTGGATCCCCGGGTCAGTCCTTCGGTGCAGCACACCATGCGCGCCATGGGCGCCAGGGTCGTCGTGGTCGACCAACCGGACGGAGCCGGCGGGTTCCTGCTCAACCGCCTCGCCCATGTCGCGCAGCGGGTGCGCCGCGAACCGGGTCTCGTCTGGCCCAACCAGTACACCAACCCGGCCAACCCCGCCGTCCACGCCCAGTGGACGGCACCGGAGCTGCGCACCCAGCTGCCCGCGAAGCCGGTGAGCGTCCTGGTCGCGGTCTCCACCGGCGGCACGCTGGCGGGTTTCCGCGACTACGTCTTCACCCACTCGCCGGCCTGGGAACTGATCGGGGTGGACGTCGTCGGCTCGGTGGCCCTGGGCGACGCACACGGCGAACGTGTGCTTTCGGGAATCGGGGCGAGCCGCAGGTCGACCTTCCTGCCGCACGGCTACCGGCCCGCCGTGCACGTCGATCCGCCGGAAGCGGTCAGCGCCTGCCTGTGGCTGAAGGAGACGACCGGAATCGCCGTGGGCTCCAGTTCCGGCGCGCTCGTCGCGGCCGCTCTGCGGCTGTTCCGCGAGGACCCCGCACGCACCGACATCGTCTGCCTGTGCCCGGACGGCGGGGACCGCTACCTCGACACCGTCTACTCACCGCTGTGGCGTTCCCAGCACGACCTGGCCCCCGTGGACGTAGCCGCCGGAGTCACGGGCGGGGGACTCCTGGACGCGTCGGCGGCGACGGGACCCGATGCGACCGAGCCCGACGTGACGGTGAGGTGACGCTGAGTTGAGTACGCAGGAACGGGACTGGTACCAGCGTGCCGGCGTCCGCAGCGGCCCCCGGCGTCATCTGACGGACGAACTGGAGTCCGGGCGCGCCTTCTTCCCTCCGGCCCTGGTGCCCTACCTGGACCATCCGCTGGTGACGGAACTCGGCGAGGCGAGCCGGAGGGAACTCCTCGCCCGGCACCTCTTCCAGTACCTGGACTTCACGGCCCAGTTCGAGACACGTGTCGTGAACCGTGCCACGGAACGCATCGCCGGCAACCGGTGCGGCACCGACACGGATGTCGCCGTCCGGCTGGACGCGTACCGCATCTACTGCGACGAGGGGTACCACTCCCTCTACAGCCTGGACGTCGTCCAGCAGGTCTCGCGTGCTTCGGGGGTGCCGCAACTGCCGTACGACTTCGGCCCGTTCCTGCGGCGGCTCGACGCGGTCGGCACCGAGGCCCTGCCGTACGAGCCCGCCCTGGCCCAGCTGCTGCAAGTCGTGGTCTTCGAGACGCTGATCACCGCGGTGCTCAACGACATACCCAAGGATCGCGATGTGCTGACCGTCGTCCGGGACATCGTCAGGGACCACGCCAAGGACGAGGGCTGGCACCACGTGTTCTTCTCCCGCTTCTTCCGCGAGTTGTGGACGCAGGAGTCGGCGGGGTCGCGCGGCCGCATCGCGCGGTGCCTGCCCGACCTGATCCGGTGCAGCCTGCTCCCCGATCTGCGGCCGGTGCGCGCGTCGTTGACCGCCGCGGGCCTCGCGCCGTCCGCCGTCGAGGACGTCGTGCACGACTCCTATCCGTCGGCTTCGGTCGACCAAGGCATCCGCAGGGCGTCCCGGCACGCCGTGCGGCTCTTCGAGGAGGTCGGGGCCATGGCCGTGCCGGGCGGCGCCGAGGCATTCGAGGCGGCCGGTCTGCTGCCGTGAACCGCGCGGGCCGACGGTGACGCAGACCGAGAGGTGACGATGTCGGAGCAACTCCCCTTCTCTGCACAACGCCCTTCTTCCGAGCAGCTCCCCTTCTCCGAGCAGCTCCCCTCCTCCGAGCAGCTCCTCTTTCTCGACAGGGAAGCGGTGCTCGCCTGCCTCGCGCACGTGGATGTGTGCGAGGAGGTCGCACAGGTGCTGTGCCGGCACGCCGAGGGCCGGGTGGAACTGCCCGCCGAGGGCTACCTCCCCTGGGCCAACGGCGAGGGCGCGTACTGCCGTTCGCTGGCCATGCTCGGCGCCGTGGATGTCGACGGCGGCCCCCCGCTGCGGGGGATGAAGCTCATCAACGCCGCGACGAGCAACCCGTCCCACGGCAGGGAGCGGGCCGCGGGCCTGGTCATGCTCTTCGACCCGGACACCGCCCGGCCCCGGGTGCTGGCCGAGGCCGGTTGGCTGAGCGCGACCCGAACGGCCGCCTACACGATGGTCAGCCTGCGCCACCTCGGCCCCGAGCAGTGGGACGCGACGGCGTTCCTCGGCTGCGGGATGCTCGCCCGCGTGCACATCGGGCTGTTGGCCACGGTGTTCCCCGGCGTGACGCGCGTACATCTCTACGACACTGATCCACGGCGTGCCGGGGAACTTGCCGCCTGGGTCCGTGAACGGCACCCGCACTTCACCGTCCGCGTGGCACCGGGCGCCAAGGAGGCGGTGGCCGCCGCGCGGGTGGTGGTGACGACGACCACCGCCGACCGCGGCTATCTGCCGGCGGCCTGGCTCGCGCCCGGCACCTTCGTCGCCCATGTGTCCCTGGCCGACCTGCTGCCCGACGCGTTCCTGACGGCGCAGGGCGTCTTCGTGGACGACGTCGCCCTGGTGGCCGACAACCCGCGCAGAATCCTGGGGCAGTTGATGCGGGAGGGCCGGGTCACGGACCGACCGCCCACGGACCGCGATTCCCCGGACCCGGCCCAAGACCCGACCCGGGCCCGGGCCCGGGCCCTGAACGGCACCCTCGGTCAGGTCCTCATCGGCGAGCGGCCCCCCGTCCGCCCCACCACCTCCCATGTCATCAGCAACCCCTTCGGCATGGCCGTCCTGGACGTCGGGCTGCTCGGCGCGGTGTACGGCGCCGCCGTCCGCCTGGGACTCGGCCGCACCCTGACCCTCTACTGAACCGCACCCTGACCCTCTGCTGAACCGCCTCCCCCGCCCGCCTCCGCCTCCATCGAAAGGGACAGCATGGACAACGACTTCGCCTGGTCCGGTCCCGCTCCCGCCCGCGGCCTGTTCTCCCTCGCCGAGCTGGAACCGGCCGTGATCCGGCAGCTGGCCGCGAGATCGGTGGAACTGTTCCGGGACGGGCGCGCGCACGACCGGCCGCTGTCGGGCCGCGTCGCGGGTGTGCTGTTCACCAAGACCTCCACGCGCACGCGTACGGCCTTCACGGTCGGCGCCGTCCGGCTGGGCGCCGTTCCCGTCACCTACGGCCCGCAGGACCTGCAACTGAACACCGGCGAGTCGGTGGCCGACACGGGCCGCGTCCTGGGGAGCATGCTCGACCTCCTGGTCGCGCGCACCTCCGGCCCCCTGGAGGAATTGCGGGAGCTGTCCCGGCAGGGCGGTCTGCCGGTGATCAACGCGATGGCGGCCGAGGAGCACCCCACTCAGGGGGTGACCGACCTCGCCACCCTGCACCTGGCGCTCGGGGACCCGGCCGGTGTGAGCGTCCTCTACCTGGGCGAGGGCAACAACACGGCCGTCGCCCTGGCCCATGCGCTGGCGGCCGTACCGGGGGCGCGGGTCACCTTCAGCACCCCGCCCGGATACGGGCTGCCGGAAGGGGAGCTGGCGCGGGCGTCGCGCAGGGCCTCGGCGGTGGGCGCCACGCTGGAAGAGGTGCACGACCCTGCACTGTTGCCCGACCGTGTGGACGTCGTGTACACCACGCGCTGGCAGACGACGGGCACGGCGAAGCCCGACGCCGACTGGCGGGAGACGTTCCGCCCCTTCCATGTGGACGCCTCCCTGATGGCCCACTGGCCCGAGGCCCTGTTCCTGCACGACCTGCCCGCCCACCGCGGCGACGAGGTCGCCGGCGCCGTCCTGGACGGGCCCCGCTCCCTGGCCTGGACGCAGGCGGCCATGAAGCTCGCCGGAGCCATGGCCGTCCTGGAGTGGGTGAGCGGCCGGGACGGCGACGCCGACACGAAGCACGGCCGGGACACCGGCATGCGGTGACGCGCCGTTCCCCGCGCGCACGCGGCCGCGTGCCGCGCACCGCACCTCTCCCCCGCCCGCCCGCCTTCACACGGATCGAGGCCCTCCCACCATGAAACCGAGCCGTGTCACCGCCTACCGGCATCTGACGCCGCACGACCTGACCCCGCCCTCGTCCTCGCACGTCTTCTTCGAACCGGCCGACACCGAGATCGGCGTGTGGGTCGCGGGGGACCTCATCAGTGACGGCTGCGCCGTCCTGGACCTCGGCTCCGGCAGCGGCGCCGCGGCGGCGGCCATGGCCCGCGCGGGAGCGGCCCGCGTCCACGGCGTCGACTCGGGCGAGGACACCGTGGCGTGGGCCCGCAAGCACTACGCCTCGTCCGACGGCGGCGGTCCCGTCACCTTCGCCCACGGCGACTTCACCACGCTGTCCCCCGTCGAGCTGCTGGCCACGGCCCCTGCCCCGCTCCGCCGCCCCCTGGTCGTCACCAGCAATCCGCCCTACGTCCCCCTCACCCCCCGGGCGGACGCCCTGCGCCGGTCCGTCGGCGGAGGGACGGACGGCCTGAAACTCATCCCCGCCGTCATCACGCACGGCCGTGCGCTGGGAGACGGCCTGGGCATCACCATCGGCAGCTACTCCAGCCCCCGGAAGGCGATCGGCATGCTGGCTTCGGCCGGCTTCACGGTGCACGCGATCACCCTGTGCCCGCTGCCCTTCGGGGACTTCACCCGGGACCACCCCGATCAGGTGTTCCTGCTGGAGGAGCAGGGCGAGGCGGTGGTCTGGCGCTCGGGCCCGTACCCGCCGGCCTACTTCATCGTCGGCCTGGCCTGCCACCGGATCACTTCGGAGGGCGCGGCGCCGGAGAAGGACCCGCTCACCGGCGACGGGCTGATGGAGCTGCTGCGTACGGCCGCCCGTTCCCGCACCACGCGGCTGGAGGCCCTGGACACGGCGGCCTCGCCCCACTGGTCCGGGCCCCTGCGCGTCGTGGACCTGCCGCAGCCCGCCGTCCGCCACCACTGGTGACCTTCTCGCCCCGCAGCCAGAGGGAATCGCGTCCAGTCCAGGGGCATCCCCGTTCCGTCCAGCAGAGAGGCCGTTCATGAACACCGCTCGAACCGTGCCCGTCTCGCCCGTCAGCGTCACCACCGGCGCGGTCGAACACAGCGTCGACTTCCTCCGACCGCGGCTGCTGGCGACGGGGCACGACCGGGTGTCCCTGTATGCCGGTGTCCAGATCAACGGTGCTCCGCACCTGGGCACCAGCGTCATGCAGACCTCCGCGTTCCTGCTCGCACGGACGGCCCGGGACAGGTTCGGCGTCGACGTGACACTGCGCTTCGGCGCCCTGGACAACTCCGGCTGCGAGACACGGCGGTGCGCGCGGACGGGAACTCTCTACGAGCGCTCCTTCCACCACGCCTTGGGCAGCGAGCGCATAGCGGAACTGATCCGGACGTACTACGGGGGCTTCTTCGACGCCCTGTCCGCGGCCACGGGCGTCGCGTACGAGGTCGAGACCTACACCCGGCAGCAGAGCCGGCCGGAGTTCCGGCGGGAGTTCCTCGACTCGCTGCACCGGATGGACGTCCTGCGGTGGGTGCTCGCGCCGTCGCACGGCGAGGTGCCCCTGAGCCCTCCGTGCCCGCGGTGCGGCTGGGCCCAGAAGCACGGCGAGCACACGGAGGTACGCGCGGTGGGACCGGACCGCGCGGAGCTCGCGGCGGTCTGCCTGGACCACGGCGGCTACGTGGTGCGGGTGCGGGCCGACGAAAGCGACGGCGCTGTCAGGGCGGATGAGGCAGACGGGTCAGACGGGTCAGACGGGTCTGGGGGGACAGGCGGGGCGCAGGGGGCGTACCTCGGTTCGGGCACGCTCCACCGCAACCTCCTCAAGGAGCGGGTGGCGGCGCGGGAGGACGCGCTCGCCGTGGTGGTCAAGGGAGCCGACTGGGCCGCGGGGTGCCGCCTGCTCGACGAGGCGTTCCTCTGCTATCCGGGGGCGGTGCTCCCGGCACGGCTCTTCACCCCGGTGGTGCTCTCGCCCTCCGGCGCCAAGCTCTCCAAGTCGCTCATCCGTGCGGGAAGGACGGAGGCGACGGCGGGCAGCGAGCCCTGGATGCTCGACGCGGGCGCCTGGCCCGGAACGGTCGAGGAGTACGCGCGGCTGCTCCTCGGCCTGGTCTCGCTGATGCTGTCCGAACCGTGCCACTTCGAGCGCGGCTACACCACGCCCGAAGTGGCACGGCTCATCGACTCGGCCGGTCTTCGGCTCGGGGCACGGGTGTGAAGTTCCGGTCGGCGAGATATCCGGGGCGGGCTTCCGGAGCCGCGTACGGCTTGGTCAGCCGGTTGTCGACGCTGTTGTAGACGACGAAGAGGTTCGTCCGGGGGAACGGCGAAACGTTTCCTCCCGAGGCGTGCAGGCAGTTGCAGTCGAACATGACGGCAGAGCCCGCCGCTCCGGTGAACTGCCGGATGCCGTGCCGCTCGGCCAAGGCCGTCACGGCGGTACGGTCGGCCGGTCCGGCCGGGAGGTTCTTCCCCAGCAGCGAAAGCTTGTGATAGCCGGGAGGAGTCCGGCCGACCGAGGGCACGAAGGTCCGCTGCGACCCGGGAATGATCATCAGCGGGCCGTTGAACGGGAGGTTGTCGGTGAGGGCGACGGAGAAGCTCAGCGCGCGGGGCGCGGGCATGCCGTCCTCGGAGTGCCAGGTCTCGAAGTCCGAGTGCCAGCCGAACTTCGAGCCGTCGAAGGCGGCCTTGTAGTTGATCCGGCTCTGGTGGACGTAGACGTCCGAACCGAGAACCTGCCGGGCCCGGTCCGCGAGGCGACCGGACTGGATCACACGTTCGAAGACCGCGCTGTGCCGGTGCACCTCGAAGACGGAACGGATCTCATCGGAGTCCGGTTCTCCTACCACTCGCCCGGAGGAGCGCAGCGCGGCGTCGGAGGCCATACGCCGCACTTCCTGACGGCACTCCTCCACCTCGACCGGGTCGAGGAGAGCGTCGAAGGCGAGGAAACCGTCCCGGTCGTAGGCGGCCACCTCCTCGGTGGACAACGGGCCTCGCGTTCCGCCGTCCCCGTCGCCCCACACCACCGGGTGGGGACGCTGGAAAGGCACCGACTCGGTCACGGAACGAGTGGGGTAGAGGTCGTCCACGCATTCGACGGATCCAGTCATGCCGAATTCCTCCCGCCTATGTCTTCCATGCCGATTTCCTCCGTCTCCCGGGCGAACTCGTCGTCGGCCGCGTCATAGCGGCAGCATTGGGCTGCTCATTTGGTTCCCGTCGGCATCTTCGAGGAAACTCTCGGCAGACCGCGCCCGTCGAGTCCGCGCCAGTCCAGCGCGGTAAGGCGACGGGCCGCACAGGAAAGCAGGAGACAGGTGATGATGTACAGGGAGCCGACCACGCAGAGAACGGGGAGGTAGGGATAGCCGGAAGGAGTCGCCGTGTTCTGCGCCAGGAGTTTTCCCGCATAGAGGAGCTCTTCGTACATGATGAAGAAGCCGAGCGACGTATCCTTCAGCGTCACCACCATTTGGCCGATTATGCTCGGCAGCATGGTCCGCACCGCCTGCGGCATGACCACCGCTGTCATCACCTGTGTCTTGCGCATCCCCAGCGCGTATCCGGCTTCGAACTGCCCGGTGGGTACGGCGCCGACCCCCGCCCGCAGAATCTCCGCCTGTGCCGCACCGTTGTACAGGGCGATGCCGATGACCAGGGCCCACAGCGTGGGGCTCGCGAAATTCGCCGCCGCCCATTCACCCGGGCCTCCCAGGTTTTCCCGCAGGAATCCGGCGGCAGCCGTGACTGAGGTGCGCAGCACGTCGGTGGCGTACAGGGCGAAGACCGTGATGATCACCGGTACCGCGCGGAAGAACTCCACCAGGGCCCCGGCCGGCCGGCGCAGGAGGCCGTGCGTCGAGAGGCGTGCCGCCGCGAACAGGAAGCCAAGGAGCAGGGAGAGCACCACGGCCAGGGCGAACGCCTTGACGGTGTCCACCATGCCGGTGAGGATGCGCAGCTGCACGCCGCGATATGCGAACGCCTCCCACATCCGCGCGTCGAACTGCCCGGCGTCCTTGAACCGCAGAAGGGCCCAGCAGACCGTGCCACCGGTCACCGCCGCCACCAGGACCGTGTACCAGGTGTGGCGGCGGCGGGCGCGCGGACCCGGGGCCTCGAACAGGGCGGACCTCATCGCGGCACCGCCAGCCGACGCTCCAGCAGCCGGAACCCGGTACTGATCACCGCGATCAGCACCACGTAGGCGGCGGTCACCCACAGGAAGACGACCGCCACCGCGTAACCGCGCTCCACCAGGGTCTTCTCGGTGCTGAACAGCTCATAGACGCTGAAGCCGCCGGCGAGCGCGGAGTTCTTGACCAGAGTGATCACGGCGTTGCCCAGTGGGGGCACCGCCGCCCGCCCCGCCTGCGGGAAGACGATCAGGGCCGCCGTCTGGGCGGTGGACATGCCGAGGCTGCGGGCGGCTTCCGCCTGCCCCGTCTCCACGGTGTTGACGCCGGAGCGCAGTGCCTCACAGATGAACGCCGACGCGTAACCCCCCATCACCAGGACGGCGAGCGTGAAGTAGTCGGCTCCGGTGAGGCCCAGCATGGGCAGGCCGAGCGTCACGCCGAAGAAGAGGACCGTGAGCGGGGTGTTGCAGAGCACCGTCACCACCGTCGCCCCGAGGCCGCGGCAGAGCGGCACCGGGCTGATCCGGAAGGAGACGAGCAGGATGCCCAGGGCGAAGGCGAGCAACGTGCTCAGACACGTCAGTTGGACGGTGCCCACAAAACCCTGCCAGAAGAGACCGGCGTTGTCGGTCAACACCTCCATGGGCGCCTCCGGGCTGACGGGGCCGCGTCGGTGAGCGGCCGGGCGGGATGCCGCCGACGGACGAACCTCGCTGATCAGTACCGCCGCACCGGCGGCGGCGCCGGGGCCGGAGCGCCGGAACGGCCGAGCGTGGCGCGATAGGCCCGGAGCCAGTCGCCGTTGCGGACGTGGTGTTCGAGCGCGTCGTTGACGGCGTCACGAAGGACCGTGTCCCGCCGTGCCAGCCCCACCCCATAGGCCTCCTCCGAGAACGGCCGGCCGAGCACCCGCAGACGGCCCTGGTTCTGCGCCGCGTATCCCTTCAGGATCGTGTCGTCGGCGGTGACGGCGTCCACCACATTCATGATCAGATCCTGTACGCAGTGTGCGTAACTGTCGTGGGACACGACGGTCGTGCCGAATTCCGGTCGGCGGATCCGCTGGAAAGGGGTGGATCCGGTCACCGTGCAGACCTTCTTGCCGCGCAGATCGTGCGGGCCGCGGATGCTCCTGTTCTCCTTGTCGACCAGGAGATCCTGCCCGCCCAGATAATAGGGACCCGCGAAAGAGACCTGTTTCTTCCTTTCGCTGTTTATCGTGTAGGCGCCCACATACAGGTCCACGTCCCCCTTGGCTATCGAGATCTCCCGCACCTGCGGAGCCACCGTCCTCCACTCGATGCGGTCCGGGCCGAACCCCAGATACGCCGCGATCATCTTCGCGATCTCGACGTCGAATCCCGAACGCTGTCCCGTCACCGGATCCTCGAACCCCATGAACGGGTGGTCGGACTTCACACCAATGGTGATGGTGTTCTTCGCGAGGGCCCGGGAGTAGCCTTTTGAGCCGATGGCATGGGGGGATTTCCGGACCGCGTACTCAAGGCGGGGCGCGGTGGCCGTCAGCGCTCCGACGCTCCCGGGAACACTGCCTTCCCTGCCGCACCCGCCCAGAAGACACCCGCCCAGAACAAGAGACGACAGCAGCACCAGAGAACGCAGGCGACGAAACCGTGGGCGCACCTTCCCTCCTAAGGAAAGGGGTGTCCCGCACAGTTTAGCGAGACTGCCGCGCCGCGCTACCCGGCTGGTCGATGGCGACGGCGGAGCCGTTCATGGTGGCCCGGCCGCCGGGTGCCAGCCAGCCCTCGGGGCGGCCGGAGCAGCCGTTGTTTGGGGAGACGCGCACCGTACGGTCCGTGGTGAGGGTGACGCCGGTCGCGGCGAGGAAGGTACGCACAGTGAAGTCCTCTCGGTTCGTGTTTCCGTGCGACTGATCCCCGTTTGTTTGATTGCCTTTGCTCGCCCCGCCGCGTCTTCACCCGAGTGGATCTCCCGACAGGCGCAGACCGCGGGGAGGGGCGTAGGCACCGCGGTCTGCGCCCGTCGGGGGATTCGTTACTTTTGCGTGCCCGGCGGCGTTCTCGGGGTGGATCGACGCGGCCCCGATCAAGAAGGTGTCATGGCCCAGAACGCGACTTCCCCCCACCGCGTGCCACGTACGACGAGGGGCGTACCACCCCAGCCGCATCGGCGTGGGTCCGCCGGGCCGGCCAGGCACCGCAGGGCGTCCCGCGGCGGGCGGACGAACTGGCGGCGCTTCTCCTGCGCGGCCGCCGGGGCGCTGGTGCTGGCCGCGGGGACGGTCGCGACCACCACCGCCGCCTCGGTGCCCGTTTCGTTCGCGGTCGCCGGCAACCCCTTCTCCGTCACGGCGGAGCGTCTGGAGGCGGAAGGGGCCGTGCAGTTCGCCTCCTTCCGCCAGGACGCGTCGGGCGGGCGGCACGCGGTGGCCGCCGTCGGCATCCGCGAGGCCAAGCTGTACCGGCTGTGCCAGTCGGCGGTGGCGCGCACCCCGCTGGGCACGGCCACGCTGCGGATCCGCTCCGGCGGGCGGGAACCGGTGCGGGCCTCCTCGCTCGCCCTCGACCTCGCCTCCCTGCGGGGGGACATGGCCTTCGGCAGCGTGCAGATGGGCCGCGACGCCTCCACCCTCCAGGGGGGCGGTGTCACCGGGCCGGCCGGGACCTACGGCCAGCAGGCGAGGACCCTCACGATCGACGGCATGCGGATGAAGGCGTGGTCGTTGACGGCGGGCCTGTTCTCACTGAAGGGGGCCACCATGGACGTCGACGCCGGAGCACACCCGTGCCGATGAGGAAGGGGCGGCGTCCGGTCGCGGCCTGTGTGTGCGTCACCGCCGCCGGTGCGGAACTGGGCTACTTCCCCCTCGCCGACCCCGGGTTGCTGCCCATGCAAGGCGTCGGCGGCGCGACCGCGGTGCTGTTCGCGCTGGCCCTCGTCGGCTGCGCCGTCCACCTGTGGGTCAGTCCGGCGCGAGCCGCCTACAGCGGTGGCGCCGCGATCGCGCTGGGCGTGCTGTCCTACCCGTGCGCCAATCTCGGGGGCTTCCTCCTCGGCATGCTGCTCGCCCTGACCGGCGGCGCTCTGGCCCTGGCCTGGCAGCCCGGTCCCGGCGCCGCGCCCGAGTGCGCCCCCGGCGAAGGGCAGCGGAGGTGAGACACCGCCGGGAGGGGGCGTGGCGGTCGCGCCGGTGGCGGTGGTTCCTCACCGCCGCGTGCCTTCTGGTCGCGGGCCTCGCCGCCGACCGGTCACCGTTCGCCACCGGGGCCCCCTCCGCACCCCCGCGCCCCCCCGGGGGACAGGGGGGGAGGGGGGCGCCGGAGAGGAGGGGGCGCGCCCCGCCCCCGCCGGGGGGAACCTCCGCCCCCTCCCCCCCCCGCCGCTGCCGGTGGGCCGCCCCCCCGCCGGCGCCCGCACCCGCCGCGCCGAAGGGCGACGCGGAGGCATCACCGTACGAGGAGGACGAGACCGACGGCGGCACGGTGGGGGAAACACCCGCGGGCCCGGCG
>NZ_JAFEXF010000570.1 GCF_016905445.1 Streptomyces sp. G44
TCTTAGTTCCAGCTCCTCGCTGAGAATAGACAAGTCCTTCCATAGAGAGCATCCCGTTCGCTTTTTTGATGGTCATGCGGCTCACTTGGAACTCTTCAATGAGATCTATTTGATTAGGTAATAAACTATCTGGAGGATAGGCTTTATTTCTGATTCTTGTTCTTAAAATATTGGCAATTTCTTGATATTTTGGCATCTCCTCCCCTCGCAAAGAGTATAGCTGAAAAAAGCGATTTCGACAATCCGAAGCGGCAGCCTTTTTTTAAAATAAAAGTCTGACAGTTTGATTGACCTGCCAGTCTTTTTGTTTTAACTGATTGAAGCTTCTTGTTGACGATCCAAAATACGCAAGAATGGATACCAGATCACACCAACAAGTACTTCATC
>NZ_JAFEXF010000571.1 GCF_016905445.1 Streptomyces sp. G44
CCCTCCGCCTGCTCCAGCCGCGAGTAGATCCGCACCGGCCGCGCGCCCTGCCCGTCCGGCGCACCCACCACCACCTGCAACTGCACAGCACCCTGCGCCGGCAACACCAACGGCGCCTCCAGCGTCAGATCCTCCACCCGACCACAACCGGCCTCATCACCGGCCCGCACCGCCAGCTCCACGAACGCCGTACCCGGCAGCAGAACCGACCCGTCCACCACATGCTCACCCAGCCACGGATGCGAACGCAGCGACAACCGCCCCGTCAGCAGGAAACCGTCCACATCCGGCAACGACACCGCCGCACCCAGCAACGGATGCCCCGCACCCTCCAGACCCGCCGACACCACATCCGCGTCACCCACACCCGGCTCAAGCCAGAAGTG
>NZ_JAFEXF010000572.1 GCF_016905445.1 Streptomyces sp. G44
GGGGATGGATGAGCACGGCTTCCAGTGCGGCCGCCAGGTGTGCGCGGGCGTACTCCATCGTCGGCTCGTAGAGTTCTCCCAGTGGCCGGAGCGAGGGGTGGGCACACAGGTGCCGGTCGTCGCGGATTCGCTCCAGCTGTTTGCGCTGCGTGAAGTCGATCAGCTCGAGTTTCTCCGCGGTCTCGAGCAGAGTCCTCTCTACTGCGAGCATGATCGGAATTGCTTCAGACTCTGCGCTGCTTTGAGCTCGCTCTACCTCGGCGACCAGTTCCTTGGCCTGGTTCTCGCCCTCCTCATGAAGGATCTGGGCCTTGGCGATGAGGTCGGCGCAGACAGCCGTCCACGTGAGAACGATCGCGCCGCGGGCAGATCCGGAGGCGTAGCAG
>NZ_JAFEXF010000573.1 GCF_016905445.1 Streptomyces sp. G44
GCAGAAGACGGGTGACCAGGTGCGGACGAGTCCTCGCCTGCAGAGCGGCCGCGAGATTGCGCAGGTCATAGCCGACGGCCGCCGGAGACCGGCCCACCACCGCGGCCATCTGAGCATAGGTCTGGCCCTGGATGATCAAGGGGATCAGCCGCGCCTGCTGCTCAGAGGGGCGGGCCTCACGAGTCTCTGCGGGTGGTTCCGGAAGCACCTTGTAGGCGTAAGCGGCACCGACGATCGGAACCCCTCCGCGGACACCCAGCTTCCGCCCGGCCCGGTACAGATATGCCTGCAGAGTCCGCGGTTTGAGTACGCCCCCACCACGCGCGGCCTGGCCTGCGGTCAGACCATCGGCAGCCCACTGAAGCGCGCGTACATCCCTCTCTGAT
>NZ_JAFEXF010000574.1 GCF_016905445.1 Streptomyces sp. G44
GGTCCAGCGCCCAGGCCATGGTCTGGGAGCCCTGGGGCTTGACGGAGCCGGGATTGACGCCGAGGCGGAACCCGCCGCGGATCGGCTGCCCGTCGGGGCCGAGCAGGAGCGGCAGCGGGGACAGGCCGTCGGTCGCGTAGACGACGCAGTCGTTGTTGACGGCGAGCGGCCAGCGGTCGGCGGTGTCGGCGAGGTTGCGCATCTTGCGGTGCATGTTGGTGCGCGCCTTCGACAGGACGGCCGCGCGGATGTCGGGCCGCCAGGTCACGCGCTTGAGCGCAGGCCACGGGTCGCCGAAGACGTGGTCGACGCCGAGGTTGGGGCGCTGGCGGAGCTTGCCGATGCCCGACTTTGCCGTCGCCTTGATCGCGTTGACCAGGGTGACC
>NZ_JAFEXF010000575.1 GCF_016905445.1 Streptomyces sp. G44
GCGACCACCCCCCCCGTTTCCCCCCCGCCGGGGGGCTGCGCGCGTCCGCAGGCCCCGCCCCCATCACCTGGTCCTCGGGCCGCAGCCACGCTGTCGTGCACCGGTCGGTGTGCAACCGCGCGCTGAAGCGGGCCGCCCACCAGTGGGCGTTCGCCTCCCTGACCCGCTCCCCGGGCTGCCGCGCCCTGTACGACGCGCGCCGTGAGCGCGGTGACGGATACGCGGCCGCGCTGCGCCATGTCTCCAACCGGCTGCTCAGCGGCCTGCACCACTGCCTGCACACAGACCAGTTGTTCGACGAGGCCGAGATGTTCCGTACCTGACGGCGGGGGCGGCGGGGGGGCGGCCGGGGCGCGCCGCCGCCCTCTCCCCGCGCCCCGCGCG
>NZ_JAFEXF010000576.1 GCF_016905445.1 Streptomyces sp. G44
CACCGCAACTGGTAGTGTGGCAGCAACCACAGATTATCGCTTCCGTGGTATTACGCAGTCTTCAAATAATCCAGCTATTCAAGGTGGCTTCACTTTCTCTCATAAGTCAGGTGCTTATGTTGCGCTTTGGGGGTCAAGCGTAGACTTTAATACACCTGGTGTTTCAACTGAAACTGATATCTCGTTAGGTTATACCAACACCTTAAAACTGTCAGATACACTTGCACCGACTTATGAGGTTGGTGTGTTCCGTTATGGTTACATTGGCTCTGACTCAAAATGAACTAAACCATACAATGGGGACACTGGTTTTGACTTTACCGAGTGTTATGGAAAATTAGCGTTTGCAGATTCTTTATTTAAAGGTGATGCCCTCAGTGTGGG
>NZ_JAFEXF010000577.1 GCF_016905445.1 Streptomyces sp. G44
CCTCACCTACTTCAGCGACACCCTGGACCACCCCGAGCAGGTGTCCACCTCACTGGAGCGCCTCGAGGACGCCACCGGTTTCTCCCTGGACGAACTGCAGGCCGCTCTGGACTATCTCGTCGACAAGACCGGGGAGATCACGCTGGACCGCGGGCTTCCCCCGGCCCCGGTGGCGGCGAAAGACCTGCCCGCGCACGCCCGCTTCCGAATCACCACCGACTGGAAAACGGTCAGCGAGAGCCGCATCTGCGTGGTCCAGGGCGACTGAACCGGCCACCGGGCAGCTCAGACAGGAAAGGGGCCGCCGCGCTGGGACAGGACGGTGGGCTGACCGGTCCGGTCGAGGATCGCGCGCCGCCAGTCCCTCCGGGTGCGGTAGTGATT
>NZ_JAFEXF010000578.1 GCF_016905445.1 Streptomyces sp. G44
TCCCACCACAACCCGCATTTCTGACGTCCGTCTAAAGTTCGTCCAAAGAAATAGACCGTTTTAAAATTTCATCCAACGCTGGTAAGGAGGTCTCCAATTATAGGTGCAGGGGGTTTTGCACCGGGGGCTGCTGCTGGAGATACCACGAAGGGGGCGCTCTGGGCGTCGCAGGCAATTTCATGCTTTGATTTGAGAGCGTCGACTTCCGAGGTTTAGGTCTCGCTGGATCCTGCCCCCACATCTGTTTTTCTCGGTAGCTCTCCCGGTCTTTCCGCATTGATTTCTCTCCCTTCGGTTCGCTTCAAGAGCAGGGCCTCGCGCCCGTAAGCGTGCAAACGTTCACCGATCCGGAAGTGCCGCCGACGAGTGTCTTCTCGACAATGC
>NZ_JAFEXF010000579.1 GCF_016905445.1 Streptomyces sp. G44
TTGTTCGACGAGGCCGAGATGTTCCGTACCTGACGGCGGGGGCGGCTGGAGAGCGGCCGGAGCAGACGCCTGCTCTCACCTCGGGCCGCGAGCCCTCAAGCGGAAGAGGCGCCCGGCCGTTCCCCACCCGCCCCCGGCCCAGGTCCGGGCTGGTCGACGGGCCGCTGGAACAACACCTGATACAGCTCCCTGGGTCGTTACGAACCCTTACGCGGGAACGGTGCCAGCGGCCTCTCCACCAGCCCGGACCTGCGCGTCCCACTCGCCCGCCGCCGTCGGTTTCCCGTGCCGGCCGCAGACTCTCCGCCCGACTCCGGCGGGCGCCGACCCGCAGCGGTCACCCGCCGGGGTACTGTGCGCGACGGCCACGGCGGCGCAGGGT
>NZ_JAFEXF010000057.1 GCF_016905445.1 Streptomyces sp. G44
CGCCCCCCGCGCCCCCCCCCCGCCCCCGCGGGGGCCCCCCCCCCCCCCCCCCCGCGACCCCCCCCCGGGGGGGGGGGGGCGCCGGCGCCCCCCCCCCCCCCCGACCCCCCCCCCCCCCCCCCCGCCGCCCGGCGGGGCGCCCCGCGCCGCCCCCCGCCCGCCACTCCGCCACAGCCCTCGCAGAGACCGGCTTCGACCAGCCCTCCGGCCGCGCCGCACCCCCGATGTGGAAGGCGTCGAGGCCCGCCGCCTTCAGCCCCGGCAGATGATCGAGCCGCAGCCCGCCGCCGACCAGGAGCCGCGGCTCGTACCCCGGTTCGCCCCGCCGCGCCGCCTCGGCGATCAGCGTCGGCAGCCCCTCGTCGACACCCCCCGCGGCCCCCGCCGTGAGATACGTGTCGAGGCCCGGCAGCTCCGCGAGCTGCTTGCGCAGGGCGTCGCGGTCGGCGGCCCGGTCGATCGCCCGGTGGAAGGTCCAGCGGCAGCCGTCGAGCGCGGCCACCAGCGTCTCGACCGCGGCGAGGTCGGGCCCGCCCGCCTCGTCGAGAAAGCCGAGGACGAACTCGTCGGCGCCCTCGGCCCTGAGCTCACGGGCACGGCGTACGAGCGCGTCGACGTCCCCGGCGGCGAATCCGTCGGCGAGCCGCAGCATGACGCGCAGCGAGAGGTCGACGCTGGACCGGATCGCGGCGAAGGTCTCGCGCGACGGCGTGAGCCCGTCCGCGGCCATGTCGGTCACGAGTTCGAGGCGGTCCGCGCCTCCGGCCTGGGCGGCGACGGCGTCCTCGGCGTCGAGGGCGATCACCTCCAGGACTGCACGCTTGCTCATGGATGTCTCTTCCTTCTCGTCGAGAACCCGGCTCACACGACACAGGTCTAGTCCAATCGCGTCCAGCCTACGCGCCGAACACCCCGGCGCGGGGGAAACACCTCGCACCGGGGTGGACCGGAGGGCGGGGAGACCGCTCAGGCCAGCGGCTTGAACCCCCGCAGCCGCAGGCTGTTGCCGACCACGAACACCGAGGAGAAGGCCATCGCGGCCCCCGCGATCATCGGGTTCAGCAGCCCCGCCGCGGCCAGCGGCAGCGCGCCGACGTTGTAGGCGAAGGCCCAGAACAGGTTCGTCCTGATCGTGCCGAGGGTGCGCCGCGAGAGCCGGATCGCGTCGGCCGCCGCCCGCAGGTCACCCCGTACGAGCGTCAGGTCGCCCGCCTCGATCGCCGCGTCCGTCCCCGTGCCCATCGCGAGGCCCAGGTCGGCCTGGGCGAGCGCCGCCGCGTCGTTCACGCCGTCGCCGACCATGGCCACCGAGCGGCCCTCGGCCTGGAGCCGCTTGACCACGTCCACCTTGTCCTGCGGCATGACCTCGGCGATCACGTGCTCCGGGGAGATGCCGACCTCCGCGGCCACCGACGCCGCGACGGCCTTGTTGTCGCCGGTCAGCAGGATCGGCGTCAGGCCGAGCGCCCGCAGCCGCCGGATCGCCTCGGCGCTGGTGTCCTTGACCGCGTCGGCGACCTCCAGGACCGCCCGCGCCTCGCCGTCCCAGGCGACCGCGACGGCCGTGCGGCCGGCCGCCTCGGCCTCCGCCTTGGCCCGCTCCAGCTCCCCCGGCAGGCGGATGGCCCACTCCGCCAGCAGCGCCGTACGGCCCACCAGGACCGCGTGGCCCTCCACGACGCCCTGCACGCCGAGCCCCGCCACGTTCGCGAAGTCCTCGGGGGCGGGCAGCGGGCCCGCCTGCTCGGCGGCTCCGGCCGCGACGGCCCGGGCGACGGGGTGCTCGGAGGCGTGCTCCAGGGCCCCGGCGAGACGCAGCACCTCGGACGCCTCCACCCCGGCGGCCGTGTGCGTGGCGAGCAGGGTCATCCTGCCGGTGGTGACCGTCCCGGTCTTGTCCAGGACGATCGTGTCGACGCGGCGCGTGGACTCCAGGACCTCCGGGCCCTTGATCAGGATGCCGAGCTGGGCGCCGCGTCCGGTGCCGACCATGAGGGCGGTCGGGGTGGCGAGCCCAAGAGCGCAGGGGCAGGCGATGATCAGGACGGCCACGGCCGCGGTGAAGGCGGCGGTGAGTCCGGCGCCGTTGCCGAGCCAGAAGCCGAGGGTGGCGAGCGCCAGGCCGATGACGACCGGCACGAACACCGCGGAGATCCTGTCGGCGAGGCGCTGGGCGGCGGCCTTGCCGTTCTGCGCGTCCTCCACGAGCTTGGCCATGCGGGCGAGCTGGGTGTCGGCGCCGACGCGGGTGGCCTCGACGACGAGGCGTCCGCCGACGTTGAGGGTGGCGCCGGTGACCGCGTCGCCCTCGCCGACCTCGACGGGCACGGACTCGCCGGTGAGCATGGAGGCGTCCACGGCCGAGGCGCCCTCGACGACCTTGCCGTCCGTGGCGATCTTCTCGCCGGGCCGGACGAGGAACCGGTCGCCGGTCCGCAGCTCGCCCACCGGGACGGTCTCCTCGCGCCCGCCGTCGCGCAGCACGGTGACGTCCTTGGCGCCGAGCTGGAGCAGCGCCTTGAGCGCGGCCCCGGCCTTCCGCTTGGAGCGGGCCTCGAAGTAGCGCCCGGCCAGGATGAAGGCGGTGACACCGGCCGCGGCCTCCAGGTAGATGTTCCCGGCGCCGTCGCTGCGCGCGATGGTGAGTTCGAACGGGTGAGTCATGCCCGGGGTGCCCGCCGTGCCGAAGAACAGCGCCCACAGCGACCAGAGGAACGCCGCCGAGGTGCCGACCGAGATCAGCGTGTCCATGGTGGCGGCGCCGTGCCGGGCGTTGGTGAAGGCCGCCTTGTGGAAGGGCCAGGCCGCGTAGGTGACGACGGGCGCGGCGAGGGTGAGGGAGAGCCACTGCCAGTACTCGAACTGGAGGGCGGGGACCATCGCCATCGCGATCACGGGGACGGAGAGCAGCACCGCCGTGACCAACCGCTCGCGCAGCGGCCGCAGCGCATCGTCGGCCCGCCGCTCCTCGTCGTCGCCGTCACCGTCACCGTCCGCCGGGGAGGCGGACGCGTCACGTGCGGGTGCGGGCTCCTCGGCCGTGTACCCCGTGGCCTCGACGGTCGCGATCAGATCCTGTACGGAGACCTCCTCGCCCCGGTAGCTGACCTTGGCCTTCTCGGTGGCGTAGTTGACGGTCGCCTCGACGCCGTCCATGCGGTTGAGCTTCTTCTCGATCCGGGCGGCGCACGAGGCGCAGGTCATGCCACCGATGGCGAGTTCCACTTCTGCGGTGGACGCCGCCTCGGGGGTGCCGGATGTGGTGGTGGACATGGCTGCGGGCTCCTCGTGACGTGGGCGGGTGGCAGTGACGAGGCCGATACCCGGGGCGGGTACCGATCAACGAGTTCCTTTATACCCCTGGGGGGTATCGACCGCAAGCGCCGGAGGAGCAGGGCCCGGCACTTGACTTTATACCCCTGGGGGGTATTTTCATCCTCATCGAGGCCGACCGGCCGACCGACCGACTGGAAGAGCCGGACGGGGATCACCCAGGGAGCCGTCATGAACACCGGACTGAAGATCACCGCATTCGCCGCCGCCGTCGCCGCGACCTTCGGTACGGCGTACGGAGTGGGCCAGGCCGTCGACCCCGTCGCGGACAAGGCACCGGCCGCCCGGCACGGCGCGCACGACGGCGACCGGCGGGAAGGGAGGGAGACGCACGGCGGGGCCGCCGCCGGGGGCCTCCAGGTCTCCGAGCGCGGCTACACCCTGGACCTCAAGACCTCGCGCGTGGCGGCGGGCCGCAAGGAGGAGCTGCGCTTCGCCGTCGTGAAGGACTCCACGGGGCGCGATGTCACCGCGTACCAGAAGGAGCACGACAAGGAGCTGCACCTCATCGTCGCCTCACGCGACCTGACGGTCTACCGCCACCTGCACCCGGTCCGCGCGGCCGACGGCACCTGGTCCACCGAGGTCGAGCTGCCCGAGGCGGGCGGCTACCGCGTCTTCGCCGACTTCCGCCCCGAGGGCGCGAAGGAGGGCCTGACGCTCGGCGCCGACCTCGCGGTGGCGGGCGAGGCCGCGCCGAGGAAGCTGCCCGCGCACAGCGCCACCGCGCGGGTGGACGGGTACGACGTGACGCTGAAGGGCGAGCTGAAGACCGGCACGGGCGGCGACCTCACCCTCCACGTGGCGAAGAACGGCAGGCCGGTGACCGACCTCCAGCCCTACCTGGGCGCCTACGGCCACCTGGTGGCCCTGCGGTCGGGCGACCTCGCCTACCTTCACGTCCATCCGGACGGCGAGCCCGGCGACGGCCGGACGAAGGCGGGCCCCGGCGTCTCCTTCACGGCGACGGCGCCGAGCGCGGGCGCGTACCGCCTCTTCCTGGACTTCAAGCACGAGGGGAAGGTCCGCACTGCGGCGTTCACGGTGCACGCGGGTGGCGACACCGGCCGCGCGGAGACGGACGGCGGCGGCCACGCGGAGCCCGAGGCCGGCCACGGAACCGGCACGGAGAAGGGCGGCGCCCACCAGCACTGACCGCCGCCCTCCCCGCTCACCCGTACCCCGAAGGTCAACCGGCCTTCGGGGTGTTCGCGTCGCCGCCCGGCGCCACGGCGGCCAGCTCCGCCACGCTGCCCGACATGACGGCCCGGACGTGCCGGGTCAGGTGCTCGGCCGGCCAGTCCCACCAGGCCAGTTCGAGGAGGCGCGCGACGTCCTCGTCGCTGAAGCGGCGGCGGATCAGCCTGGCCGGGTTGCCGCCGACGACGCCGTAGTCGGGCACGTCGTCGACGACCACCGAGCCCGACGCGATGACCGCGCCGTGCCCGATCCTGACGCCCGGCATGACGGTGGAGCGGTAGCCGAACCACACGTCGTGGCCGACGACCGTGTCTCCGCGTCCCGGCAACCCGCTGATCAGGTCGAAGTGGTCGCTCCAGGACCCGCCCATGATCGGGAAGGGGAAGGTCGAGGGCCCGTCCATCCGGTGGTTGGCGCCGTTCATGATGAACCGCACGCCCTCGCCGAGCGCGCAGAACTTGCCGATGACCAGCCGCTCGGGACCGTAGTGGTAGAGGACGTTGCGGGTCTCGAAGGCGGTCGGGTCGTCGGGGTCGTCGTAGTAGGTGAAGTCGCCGACCTCGATCAGCGGTGACTTCACGAGGGGTTTGAGCAGCACCACGCGCTCCTGGCCGGGCATGGGGTGCAGCACGTCCGGATCGGCGGGGACCAGTGGTGTGCCGGAGCCGGAGTTCGGTGTGCCGGAGTCGGAGGTCATGAGTCCATGATCCACGTCAGCCGAAGACCACCAACTCCTTTTCCGCCGCGCCCGCGAGCTCGTACCGCGTCCCCGTCAGCGGCCGTCCCGCGCAGAGCCGGACGAGGGTCGGCGCGTCCCCGATGTAGCGGGCCGGGGGGCGGCGCCCGTCCGTGGCGCCGAGGACCAGCGGCTCGTCCCGCCCGTCCACGTCCGCGTGGACCGCGAGCCCCGGCGCCGCCGTGCTGTACGCGCCCCTGCTGTGCAGCTCCAGGAGCGGCAGCGCGTCCGCGAGGCCGTCCCCGCCGTACGCCCCCGGCTCGCCCCACGCCTCGCGGATGTCCCCGGCGTGCACCCACTCGCCGAGCGCGATGCCGTCCAGGATTCCCTTGGCCGCGGCCATGACGTTCCCGGCCTCGGTCATGCCGCGCTCCAGCTCGTCCACGAGGCGGGAGGGCGACCAGTCGGCGCGCTCGGCGATGTCCCGTTCATTGCTCTCGGCGCTGAAGACGCCTTCCTCGAAGCGGTTCTCCACGACCCGCAGCAGCGCGGAGCCGCAGTGCGCGAGCACATGGCGCACGGTCCAGCCGGGGCAGCAGGTGCGCAGCGCGAACGCCTCGTCGGGCGCGGACCTCAACAGCGGGATCAGCGCGTCGCGTTCGGTCCGGAGCAGCCGTCCGGCGCGCTCGGGCTCGTAGCTCTCTTCAGGTGCGGTCGTCGTCATGGCGGAAGCCAATCGAACCCGGCCGCGCATGGCAACGGTCGGACCGGAGCCACCCGACCTGGCCATATACCCCCCGGGGGTACGCAAGGGTTACCCTCCCCCCATGGCCGACGACGAGAACCACCACCAGGGCGCGCACCACGACCTGCGGAAGCGCTGGCTCACGACGCTGCTGCGCGCACGGGACACCGACGCGTGCGTCTACGACCCGTACCGGTTCGCCGACAGCCTCCTCGCCCGCTGGGCCGAGCCGCAGCGGCGCTACCACACCGTCGACCACCTGACGGCGGTGCTCGACCACATCGACGTACTGGAGGACCACGCCGACGATCCCGAGCTGGTGCGGCTCGCGGCCTGGTTCCACGACGCGGTGTACGCGCCCGACCGCTCCGAGAACGAGGAGCGCTCGGCCCGGCTGGCCGAGCGCGCGCTCGCCGAGGCCGGGCTGCCGGCCGGCCGCACGGCGGAGGTGGCCCGGCTCGTCCGCCTCACCGTCACCCACGACCCCGCCGAGGGCGACCGCAACGGCGAGGTGCTGTGCGACGCCGACCTCGCGATCCTCGCGGCGGCCCCGGACGCGTACGCCGCCTACGCCGCCGCGGTCCGCGAGGAGTACGCCTTCGTGCCGGACGAGGCGTTCCGCACGGGCCGCGCGGCCGTCCTGCGGCAACTCCTCGGCCTGCCCCACCTGTTCAGGACGCCGCACGGCGCGGCCGAGTGGGAGACGGCGGCCCGCGAGAACCTCATGACGGAACTGGCGCTGCTGGACGCCTGAGACGGCCGCTGGCGGCGCCTCGAAATTGCCGCGCGCCGCCGCGGAGCACTCCGTACGCTCCTGCCATGCTTCTCATGGGCGGGGACAGGATCGACGAGGCCGTCGCGCACGCGGCCGGGGTGCTGCGCGCCGCGGCCGGCCGGGACTGGGGCGCGGCGGCGGGCGGGCTCGACTGGAGCTGCCTGAAGACGGCGGAACACATCGCGGGTGACCTCGTGGCGTACGCGGGGCAGTTGACGGGCCGGGCCACCGGCGCCTACGTCCCCTTCGACATCGCGCTCGACGAGGGCACGGACCCCGAGGGCGCGATCCGGGTGATCGAGGCGACCGGGGGCATCCTCGCGTCGGTGGTCCGCACGGCACCGCCCGGCGTCCGCGCCTACCACCCCTACCCCCACGGCAGCGCGGACGCGGCGGGCTTCGCCGCGATGGGCGTCGCCGAGGTCCTCCTGCACACGTACGACATCGCGCGGGCGCTCGGCGTCGACGCGGAGCCGCCCGCGGAACTGTGCGCGGCCGTGCTCGGCCACCTCTTCCCGCACGTCTCGCCCGCCGGCGGCCCGCCGTGGCAGGTGCTGCTCTGGGCCACCGGCCGCGGCGGCCTGCCGGGCCGCGCGCCGCTCACGCGCTGGCGCTGGCACAACGCCCTCGCGCTGCCCGCGGGCCCGGTGTCGTTGTGGGAGGTGTCCCCGGTGGCCGCCGCCGATCTCGCGGCGGGCGGCACGGGCGGGCTGGCCTGGATCGAGGGCGGCCCCTTCCCCGGCACGCGGGGCGCCGCCGGGCGGGTGGCGAAGGCGTACGCCGACGGGACGCACCGGCCCGAGTGGGGCCTGTACGCGGTGGTGCGCGCCGAGGACGGCCTCGCGGTCGGCGGCATGGGCTTCCACGGGCCGCCGGACGAGGAGGGCTGCCTGGAGGTCGGCTACGACCTGGCGGAGGCGGCGCGGGGCCGCGGGTACGCCACGGCGGCGCTGCGGGCCCTGTCGGCGTGGGCCCTGGACCGCCCCGGGGTCACCTCCCTCCTGGGCCTGGCCGACCCGGAGAACACCGCCTCCCAGGGAGTGCTGACGCGGGCGGGATACGTCCGCCTGGCCGACCGCGGCACCGCGTGGGCGTACGGGACGCGCCGCGCCTGAGCCGCATCGGCGCCCAGGGGGGGGCGCTCACCGGACGGCGGCGGCCCCGCCCAGCGCCAGCCGCACCGGGTCCCGCGTCCCCGCCCCCTCCTCGTACGCGGCGGTGTACGCCTCCTCGCCGAGGCGGGCGCGCACGAGGCGTTCGGCCTCGATGTGGGCGTAGTGGAGCGGCCTGAGCCCGGTCAGCGCGACGCCGGTCGTGCGCAGCAGCCGGGCCGCCGCCCCCAGCAGCCGGGCCGCCCGGCCGTGGTCGCCGGTCGCGGCGGTGGCCCAGGCCAGCGCCTCCACGCCCCAGACGGGCCCCCAGCGGTCCCCGATGGCCCACTGGCGGCGCAGCGAGTCGCGGAACAGGCCGAGGGACCGGCCGGCGTCGCCGTGCCGCAGCTCCGCGAGGCCCATGCCCCACAGCCCCCAGGAGTGGGCCCAGCCCGCGCGGTGGGCCTCGGCCTCGGCTGCGTACTCCCGCCCCGCCGCGAGGGCACTCTCCCGCTCGCCGAGGAACGCCGCGGCCATGGCCCACATCATGGTCGCCATGTGCGCGTCGCCCACTAGGCCACCCGCCCGGAAGCGGTCCCGGGCGCGGGCGAGGAGCGCGACGGAGCCGGCGTCGCCGCGCACGAGGAAGGCGAACGCGCCCTCCATGTACGCCAGGACGGCCGGGGTCACGCCGTCCTCCACCGCCCCGCCGAGCCGCACCGCCTCGGCCAGGAGGTGTTCGGCGGCGGGCTGGTCCCCCTGGCACAGCGCGATCCAGGCGGCGAGCGCGAGTCCGCCGGCCCGCAGCGGGGCGGGGGCGCCGGGGGTGAGTTCCAGCGCGCGGGTCAGCCAGTGCCGGCCCTCGCCGAGCGAGCTGCTGAAGAACCAGTACCGGGTGCGGGTGAGGTTCGCGGCGATCTCCAGACCGGCCGTGGCGTCGCCCCCGCCCGAGACGCTGAAGTCGAGGGCGGCCCGCAGGTTCGGCGACTCCCGCCGCAGCCGGGACAGCCACGCCACCTCGTCCGGCCCGCACCACTGCGCGGCGGCCGTCGCGGCCATGCTCCCGTAGTACGCGCTGTGCCGCCGCCGCAGCGGCACCTGCCGTCCCGTCTCCGCGAGCCGCCCCTGCCCGTACTGCCGCAGGGTCTCCAGCATCCGGTAGCGGGCGGGCGAGCCGGTGGTGTCCACGGTGAGCACCGACTTGTGCACAAGGGCGGCCAGCACGTCCACGACGTCCTCCCGCACCGGCCCGCCCACGATCACGCCCGCGGCGGCGGAGCCGTCCTGGCGGGCGGGCTCGGTCCAGGAGGCGCCCCGGCAGGACGCGCTCTCGTGCCCGAAGTCCCGGCAGCACACGGTCTCGTCGCCCGGCTCGTCCGGGCACACGGCCTCCGCTGCCGCCAGGTCGAAGCCGCCGGAGAAGACCGAGACGCCCGCCCACAGTCTCCGTTCGCGCTCGTCGCACAGGTCGTGGCTCCAGTCGACGACGCCGCGCAGGGTGCGCTGGTGGTGGGGGCCCGTGGCGGACAGGAGCCGGAAGCGGTCGTCGAGGCGGTCGAGGATCTCCTCGGCGGAGAGCGTGCCGAGGCGGACGGCGGCCAGTTCGATGGCCAGGGGGATGCCGTCCAGGCGGCGGCACAGGCCGCCCACCGCCTCCTGGTTGCGCGCGGTGATCCGGAAGTGCGGGGCGCACGCCTCCGCGCGGTCGGCCAGCAGCCGCACGGCCTCGCAGCGCGTCAGCGAGGGCGCCGCGCCGCGCTGCCGGGGAACGCCCAGCGGCGGCACGGGCAGCAGGTACTCGCCCGGCGCCCGCAGCCCCTGGCGGCTCGTGGCGAGCACGCGCAGCCCCGGCGCCGCGCCCAGCAGCGTGCCCACCAGCTCGGCGGCGGCTTCGGCGACGTGCTCGCAGTTGTCGAGGACCAGCAGCAGCCGCCGTTCCCGCAGGTGCTCGACGAGGACCTTTGTGCCGGGCCGCAGGGACTGGTCGGGGATGCGGAGGGCCTCCGCGACCGCGCGGTCCAGCAGGCGCGGCTCGGTCAGCGGCGCGAGGTCGGCGAGCCACGCCCCGTGCGGGAACTGCCACGCGGCCTCGGCGGCGGCGCGCAGGGCGAGGCGGGTCTTGCCGACGCCGCCGGGCCCGGTGAGCGTGACCAGCCGGGCGCTCTCCAAGAGCGTGCGGGTCTTGCGCAGCAGGGCCTCGCGCCCGACGAACGTCGTCGTCTCGGCGGGCAGGTTCCCCTTGGCCCGGGGCCCTCGGGGCGGCGGCGCGCTCAGCGCGGGGTCGCCGGTGAGGATGCGCTGGTGCAGCCGCCACAGCTCGGCGCCCGGGTCGACGCCCAGTTCGTCGCCGAGCAGCGCGCTGACGGTGCTGTAGCAGTCGAGTGCCTCGCTCTGGCGGCCCGAGCGGTACAGGGCCAGCATCCGCTGGGCCCAGAAGCGCTCCTGGAGCGGGTGGGCGGCGGTGAGTTCCCGCAGCCGGGGCAGCACGTCCGCGTGCCGCCCGAGCAGGAAGTCGGCCTCCGTACGCGCCTCCAGGGCGTTCAGCCGCCGTTCGTGCAGCGCGGGGACGACCTCCAGGGCCAGCCGCTCCGACGGCACGTCCGCGAGCGGCTCCCCGCGCCACAGGGCCAGCGCCTCGCCGAGCAGCGCGGCGGCCCGCTCGGGCGCGTGCGCCGCCACGGCGGCCCGCGCCCGGTCGGTCAGGGCGTCGAAGCGGTGCAGGTCGAGGGCGCCTTCGGGTACGTCGATGACGTACCCGCGCGGACAAGTCCTGATCGGCCCGGTGTCCCCGGCGGAACCCAGCGTGCGCCGCAGCCTCAGCACGTAGTTCTGGAGGGCGTTGCGCGCGCCGTCCGGCGGCTCGTCCCACAGGCGGGCGATGAGGGTTTCGGTGGGGACGACGCTGCCCGCGTCCACGAGCAGTGCGGCCAGCAGGGCCCGCTGCTTGGCGGCCCGCACCGGCACGGGCCTGCCGTCGGCGAGCACCTCCAAAGGCCCCAGGATCCGGTACTCCAGCGCCACGTTGTTCACCCCACCAGTCACGTTCCGTCATGATTCCAGCACGTGCCGTGAGTGTCGAGTGACCGCCGGGTGACCGCCGTGACAGGGGCGGCCGCAACCATCGGAGCCAGGAAGAAGCGGCCCGCGTCAGGCGCGCCGCTGCTGCGATCCAGAAGGAGAACGGGACATGACCGACTCTCGCCGTTCCACCCCCCTCGCCCTCAAGCTCGCGGCCGTCGTGGTCGCGACGCTGCCGGCCCTGGCCGCCGTCACGCCGGGCGCGGCGGCGGCTCCGTCCGCGCGGCCCCCGGCCGCTGCCGACAAGATCCTCACGTGCAGCACGGACACGGACGGCTGGACCGGGCACGCGCACTGCAAGAACAACACCAACCAGGTGCGGGCCTTCCGCGCCTCGGTGGTGTGCGGCGCGTGGCCGGACGCCAAGGGCGCCTGGAAGACCCTGCACCCGGGCCGCTCCGACGTGTCCAGCGCCCGCTGCTTCGGCGGCACCGGCGTCGGCAGCGTGAGCTGGGACGAGGGCTGACCCGCGCTTAGCGGGTCCTGAGCGGAGGGGCGCCGTCACCACGGGGGTGCGGCCGGTACGGAGGGCGCGGCAAGCGCGCGAGGCGTACGGGACGCGGAGGTGACGGCGCCCCTCTACCCGTGCCCCAGAAATGCCCGTGCCCAGGAATGCCGGCACCCCCCTGCGGTGTTGGATCTGTTCATGCCGACTTCTGACCCGACAGCGCAGCCGGACGCCGGCGAACTCCCGATACCCACCCGCACGCCCACGGCCACCCGCACGCCCACACCCGCCCGCATGCCCATGGCCGTCTACATGCTCGGCCTCGCCGTCTTCGCCCTCGGCACGAGTGAGTTCATGCTCTCCGGGCTGCTGCCGCCCATCGCCGACGACATGAACGTCTCGATCCCGCGCGCGGGCCTGCTCATCTCCGCCTTCGCGATCGGCATGGTGATCGGCGCCCCGCTGCTCGCCGTGGCGACGCTGCGCCTGCCCCGGCGCACCACCCTCATCGCGCTCATCACGGTCTTCGGCCTGGGCCAGGTCGCCGGCGCCCTCGCCCCTTCGTACGAGGTCCTCTTCGCGTCCCGCGTGGTCAGCGCCCTGGCCTGTGCCGGGTTCTGGGCGGTCGGCGCGGCCGTGGCGATCGCGATGGTCGACTTCGGGCAGCGCGCCCGCGCCATGGCGGTGATGATCGGCGGCCTGTCCATCGCGAACGTCCTCGGCGTCCCGGCGGGCGCCTTCCTCGGGGAGCACTTCGGCTGGCGCTCCGCGTTCTGGGCGGTGGGCGCGGCCTCCGCGGTCGCGCTCGTCGGCGTCCTCACGCTGATCCCGCGCATCCCGCTGCCCGCCGAGAAGCCGCGCCTGAAGAAGGAGGTCGCGATCTACACCGACCGCCAGGTCTGGCTCTCGGTCACGATCACCGCGCTCGCGGCGGGCGGTGTCTTCTGCGCCTTCTCCTACCTCTCGCCGCTCCTGACGGACGTGGCGGGCCTGGCCGAGGGCTGGGTCCCCTCCGTCCTCGGCCTCTTCGGCCTCGGCGCCCTGGTCGGCACGGCGATCGGCGGCCGGGTCGCGGACGCGCACCTCTTCGGGGTGCTGCTCAGCGGCATCGCCGCGTCGACGGTCTTCCTCGGCGCGCTGGCGCTGTTCGCGTCGGCCCCGGCGGCGGCGATCACGCTGTCGTTCCTGCTGGGGGTCAGCGCGTTCTACACGGCCCCGGCCCTGAACGCCCGCATGTTCAACGTCGCGGGCGCCGCCCCCACCCTGGCGGGCGCGACGACGACGGCGGCGTTCAACCTCGGCAACACCGGCGGCCCCTGGCTCGGCGGCACCGTCATCGACCTGGACTTCGGCTACGCGGCCACGGCGTGGGCGGGCGCGGCCATGACGGCGACGGCGATCGCGGCGGTGGCGGTCTCGCTGCGCCTGCACCGCAAGACTCCCGGCCGCGTGGTCACGTCGTCGGCCCCGGCCCCCGCCCCCGCCCCGGCCACGTCATCCGCCCCGTAGGCCACCGGCGTCACACCGGCCGCCCCTTGGGCCTGCGCAGCCCCGCCTCCGTCAGCCTGCGCACCAGCTCCTTCGAGCCGACCTCGACGGCCCCCGCGCGCACCGCGTCCGCGTACCGGTCGGCGGGGACGTCGTAGTGGTCGCCGTCGAAGGCGCGCCGGGGCGCGCCGATGGCGGCGGCGAAGGCGTGCAGTTCCTCGTACGAGACGTCGCTGACCAGGTGGGACCACATGCGGCCGTGGCCGGGCCAGGTCGGCGGGTCGATGTAGAGGGTCACGTCAGCTTGCCGACGGGGGCCACGACGACGCCCGCCTTGCCGCACACCCAGTGCGGGTCGGGCCCCAGCTCCGGTTCCACGTCGAGGGCGTGCGGGTCGCCCGAGCCGCACACCGGGCACAGCGGCCAGCGGCCGTGGCGTTCGAGCAGGGCGTCCTGCACGTCCTGGGCGACGAGCCCGGCGACGTACGAGATGCCCTCGGGCCACTGCTCGACCCACCAGCGGCGGTGCGCCACCGACTCCTCCACGAGCGAGACGACCTCGGCCTCGGCGACCTCACGGGCGACGAGGTCGGCGAGGACGAGCGCGCGGGCGGCGTGCAGCGCCTGCTCCAGGGGATCGATCGTGTCCATGGAGCCATTGTCACCCGATGCGTGCGGTACCGAGTCTTGACCGCCCCCACCGATGAAAATACCTTTCAGGCGTGACCAATGAAGTGAAGGAAATTTTCGCGGGTGCCGCTCCCCCGGCCCCCGCCGCCCTCGCGGCCAAGGTCCGGACCCTCGCGCCGTCGATGACCCGCTCCATGCAGCGCGTCGCCGAGGCCGTCGCCGGCGACCCCGCGGGATGCGCCGCCCTCACGGTCACCGGCCTCGCCGAGCTCACCGGCACCAGCGAGGCCACGGTGGTCCGCACCGCCCGCCTCCTCGGCTACCCCGGCTACCGCGACCTGCGCCTCGCGCTCGCGGGGCTCGCCGCCCAGCAGCAGTCGGGCCGCGCGCCCGCCGTCACCGCGGACATCGCCGTCGACGACCCCCTGGCGGACGTCGTCGCGAAGCTCGCCTACGACGAGCAGCAGACCCTCGCCGACACCGCCGCCGCGCTCGACATGGTGCAGCTCGGCGCCGCCGTCGCCGCGCTCGCGACCGCGCCCCGCGTGGAGATCTACGGCGTCGCCGCCTCGGGCCTGGTCGCCCAGGACCTGGCCCAGAAGCTCCTGCGCATCGGCCACATCGCGCACGCCCACTCCGACCCGCATCTCGCCGTCACCAACGCCGTGACGCTGCGCGCCAAGGACGTGGCCATCGCGATCACCCACTCGGGTTCCACGGGTGACGTCATCGAGCCGCTGCGGGTCGCCTTCGAGCACGGCGCGACCACGATCGCTATCACCGGCCGCCCAGACGGCGCCGTCTCGCAGTACGCCGACCATGTCCTGACCACCTCGACGGCGCGCGAGAGCGAGCTGCGGCCCGCCGCGATGTCGTCCCGTACGAGCCAGCTCCTCGTCGTGGACTGCCTGTTCGTCGGCGTCGCCCAGCGGACCTACGAGACGGCGGCGCCCGCGCTCGCCGCCTCCTACGAAGCGCTCGCCCACCGCCACAGCCCGCGCGGCGGCGGCAGCCGCTGAACCGTTCCGCCCCGCAGACCCCCCACCGGAAACGAAAGAGCCGCCACCACCATGAACTCCACCGAAGACTACGGAGAGCTCCGCGCCCAGCTGGCCACCCTCACCACCGAGGCGTTCCGGCCCGAGCTGTCCGAGATCGACCGCCTGAACACCCTGGAGATCGCACGGATCATGAACGGCGAGGACGCGACCGTCCCGGCGGCCGTGGCCGAGCGGCTGCCCGCCATCGCCGCCGCGATCGACGCCACCGCCGAGCGCATGGCGGGCGGCGGCCGCCTGGTCTACGCGGGCGCGGGCACGGCGGGCCGCCTCGGCGTGCTCGACGCCTCCGAGTGCCCGCCCACGTTCAACACCGACCCGAGCCGGGTCGTCGGCCTCATCGCGGGCGGCCCGGGGGCGATGGTCGAGGCGGTGGAGGGCGCGGAGGACAGCAAGGAACTCGCCGCCGCCGACCTGGACGGCCTGCGGCTCACGGCGGCCGACGTGGTGGTCGGCGTCTCGGCGTCGGGCCGCACCCCGTACGCGATCGGCGCGGTCGAACACGCCCGCGCCCGCCACGGCGCCCTCACCATCGGCCTGTCCTGCAACGCGGACAGCGCGCTGGCGGCCGCCGCCGACCACGGCATCGAGGTCGTCGTAGGCCCCGAACTCCTCACCGGCTCCACCCGGTTGAAGGCGGGCACGGCCCAGAAGCTCGTCCTCAACATGATCTCGACCATCACGATGATCCGCCTCGGCAAGACCTACGGGAACCTCATGGTGGACGTCCGCGCGTCGAACGAGAAGCTGCGCGCCCGCTCCCGCCGCATCGTCGCCCTCGCCACGGGCGCCGCCGACGAGGAGATCGAGGCCGCCCTCGCCGCGACGGACGGCGAGGTCAAGAACGCGATCCTCACCCTCCTCGGCGGAGTCGACGCCCCCACGGCGGCGGACCTCCTCACCACGTCGAACGGCCACCTGCGCGCGGCCTTGGACCACTCCCGCACCGCGTAGCCATGCCACGGACTTGGAAGACAGCGCGTACCGGCGAACCTCGATGAGCCCCCGGGGTGTGGTCCTGTTTGGTCACATGGGGGGCGCGCCGTCGCGGAGGTACAACGGCCGTCCCGCGTCCAGTGCTGCCAGAGCGTGCTCGAACCGGCGCCGGGTGCGGTCCCGGAGGCGGCCGGCGGCTTCGGCAGCCGTCACGAAGGCGGCTTCGGACAGCTCGTCGTCCCGTGGCCGTAGCCGGTCGGCCTGGTTGTCGTCCAGGATGCCGCCGTCGAAGATGAATGCGAGCTGATCGTCCCAGGGGCCGTGCGGGGCCACCCAGTCCACCACCAGCAGCCTGAGCGGCGTGACGCGTAGGCCGAGTTCCTCCACCAGTTCACGGCGTACCGTGTCTTCCGGCGGTTCGTTGGCCTCTGCCATCCCGCCGGGCAAATCCCATCCCGGTTTGTAGGTGGGGTTCACCAGGAGCACACGGCCGGACGGATCCCGCAGCAGTACATCGGCCGCCACGCGCTTGCGGGCCTGCTTGGCATTTCCCTCCGCGAGATACGCGTTCCACGCATCGGTGTCGGCGGGATCGGGTGCTGGGGGCCTCATGTGGTGGTGCCTCTCGGGGGCGGCGGGATCAGATCGGCCAGCAGGAGCATTCTGGCGCGGCGTGCGTCATCGAACCGCGCCAGGTACTCCCGGACCGGCCGGTACTCCCGGTGCGGCTCCAGCAATCGGCGCAGCCCGTCAAGCTGCTGCACCACGCGGACCGAACCGAGAGTCGGGCTCGTACTGAGCAGGTCGTGGCCGATGCTCACCGCGGCGTCCAGGTTTCCCCGGCAGATGTGGATGTCCACCAGGGTGATCCGGCTGAGAGCCAGGGACCGCGCCCGGCCCGCCTCGCGCAGCGCGACAGCTTGTTCGGCGTGCGACAGAGCCTCGTCGTACTGCTCCAGGTCACGCAGGATCAGGGCTGACTCGCTGGCCAGCGCGGCGGCGTCGAACGGACTCAGCCACGGGTGATCAGCAGTGGGTGAAGCCTCCAGGTCACGGTGCGCGACCTCCAGCGCGTGGGTGGCCGGGTTCCGCTGAGACGCGACCGCCAGCGCACGCGCCTGCATGGTGTGCAGCCGCGCCGTCAGCGCGGGAATCCGAGGCCCCTGCGCGGCCAGGTCGAGCCCCGTCCGTGCCCAGCCGACAGCCCCGGCCGCGTCCCCGGTCTCAAGGGCGAGGTGGCTGCTGCTCGCAGCGACGTGCGCGGCCAAGGGGAGGTCACCAGAGGTGCGGGCCAGAGGAAGGGCGCGGGCGAAGTGCCCGGCCGCGCGGTCGTCGTGACCCGAGTCATGGGCCATCCAGCCTGCCATCTCGGTCAGCGCGGCTGCGGCGGCGAACACCTGCGGACCGCTGCCGATGTCGACCAGCCGGGGCGCCACCCGGTCCGACAGGTGCCGGACGACAGCCCCGTACAGCCTCCCTCCCCCTGTCTGCCGGTCAGCGCTGCGAAAATGGTCCATCGCCACCAGGTCGTCACCGTCCGGCGGCGGCCGGTCCGCCCGCTCGTGCTCGGTGGTCGCCGACGCGGGCTCCCACGAGCGCCGGGCCAGCCCCAACAGATGTCCGGGGATATGGAAGGCGTCGGAGATCTGCTCGAACAGGGTCAGCTTCTCCACCCGGCTCTTGCCGTTCATGTAGTCGTACAGCCGTCCCTGCGTGATGTCGACGGCGGCAGCGATGCGTCGCGTACTGACACCGCGCGCGTTGAGCATCCGGAACACGGCGCCCATGTCCCGCTCGGCGCACGCATGGATCAGACGTTCATCTCCGAGCAGACCGGCGACGACCTCGCGTGGATCCGGTAACAGACGCTCCATCTGCGACTCCCCTGGAGAGCGAATGAAACCGATGTTAAGGCCAGCGCCGCTGACGTGACTCCGCGGTGGAGTCACCTCCTGGAGTCCCCTCATGCCCGCCTCCACGCGTTGACTGTCCTTCAACCGCCGCGAGACGCACCCGTGAACGCGTCCTTGGCGGCGCCCCGCCCGCAGCTTCTCCCCCGAGGCACGCGGGCGGGGCCTCCCCGCACCGCCCAGACCAAGGCGTGACGATGACCATGACCAACGAGCGAGTGAGTCCGGACCAATATCCGCGCCAGAGCGCCACCCTCGCGAGCGAGGCCGCCAGTGTCCCGGTGGCACGTCAGATAGTTCGCGATGCATGCAAGGAGTGGGGCATGGCCCAGGAAGCCGCAGAGACCGGCATGCTTCTGATCTCCGAAATCGTCACCAACGCAGTCCGCCACGGTCACTCCGCCAGCGTCCGGGTGATCGCCGAGTTGCCGTGCCCTGGTCGGCTCCGCGTCACCGTGGCCGACAGGTCCCACCATGTGCCTGAGCAGCAGGTCGTTGGACCAGACGCCATCGGCGGCCGTGGCCTCCTCCTGGTCGACGTCCTCTCCGACCGCTGGGGAACCGATCTCCTTCCCTGGGGTAAGCGCGTCTGGGCCGAGATCGCGATCAAGGTGGGCAACCAATGACCGGCCGTCGCCACATGCTGCAAGCCGACGGGGTAACCGCCGGCACCGGGCTCCTGGGAGCCGTCGCTGTTGGCCTCGGGCTGGTGGTGTCCGTGGCCTTCGACGAAGTCCACACGGATTCTGCCCCGACTGCGCACTCCGTTCCCGACAAGGAACCGCACGTAGCGGCTCTCGCCGTCCGGAAGCCCCGGGCGGCGGCTGCCACTGTCGGATCACCTGAGAGACGAGGAAACTCATGCAACAGCCCTTGACGTCACTGATTCAGGTCGAGCCTTGGGGACTCGGACGCATGCGGCCCTACCCGGGTGCTGCCGCCCTCTCCGCCGCCCGGCCCGTCCTCGATCCGCACACGCAGGTCCCCGCGTGGGTCGGCCCCGACGGCGCACCGCTGACGGTGGAGGCCAAGCACAAGCGAACCGAGACGTCGCAGGAGACGAGCACGAAGACCAGCCTGGACGGCACCCCGGACCAGGGCAGCGACCAGAACGGGGATTCCGACTGATGGCTGTGGGTGGGCCGCCCGTCCTCGTCGTCACGCGCCTGGACGACGCGACCGCGGATGAAGTGATCACCGAACTGAACCAGCGTCGTGTGCCGGTGGTCCGCCTGGACCCCGGCGACTTCCCCCGCGAGGTGGCCCTGTCCGGCACCTTCGCCGGCATCGGGACCGGTGGCACTCTCGCCACCGCGTCCCGGAGTGTCGACCTGGGCAACGTCCGCTCGGTGTACTGGCGGCGGCCCACCCCCTACACCGCCGACCTCGCCATGGGTGAGCAGACCGGTCGATGGGCAGTCGAAGAAGCCCGCTACGGGCTCGGCGGCATTCTCGCCGCTCTCCCCGGCGCGCACTACCTGAACCACCCATGGCGCAACCGGGACGCCGAGTACAAGCCGGCGCAACTCGCCACGGCTGCCGCCTGCGGATTCACCGTGCCACCCACGCTCATCACCAACGACCCCGACCGTGCCCGCACCTTCGTCGCCGGACACGGGTCGGTCATCTACAAGCCGCTCAGGGAAACCGAGTACACCGACGACACCGGCCGCGCGCTGACCGTGTGGATCGAGGATGTTGTCCCAGAACAGATCGACGACCGTCTACGTCACACCGCGCACCTCTTCCAGCAGCGTGTCAGCAAGTCCGCCGACATCCGCCTCACTGCCGTCGGCGACTACCTCACCGCCGTCCGTATCGACGGTTCACCTGGCGTCGACTGGCGGCGCCACTACGACCGGCTCACCTACACCCCCGTGCCCGTTCCCCTGGCCATCGTCAGAGGAGTGCGCGCCTACCTCGACGCTTTCGGACTCAGCTTCGGCGCCTTTGACTTCGGTCTGGACCGTGATGGCGTCTGGCACTGGTATGAGTGCAACCCCAACGGTCAATGGGCCTGGTTCCCCGACCACATCACCGCTCCCGTCAAGCGCGCCATCGCCGACCATCTACAGCACGGAGCCCTCGCATGACCGACTCCGCCGACCTGCGCCGCCAACTCGCCGACGCTGTCCCCGTGCACGACCCGGCATGGCGCACAGCCCTCGAAACGGTGCCCCGCGAACTCTTTCTGGGTAACGGGCTGTTCCAGTTCGACGGCCGCCAGTGGACCCCCGAGCTCCGCGACCGGACCGATCCCGGCACGTGGTTGCGGCTCATCTACCAGGACACCACCTGGGTCACCCAGGTCGACGGCACCACCGCCGTCGACGCCACCGGACCCGTTACCGGCCGCCCCACCTCGTCCGGCACGCTGCCCTCCCTGATCGTGCGCATGCTCGACGTCGCCGGGGTCGGCGAGGGTCACAAGGTGCTGGAAATCGGCACCGGCACCGGTTATTCCACCGCCATCCTGTGCAGCCGCCTCGGGGACGACCACGTGTACTCCATCGAGTACGACCCGGGCTTGGCCACCGCGGCGGCCGGCCACATCCACGCCGCCGGGTATCACCCCACCCTGATCACCGGTGACGGCCTCGCCGGACACATGGATGACGCCGAATACGACCACATCGTGGCCACCTGCGCCGTCCGCCACATCCCCCCGGCCTGGCTGTACCAGGTACGCGCCGGCGGAACCATCACCACCACCATCAGCGGATGGATGCTCGCCTCCGGACTGGTCCGCCTCACCGTCCACGACGACGGCACCGCGACCGGCCGCTTCCGCCCCGACCGGATCAGCTACATGCTCGCCCGCCCCCACGAACGCCCACCCCGACCCACGTTCCACCAGCATCCCGGCCACACTCGCGCCACCCGTGTGAACCCCGCACTCCTGGAAGACTGGACCGGGCAGTTCCTCGCTCAGCTCGCCGCGCCGTCCGCCGAACTCATGACCACGGGCACGGGCGTGATCCTCGTGGACGTCGCCACCGGGTCACAGGCGTGGACCGAACCGACCGGAGGCGGCTGGACCGTGCACCAGCACGGCCCTCTTCGCCTCTGGGATCAGGTGGAAGACGCTCTCACGGTCTGGCAGGACGCGGGCTCGCCCCCACACTCGGAGCTCGGCCTGACCGTGGACTTGAACGGCACCCAACGGGTGTGGGTCAGAACACCCGATGGCCGCTCCTGGAACCTGCCGGTCTGACCTACCGATCACAAGAGTGACCGCACGCACCTCAAGGAAAACTGATCCCGAAGCTCAAGCCACAAGCCCCGAGCGCTGCTTCTACGGAACGGGAGGCGGGTCTCAACCCGCCCCCCCTCCCCCGGAGTTGACATGATCGCGGACTTTCCGCGTTCGGCTTGCCACGCACCGTGACGACGCTCTAGCGTGCCCACATAACGAACAACCCCCGCCAGGTGCTGCGAACACCTGCGGGGGTTTGACCACGAGATCGAATCGAGACTTCGACCCATGGCTGACGCCCAGCTTAGTGCTGCCCCCCGCTCGACGCACGCGACCCCGCCCACGAGTCCGCACCCCATGGCGAGTCCGGGTTACGGCAAGCGTTCGACGCCGGGGCAACTCCCCCGTACCAACCACGACTTCGCCCACCTCCCGCCCCGCGAGGCGGCCATCGCCGCGTACGTCGACCGGCTCCCGGACGGCGCGGACATCTCCGTGAAAACCCTGGCCAAGGAGCTGCCGTACGGACAGTGCGCGCTCCGCACGGCGCTGAACAGGATCCAGGCGGCGGGCCACCTGCGGCGCGGCAGGGAACACGTGCGCGGCACCGGCAGCGCCCGCTGGATCACCCGAACGTGGTTCTCCCGTACCGCGAGGGACGACGACTGGTGGACGGCGTTCACGCGGGGCGGCGTGCCGGAGGAGCCCGAACCGGACACGCCCCGGCAACGGCCGACCCGCAGCCGGGCATTCATCCTGCTGGCGGCGCTGGGCAGGACCGCGCCCGCGCTGACCCTCTCGTACCTCGACTGCGTACGCCTCGAACCGCAGGTCACGCAGTGGTTCGAGCGCGGCGCCACCGAACCGGACATCGTGCGCGCCCTCACCGCCGGGCTCCCCACCCCCGTCCACAGCCCGGCCGCCCTGGTCCGCAGCCGCCTGACCTCCAAGCTGCCCCCGGAACCCCCACCGCCCCGCCCAGCCCCACTCCGCTTCCTGGAATGCACCCACTGCGGAGCCCCGGGCCGCCCCGAGGCCCTGCCGGGCGGCACCTGCGGCCCCTGCCGGGGCGAACCGACGCCCGCCACGGCAGCGGTCCTACTCCCAGAGGCCGTCCGCGCTCACGTGACGGCGCTCCGCACCGCCGCCAACTCTCCACACGAAAGGACACACGCATGAACGCTTCAACGGTCCGACGACATAGGTCCGGGGCACGATGGAAAGGAGGAGGCACCACCATGACCCCTGGTACCGATGAACGCCCGCAGATGTCCGTCGAGGAATTCGAGGAGTTGGTCCGCCGGGCCCCGGAGACCGTCCAGAACAATCTGGAGTTCTACGGCGGCAGGCTGCACCTCAAGCACGGTCCAATCGACGTCGAAGACTTCGAAGAACTCGCTCGCGTTGCCCCGGAGACGGTCACGCTCGAACTGATCAACGGAAGGCTAGAGGTCAAGCCCGTGCCGGACCAGCTCCACGGGGCCATCGTCATGTGGCTGCTTCGGCAGTGCATGCAGCAGCGTCCGGAGCTGGCGCTCTACCCCGAACAGGGTCTCAGGGTCCCGACGTACCGCAATGGGCGGGCCAGGGCTGACGGAGCCCTCGCCCCACTGGACCACTTCATCGATCAGGAGGGTGAATGGGCCTCCCCGGAGGGCGTCCTCATGGCTGTCGAGGTCACCTCGCGCGACAGCGACACCGACCGACGTGACCGCCAAGAGAAGGGCCGGGCCTACGCCTATGTGGGCATCCCGGTCTTCCTCCTCATCGACCGCGACAACGACACGGTGGTCGTCCACAGCGCCCCCCAGAACGGCGTCTACCAGAACCGCCGCCCGTACCACTACGGCTCCACGGTCCGTCTCCCCTCCCCCGTGGCCATCACCCTGGAAACCGAGAAGCTGAAGGACTACGCCACCTGACGATGAAAGAAGCCGGAAACGCCCGAGGGCGGCACCCCCTCCTGAGAAGAGGTGCCGCCCTCGCGACGCGAACGTCAGGACAGTGATCAACCAGAGGTCGATCAGAAGTCCATGTCACCGCCCGGCATGCCGCCCGGAGCGCCCGCCGCGGCGGCCTTCTCCGGCTTGTCGGCGATGACGGCCTCGGTGGTGAGGAACAGCGCGGCGATGGAGGCCGCGTTCTGAAGAGCGGAACGCGTCACCTTCGCCGGGTCGAGGATGCCCTCGGCGATCATGTCGACGTACTCACCGGTCGCGGCGTTCAGACCGTGGCCGACGGTCAGGTTGCGCACCTTCTCGACGACGACGCCGCCCTCAAGGCCGGCGTTGACGGCGATCTGCTTCAGCGGGGCCTCAAGGGCCAGCTTCACAGCGGCGGCACCGGTGGCCTCGTCGCCGTCCAGCTCAAGCTTCTCGAAGACCTGGGTGGCCTGGAGCAGGGCCACGCCACCACCGGCGACGATGCCCTCCTCGACGGCCGCCTTCGCGTTGCGAACGGCGTCCTCGATGCGGTGCTTGCGCTCCTTGAGCTCGACCTCGGTCGCGGCACCGGCCTTGATGACGGCCACGCCGCCCGCGAGCTTCGCCAGGCGCTCCTGGAGCTTCTCGCGGTCGTAGTCGGAGTCGCTGTTCTCGATCTCGGCGCGGATCTGGTTGACGCGGCCCTGGACCTGGTCGCTGTCACCGGCGCCGTCGACGATGGTCGTCTCGTCCTTGGTGATGACGACCTTGCGGGCGCGGCCGAGCAGGTCGAGACCGGCGTTCTCCAGCTTGAGGCCGACCTCCTCGGAGATGACGGTGCCACCGGTGAGGATGGCAATGTCGCCGAGCATGGCCTTGCGGCGGTCACCGAAGCCCGGAGCCTTGACGGCGACGGACTTGAAGGTGCCACGGATCTTGTTGACGACCAGCGTGGACAGGGCCTCGCCCTCGACGTCCTCCGCGATGATCAGCAGCGGCTTGCCCGACTGCATGACCTTCTCCAGGAGCGGGAGGAGGTCCTTCACGTTGGAGATCTTGGAGTTGACGATCAGGATGTACGGGTCGTCGAGCGACGCCTCCATACGCTCCATGTCGGTGGCGAAGTACGCCGAGATGTAGCCCTTGTCGAAGCGCATGCCCTCGGTGAGCTCCAGCTCCAGACCGAAGGTCTGGGACTCCTCGACGGTGATGACGCCTTCCTTGCCGACCTTGTCCATGGCCTCGGCGATGAGCTCGCCGATCTGGGTGTCGGCGGCGGAGATGGAGGCCGTCGAAGCGATCTGCTCCTTGGTCTCGACATCCTTCGCCTGCTCGAGGAGGGCGCCGGAGACGGCCTCGACGGCCTTCTCGATGCCGCGCTTGAGGGCCATCGGGTTGGCACCGGCGGCCACGTTGCGCAGACCCTCGCGCACCAGGGCCTGGGCCAGGACGGTCGCGGTCGTCGTGCCGTCACCGGCGACGTCGTCCGTCTTCTTCGCGACCTCCTTGACCAGCTCGGCGCCGATCTTCTCGTACGGGTCCTCGAGCTCGATCTCCTTGGCGATGGACACACCATCGTTGGTGATCGTGGGGGCGCCCCACTTCTTCTCGAGGACGACGTTGCGACCCTTGGGGCCCAGGGTCACCTTGACGGCGTCGGCGAGCTGGTTCATGCCGCGCTCGAGGCCGCGCCGTGCCTCCTCGTCGAACGCGATGATCTTGGCCATGTGAAGTGGTCCTCCCGGACAGGGGTGGAAACGCAAACGGACCGTGCTGGTGCCCGCGACGGACGGACTGCGCACCGTGTGGTTCCTTGCCCCACGCGGCCCGCGGACCTCACCGACCCGATCCAAGTTCTGTCACTCTCACTGGGAGAGTGCTAAGCCCAATGATTAGCACTCGACCCCTGCGAGTGCAAGCGCCTCTCGCGGATCCGGTGGCGCGCGATCCGGACCCACCGTCCCTACCCGCGGGCGCGCGGGCGCACACGAGGGGCCCGTACCCCCATGGGATACGAGCCCCTCGCGATGCTTGCTTCGGTGGTCGGTCGCGCCGAGCTAGACGGCGAGCTTGACCATGTCCGCCTGCGGACCCTTCTGGCCCTGCGAGATCTCGAACTCGACTCGCTGACCTTCTTCAAGGGTGCGGTAGCCGTCCATCTGGATCGCGCTGTAGTGGACGAAAACATCCGCACCACCGTCGACCGCGATGAAGCCGTACCCCTTCTCCGCGTTGAACCACTTGACGGTGCCCTGAGCCATGCCTAACTCCCCTATTACTGGCCCTTGCACAGGACCGCACTTCGCGGACCCGGGTCAGACCTCACCCCCCAATGGTTGGGGGTGTGCGCCGGAACGCGTCGACCGCCGCTGAATGTATCTGCCCAACTGCCCTCTGCAACAGGTCAATCGGACGAGAATTCTGGGCGCGCCGGATCGGCGATAGAGGGAGAGTCCACCAGAATCCCGGGCAAGTCGGGCCGGACAGAGACCGCAAAAGCCCCAAAGGGATGGCTCGCTTTGGCTGCTTCTTGTCGGCTCGGGGCCGACTTCGTATATGCGCTCGTCACAAACGGCGAAACAGGATTCCCAACTGTACCGCGCTCAACCATGCAGAATTGCCCCCTCCGCTTGTCAGCGGGAGAGGGCAATTCGGGTTATGCAGGGGAGTTGCGGAAATGGATCATCCCGCCGTCATCCGCCGTCATCCGCCGTCATCCGCCGTCATCCGCCGGCGACCGCCGGAATGATCGACACGCCCGCGCCGTCCGGGGTGGCGGTCTCCAGGCCCTGCTCGAACCGGACGTCGTCGTCGTTGACGTACACGTTCACGAAGCGGCGCAGCTTGCCCTGGTCGTCCAGGACGCGGGCGGCGATGCCGGTGTGGTTCTTCTCCAGGTCGGCGATGACCTCACCCAGGGTCGCCCCCTCGGCGGCGACCTCGGCCTGCCCGCCGGTGTAGGTACGGAGGATGGTGGGGATACGGACGTTGACGCTCATGGGTTCACCTCGGTAGATCAAAGGGGCGCCCCGTCAGGAGCGCCCCGTCAGGGGCGCGGGGAACTGCGCGACCAGCCACGACGGCCCCGCAGCCGGAAAGGGAAGCTCAGGCCCTACGGCGGTCAGCCGGCCAGGCCCGCGGAGCGGAACGCCTCAAGGCTCGGCTTGATCGTCGCGGTGGCCTGCGACGTCTCGGCGACAGCGTCCAGCGTCTTCAGGCCATCCCCCGTGTTCAGCACCACCGTGGTGAGCGCCGGGTCGATGAGCCCCGCCTCGATCAGCTTCTTCGTGACGCCCACCGTCACACCCCCGGCGGTCTCCGCGAAGATGCCCTCGGTCCGCGCGAGGAGCTTGATCGCGTCGACGACCTGCTCGTCGTTCACGTCCTCCACCGCCCCGCCCGTGCGGCGCGCGATGTCGAGCACGTACGGCCCGTCGGCGGGGTTGCCGATGGCCAGCGACTTGGCGATGGTGTCCGGCTTCTGCGGGCGCACCACGTCGTGCCCGGCCTTGAACGCGGCCGACACGGGCGAGCAGCCTTCCGCCTGGGCGCCGAAGATCTTGTAGGGCTTGTCGGCGACGAGGCCGAGCGCGATCAGCTCCTTGAGCCCCTTGTCGATCTTCGTGAGCTGCGAGCCGGAGGCGATGGGGATGACCAGCTGGTCGGGCAGCTCCCAGCCGAGCTGCTCGCAGATCTCGTACGCGAGGGTCTTGGAGCCCTCGCCGTAGTAGGGCCGGAGGTTGACGTTGACGAAGCCCCAGCCCTCGCCCAGCGGGTCGCCGATCAGCTCGGAGCAGAAGCGGTTCACGTCGTCGTAGTTGCCCTCGATGCCGACGAGCTCGCCGCCGTAGACGGCCGCCATGACGACCTTGCCCTGCTCCAGGTCATGCGGGATGAACACGCAGGAGCGGAAGCCGGCGCGGGCGGCGGCGGCGCCGACGGCGCCCGCGAGGTTGCCGGTGGAGGAGCAGGACAGGGTGGTGAAGCCGAAGGCCCTGGCCGCCTCCAACGCCTGCGCGACGACGCGGTCCTTGAAGGAGTGCGTGGGGTTGCCGGAGTCGTCCTTGACGAACAGCTTGCCCTGCTCGACGCCGAGTTCCCGCGCGAGGTTGTCGGCCTTGACGAGCTTGGTCCAGCCGGGGTTCAGGTTCGGCTTGTCGGCCACGTCGGCGGGGACGGGGAGCAGCGGGGCGTAGCGCCAGATGTTGGCGGGCCCGGCCTCGATCCGCTCGCGGAGGGCTTCCGGGTCGCCGAGGGGCAGGTCGTACGCGACTTCGAGGGGGCCGAAACACTCGGCGCAGGCGAAGATCGGGCCCAGCGGGAAGCGCGTTCCGCATTCGCGGCAGGAGAGACCCGAGGCGGGACCGAGGTCGACGGTGGCGGGGGTACCGGTCGCGGCAGGGGTTTCGGTGGCGACAGTCTGCACAGCCATGGAGGCGAGGCCCTTTCTCCTCATCTTCCCCGCGGCGCATTTCGCCGCGAGACGGAATTGGCACCTTCCCTAGCCGGGAGCCTCGCGGCGCTGATCACTTCTGATCGCGGACGAGACCGGCTGGAGGGTTGCCGGGGCTTCAACGGGCCGTATCCCTCTGCCCCTCTGGATGAGCGGTATTCGATTGTGACGCCAGGGCCCCCGACATGCGATGGTCACCGGCGTTGTCCAAGACTGTAACCGAAGCCCTGGACCCTTGAGATAGTCGTCCGAACCGCGAGATGGATCACATACGGGAGGTCGCTGACCGTGCTGGAAGAGGTCGAGCGCTGGCTGAACAGGCGTTCCTGGTCGGTCGCCGACCGCCCCTTGGACCGGCTCGTCGCCGCCAAGCGCGCGTCCGGCACGACGGTGAGCGTCGTGCTGCCCGCCCTCGACGAACAGGAGACGGTCGGCGCGATCGTCACCGAGATCCGCCGCGCGCTGATGGAGCGCGCCCCGCTCGTCGACGAACTGGTGGTGATCGACTCCGGCTCCTCGGACCGCACGGCCGAGGTGGCGCGGGAGGCCGGCGCCCGGGTCGTCCACCGGGACGAGATCCTGCCGCGTGTCGCGCCGCTCCCCGGCAAGGGCGAGGTGCTGTGGCGCTCGCTGCTGGTGACGGGCGGCGACGTCGTGGCGTTCGTCGACGCGGACCTGCGGGAGTTCTCCGCCGACTTCGTCTCGGGGATAGTCGGCCCGCTGCTGACCGACCCGGACGTGGCGTTCGTCAAGGCGATGTACGACCGGCCGCTCGGCGAGGCCGCCGGTCAGGGCGGCCGGGTGACGGAGCTGATGGCGCGCCCGCTGCTGAACATGCACTGGCCGCAGCTGGCCGGTTTCGTGCAGCCGCTGGGCGGTGAGTACGCGGCCCGCAGGTCGCTGCTCGAGCGGCTGCCGTTCCCCGTGGGGTACGGCGTGGAGCTGGGGCTGCTCGTCGACGCGCTGCACACGGTGGGCCTGGACGCGCTGGCGCAAGTCGACGTCGGGGTCCGCAAGCACCGCCACCAGGACGGGCAGGCGCTCGGGCGGATGGCGGCGGCGATCTACCGGACGGCGCAGGTGCGGCTCGCGCGCGGCCATCTCGTACGCCCCGAGCTGACGCAGTTCGAGCGTGACGAGGCGGGCGGACGCGGGTTCGTGCCGCGGACCCACGCGGTGGACACCGAGGAACGGCCGCCCATGACCGGCATCGTGGAGTACGCGCGCCGACGCGTGGCGTGAGCGGCCGGGACCGCACGTTTGCCCGGTGCCCGGACGGGCTACGTTTTGCCACATGGTGTCCGATCCCGCACAGGCAGCAGCAGCACAGGTACTCGTCGCGTCCAACCGCGGCCCCGTCTCGTACACGGTGGGAGAGGACGGTGAGCTGACCGCCAGGCGCGGCGGCGGCGGCCTCGTCTCCGGCCTGAGCGCCATCGGGGGTGAAACGGACGCCCTGTGGGTGTGCGCGGCGCTCTCCGAGGGCGACCGGGAGGCGGTGCGGCGCGGCGTCGGCGAGCCGGGCGTGCGGATGCTCGACGTCGACGCGGGTTCCCGCGAGGGCGTGCACGCGGCGGCGTACAACGGCATCGCCAACTCGGTCCTGTGGTTCGTGCACCACATGCTCTACCAGACGCCCCTGGAGCCGGTCTTCGGTCCGGAGTTCCGCGCGCAGTGGGCGGCGTACGAGACGTACAACCGCGCGTTCGCCGAGGCGCTGGCGGCCGAGGCGGCGCCCGGCGCGGCGGTTGTCGTGCAGGACTACCACCTGACGCTGGTGCCGGGCATGCTGCGCGAGCTGCGCGAGGACCTGCGGATCGGCCACTTCTCGCACACCCCGTGGGCGCCGGCCGACTACTTCCGGATGCTGCCGGACGACGTGGCGGAGCAGGTGCTGCGCGGCATGCTCGGCGCGGACCGGCTCGGCTTCCTGACGCACCGCTGGGCGGACGCGTTCACGGAGTGCTGCGTGCGCGTGCTCGGCGGGACGTCGGGGACGCGGATCGGGGTGCACGGCCTGGGCGCCGACGCGGACTTCCTGCGGGAGCGCTCGCGGCGCGAGGACGTCGAGGAGCGCATGGCGACGCTGCGGGAGCAGGTGGGCGAGGGCCGCAGGACGATCGTGCGGGTGGACAGGACCGAGCTGTCCAAGAACATCGTGCGCGGCCTGCACGCCTACCGGGAGCTGCTGGAGACCCGCCCCGAGTGGCGCGAGCGGGTCGTCCACGTCGCCTTCGCCTACCCCTCGCGGCAGGACCTCGCGGTGTACCGCGACTACACGGCGGAGGTCTCGCGCGTCGCGCGGGAGATCAACTCCGCGTACGGCACGCCCGGCTGGACCCCGGTGCTCCTGCACGTCGACGACGACTTCGCCCGCTCCCTGGCGGCGTACCGCCTCGCGGACGTGGCGCTGGTCAACCCCATCCGCGACGGCATGAACCTCGTCGCGAAGGAGGTCCCGGTGGTCTCCGACGAGGGCTGCGCGCTGGTCCTCTCGCGGGAGGCCGGGGCGTACGAGGAACTGGGCGAGGACGCGCTGGGGGTCAACCCCTACGACATCTCGGCCACGGCGCGGGCGCTGCACACCGGCCTGTCGATGCCGGCCGGTGAGCGCGCCGAGCGCACGAAGCGCCTCGCGGCGGCGGCGACGGCCCTGCCGCCCGCCCAGTGGTTCCTGGACCAGCTGCGGGCCCTCACCGGCTGACGGCCGCCGCGACCGACGAGAGCAGGTCCACCACTCCCGCCGGGCCGTCCACCACCAGGTCGGCCCGTGCGGAGAGTTCCGTCACCTCCGCGCTGCCGCTGCACACCAGCAGGCCCGCGAGGCCGTCCGAGCGGAGTTTCTCGACGGCGGCGAAGGCGGGGAGGTCGCCCAGGTCGTCGCCCGCGTAGAGCACGGACTCCGCGCCGACCTCGCGCAGGTACGCGGCGAGGGCGACGCCCTTGTCCATGCCCGGGGGGCGCAGTTCGAGGACCATGCGGCCGGGCTCGACGATCAGGCCGTGCCGGGCCGCCAGCTCGGTGAGCGGTGCGCGCAGCGCGTCGTAGGCGGCCTGCGGGTCCTGCGCGCGGCGGGTGTGGACGGCGACGGCGCGGCCCTTCTCCTCCATCCACGTGCCGCGCCAGGCGCCGATCTGGTCGAGGAAGCCCGGCAGTTCGGCGCGGACGGCCGCGACGCCGGGGTGCGCCTCGGCGGCCTGGACGGTGCCGGTGACCGCGTCCCAGCGCTCGGCGCCGTAGTGTCCGAGGACCACCAGGTGCTCCAGTCCGGGCACGCCCGCGAAGCCGCCGTAGCGCACGGCGACGCCCGCCGGGCGGCCGGTGACCACCGCGACGGAGCGCAGGCGCGGAGCGAGGGCGGCGAGCGCGGGCACGGCGTCCGGGTGGGCGCGGGCCTGCTCGGGGTCGGCCACGATCGGGGCGAGCGTGCCGTCGAAGTCGAGGGCCACGACACACCGTTCGGGCCGCGCGAGAAGCGCGGCGAGGCCGTCGCGGCCCGCCGTGGTCACGGGTTCCGGCAGGTGGGGGCGTCCCTGCCGGCCGGGCTGTGCGTACGTAGAGTCACCCATGGGCCCGACCTTAACCGCGTCAGCGCTCTTCGCGCCGCGACTCCCGCACCCGGCGCAGCCGATTGACCGTAATCGGATCGTGCGCGAGGGCCCGGGGGTCGTCGAGAAGGGCGTTCAGGAGCTGGTAGTAGCGCACCGGGACCATGCCCAGCTCCTCGCGGACGGCGCGTTCCTTCGCGCCGGGGCCCGGCCAGTCGCGCCGCTCCAGCGCGAGGACGGCGCGGTCCCGCTCGGAGAGTCCGCGCCCGGGGCGTGTCCGGTCGTCGTCGGTCATGCGGTCACGCTATTCCGCGTCCTCCGCGGCCGCCGCCTTGGTCTGGATCCGGCCGAGGACCATGGAGGGGTTGCCGTTCTCGGTGACGGTCTTGCCGATGTTGTTCTTGATGTCGGCCGAGACCTGCGCCCACGACGTCTTGCCCACCGGGTAGAGCTGAGAGGTCGGCAGCTCCTTGAGGAACTTGCCGAGTTCGGTGTGGCCGCGGTCCTTGGCCATCGCGTCGAACGCGGAGGTCGTCACGGGCAGCATGTCGTACTCGTTGGAGAAGTCGAGCACGTTCTTCTTGCTGTAGACGAAGTCGAGGAATTTGCCGGCCTCCTTGCGGTGGCCGTTCTGCTTGAACGCCATCATCCAGTCGGCGACGCCCATCGTGGCCCGCGCCTTGCCGTTGATGCCGGGCGCCGGCACCATGCCGAACTTCACGCCCTTCTTGGCGGCCATCTTCATCAGCGTCGGGTGGCCGTTGAGCATGCCGACCTCGCCGCGCGAGAACGCCGCGAACGCCTCGGCGCGGTTCAGCTCGCCGGGCGCCTTCGGCCCGGTCAGGCCCTTGCCGACCAGCTCGTCGCGGAGCCAGGAGAACGTCTTGGCGTTCTGCTTGGAGTCGATGTCGTACGTGCCGATGTTGTTGGTGTAACCGCCGCCGCCGCTCAGCATCCACATCAGCGTCTCGGCGGGCGCCTCCTCGGGGCCCAGCGGCAGCGCGTACGGGATCTTCACGCCGCGCGCCTTGAGGGCCTTCGCGGCGGCCTGGAGCTGGCTCCAGCTCTGCGGCGGGGTGAGGCCCGCGTCCTTGAAGAGCTTGGTGTTGTAGAAGAGCAGGCGCGTGGAGGAGGCGAACGGCATGCCGTACTGGATGCGCTTGACCTCGCCGGCCTGGGAGAGGGGTGCCATGAAGTCGGCCTGGGTGGCGATGGAGAGCAGTTCGTCGGCCTCGTAGAGCTTGCCCTGCGCGGCGTAGTCGGCGTACGCGCCGATCTGCGCCAGGTCGGGGGCGTCGCCCTTCTTGACCATCTCCTTGACCTCGCGGTCCACGTCGTTCCAGGACAGGACGGTGACGTCGACCTTGATGCCGGGGTTCTCGGCCTCGAAGGCCTTGCTGAGCTTGTCCCAGTACTTCTTGGAGCTGTTGGCCGCGGAGTCGCCGTAGTCGGCGGCCACCAGCTTGAGGGTGACGTCGCCGGAGTCGCCGGGACCACCGCAGCCGGCGAGCACTCCCGCCATGCCCAGTACGGCCACCGCCGCGGTCAGTCCTGTCACGCGCCGCTGCACAGCTGTCCCACCCTCATTGCTTTCGCGTACCGGGGCCGCTGCGCCCCACCGCTGTCGAACTGCGATTTTCCCCCGAGTTTCCCCCAGGTCCGAACACAAGGTCTACACCAGCCCAGTATCACTTGTGCAACGGACGCCCGTTGCAGCCCCGTCCCCGGCCTGCTAAGCACGTCACGTTCACGTCCCGCACGACGAGGAGCCTCGCCGCATGTCGCGTACCGCAGCAGAAATAGCCACTCAGCCCGCCTGCTGGCACCGGGCGGCGGAGGCGGCGGCCTCCTTCGCGGGGTTTCCCCGGCCGGGTGAGCGGGTCGCCGTCACCGGGTGCGGCACCTCGTGGTTCATGGCGCTCGCGTACGCGGCGCTGCGCGAGGCGGCGGGGCAGGGCGAGACGGACGCCTTCGCCTCCTCGGAGTTCCCGGCCGGGCGGCGCTACGACCGGGTGGTGGCGATCACCCGGTCCGGTACGACGACGGAGGTCCTCGACCTGCTCGGGCGGCTCAAGGGCTCGGTGCCGACGCTCGCGCTGACCGCCGACCCCGGGACGCCGGTGATGGCCGCGGCCGACACGGTGGCGGTCCTCGACTGGGCGGACGAGGAGTCGGTCGTCCAGACCCGCTTCGCCACGACCGCGCTCGCCTTCCTGCGGGCCGGGCTCGGCGACGTGCCCGGCGTGAAGCCGGTGGCCGAGGCGGCGGTCGACGCGGAGCTGGCGGTCACCGAGCCGCTGCCGGCGACGGTGCTCGGGGCGGAGCAGTGGACGTTCCTGGGGCGCGGCTGGACGTACGGCCTCGCGCTGGAGGCGGCGCTGAAGATGCGGGAGGCGGCGGGGGCGTGGACGGAGGCGTACCCGGCGATGGAGTACCGCCACGGGCCGATCTCCATCACGGGCCCCGGCCGCGTGGCGTGGATGTTCGGCACGCTGCCGGAGGGTCTCGCCGGTGACGTGGCCCGGGTCGGCGGCGAACTCGTCGCACGCCAGGACGCGGACCCGCTGGCCGACCTGATCCGCGCGCAGCGCCTCGCGGTGGCCCTGGCCGAGTCCCACGGCTTCGACCCGGACCGCCCGCGGAACCTGACCCGCAGCGTGATCCTGAGCTAGGGGTACGGGGGGCGGGCGGGGCGGCGGCTCATGCCGCCTCGCCCCGCCCCGCTCGTCGCCCCCCGGCTCGCTCCCTCACCTGGGCGTGATGGCGATGCCCTCCGGCTGGTTGCCGGTGCGCAGGGTCGTCCGGACCTTCGTGAGCCCCGGGTCGACCACCGAGACCGTGTCGGAGCCCTCGTTGGTGACCCAGACCCGGCTGCCGCCCGGGCTGACCGCCACACCCTGCGGGGTCTTGCCCACGGGCACCTGGGCGAGGACGCCGCCGGTCGCGGTGTCGATGACGAGGAGTACGTCGGCCGCGGAGTCCGCCGCGTACAGCCGCTGCCCGTCGGGGCTGACCGCCAGGCCGAGCGGGGCCTTGCCGGCCGGCCAGGTGGCCGTCACCTTGCGGGTGGCCGGGTCGATGACGGAAATGGTGCCGGCGCCCGTGTTGGCGACGTAGACCCGGTCGCCCCTCACCGTGGCGGTGATGCCGCTGGGGAAGTCGCCCACGGGGATCCGTGCCACGGGCTCGTGTCCCCTGGACAGGACGGCGACGTCGTTGCTGCCGCTGTTGGTGACGTAGGTGGTGCCGTCGGGCAGGGTGGCGACGCTGTGCGGGAGTTCACCGGAAGCGGGCGTCGCGATGACCCTGCGGCCGGCCGTGTCGATGACGGAGACGGTGCCGCTGCCCCAGTTCGCCGCGAAGACCCACCGCCCGTCACGGCTCGGCGTGGCCGAGAACGGATAGGACCCGACCGGCACGGTCGCCACGGCCTTGTGATTGGCCGTCTCGACGAAGGTGACCGAGTCGGCCAGGCCGTTGGCCACGTACACGTGGGAGCCGTCGGGGGCCGCGCCCACGCCGGTCGGTCCCGCGCCCACCGGCGTGGTGGCGACGGCCCTCTCCAGGCGGACGTCGAAGGAGGAGACGGTCCCGGAGCCGCTGTTGGCGACGTACGCGGCGATGCGCATCGGGAAGCCCTTGCCGGGCGTGTCCCGCACCGCGGGCCGCGGTGTCGGGGGCGGTGCGCTGGATGCCGCGGCGGCCGTGCACGCCACGACGGCGAGCGCGCACCCGAGTGTCAGGCGGACGCGGGAGCGGCCGCTGCCTGCGAAGAGTCTCAGCATGGATCTACCTCTGGCTGTAGGAGTCCGGGGACGAACGCGCACGGTCAAACGTCCGGCCCGGCTGTCCCGCACGGCCGGGGAGGCGATTCGTTCTTTCGCATGGCGGCGCTTGCGGCAAATCGGCCATTTCGCATACTTGCGGGTGTCATATGACACCAGCATCCCCAACCGTCCGCCGCCGCCCTCGGTATGCCGCCCCCCGCCCTGACGCCAGGTGGACTAGACCTTTCAAGGGGTGACGGGCGAGACTGTATCCGTGAGACACGTCATCGCCCTCGATGTGGGCGGCACCGGAATGAAGGCCGCCCTGGTAGGGGCGGACGGCACCCTGCTGCACGAGGCACGCCGCCCGACCGGCCGCGACCGCGGCCCCGAGGCGGTCGTCACGTCCATCCTCGGCTTCGCGGCGGACCTGCGCGCCCACGGCGTCGCCCACCTCGGCGAACCCGCCGCGGCGGCGGGCGTCGCCGTGCCCGGCATCGTCGACGCCGCCCGCGGCGTCGCGGTCTACGCGGCCAACCTCGGCTGGAGCGACGTCCCGCTGCGCGACCTCCTCAGCGCCCGCCTGGCGGGCGTCCCCGTGGCCCTCGGCCACGACGTGCGCACCGGGGGTCTCGCCGAGGGCCGCCTCGGCGCGGGCAAGGGCGCCGACCGGTTCCTGTTCGTGCCCCTGGGCACCGGCATCGCCGGGGCCATCGGCATCGGCGGCGCCATCGAACCCGGCGCCCACGGCTCGGCCGGGGAGATCGGCCACATCGTCGTACGCCCCGGCGGCCCGCCCTGCGGCTGCGGCCAGCGCGGCTGCCTGGAACGCCTCGCCTCCGCGTCCGCGGTGAGCGCGGCGTGGGCGGAGGCGAGCGGCGACCCCGAGGCGGACGCCGCGGACTGCGCCAAGGCCGTCGAGTCCGGCGACCCGCGGGCCCGGAAGGTCTGGCACGACGCCGTCGACGCCCTGGCGGACGGCCTGCTCACCGCCCTCACTCTGCTGGACCCGCGCACCCTGATCATCGGTGGCGGCCTGGCCGAGGCGGGGGAAACCTTGTTCACGCCGCTGCGGGCCGCCGTCGCGGCACGCGTCGTCCGGTTCCAGACGCTGCCCGACATCGTGCCCGCGGCCCTCGGCGACACCGCCGGGTGCCTCGGCGCGGGCCTGCTCGCCTGGGATCTCCTCGACCGGACGGCGGCGGCCCCCACCCATCCAGCCGACATCGACCCCCCGGAGGTAACCACCTGATGGCCACTCGCAAGGTTCTCGCCGGTGCCCAGGTGGTACTGCCCACCGGAACCGTCCCCGACGGCCGCGTGACCGTGGAAGGCACCCGCATCGCCGAGAACACCCCGGCCGGCACGCATGCGGACGCCCACGCGGACACGGACACCCTCGACCTCACCGGCCACTGGATCGTCCCCGGCTTCGTCGACCTCCACAACCACGGCGGCGGCGGCGCCTCCTTCACCTCCGGCACCGTGGACGACGTGCTCAAGGGCGTCCACACGCACCGCCTGCACGGCACGACCACCCTCGTCGCCTCGACCGTCACCGGCGAGATGGACTTCCTCGCCGAGCGCGCCGGACTCCTGAGCGAACTGGCCGAGCAGGGCGACATCGCCGGCATCCACTTCGAGGGCCCCTTCATCTCGCCCTGCCGCAAGGGCGCGCACAGCGAGGACCTGCTGCGCCACCCCGACCCGGCGGACGTGCGCAAGCTGCTCGACGCGGCCCGGGGCCGGGCGAAGATGCTCACCCTCGCCACCGAGCTGCCCGGCGGCCTCGACTCCGTGCGCCTGCTCGCCGAGCACGGCGTCATCGCCGCCATCGGCCACACCGACGCGACGTACGAGCAGACGGTGGAGGCCATCGACGCGGGCGCCACCGTCGCCACGCACCTGTTCAACGCGATGCCCGGCCTCGGCCACCGCGCGCCCGGCCCGATCGCCGCCCTCCTGGAGGACGAGCGGATCACCGTCGAGCTGATCAACGACGGCACGCATCTGCACCCGGCCGCCCTGGAACTGGCCTTCCACCGCGCGGGCGCCGGCCGCGTCGCGTTCATCACCGACGCGATGGACGCGGCGGGCTTCGGCGACGGCCGCTACATGCTCGGCCCGCTGGAGGTCGAGGTGAGGGACAGCGTGGCGCGGCTCGTCGAGGGCGGCTCCATCGCGGGCTCCACGCTGACGCTGGACCGCGCCTTCAAGCGCTCGGTGACCGTCGACGGGATCTCCGTGGAGGACACCGTCCGCGCCCTGTGCGCCAACCCGGCCAGGCTCCTCGGCATGGCCGACACGGTGGGCTCCCTGGAACCGGGCAAGGACGCGGACCTGGTGGTCCTGGACGCGGACTTCGACCTCAAGGGCGTGCTGCGCAAGGGCGAATGGGTGGTCGCGCCCCGCTGATCGCGAGGCGGTCGGCCCCCACCCCTGGGCCAACCGCCTTCTCTTTGGCATGATCAGAACCGGCGGAAGAACGGCAGCGCACAGGCACTTTCGGGGGTGGTACGGGTGATGCTCACCGTCACGTTGAACGCGGCGCTCGACCTCACCTACCGCGTGCCCGCCCTCACCCCGCACACCACCCACCGCGTCACCGAGGTGATCGAACGCCCCGGCGGCAAGGGCGTGAACGTCGCCCGCGTCCTCGCCGCCCTCGGCCACGACGTGACCGTCACCGGCTTCGCGGGCGGCGGCACCGGACGCGTCCTGCGCGAACGCCTGGCCGACGAGCCGCGCGTGACGGTCGCGTTCGCCCCCATCGCGGGCACCACGCGCCGCACCCTCGCCGTGGCCGACGCGGCGACCGGCGACACCACCCAGCTCAACGAACCGGGCCCGGCCGTCACCCCCGCCGAATGGGCCGCCTTCCTGGACTCCTACGAGGAGTTGGTGCACCGCCCGGGCACCACGGCGGTCGCGCTCTGCGGCAGCCTGCCGCCCGGCGTCCCCGTCGGCGCGTACGCCCTCCTCGTACGCGCCGCACGCGCCGCCCACGTCCCGGTGCTGCTCGACACCAGCGGCGAGCCGCTGCGCCGCGCGGTCGCGGCCCGGCCCGACATCATCAAGCCCAACGCCGAGGAACTCGCCGAGCTGACCGGCTCCCACGAGCCCGGGCGGGCCACCCGCGACGCCCGCCGCAGGGGCGCGCACGCCGTGGTCGCCTCGCTCGGCGCCGACGGCCTGCTCGCCCTCACCCCGGAC
>NZ_JAFEXF010000580.1 GCF_016905445.1 Streptomyces sp. G44
GGTCGCCTCACCGGGTGACTTCGCCAAGTCACCCATCACCACCGCTCGGGGTCGCCACCCCGAGCATTTCCGTGTCTGCCACATCGAGCCGACTTCGTCGGCGTCACTTGCAGCCTGCGGTGCCACCCGCATGCCGCAAGGGGAGGAGAAGCCAACGGCAACCTGACCTGACCCTTCCGCCCTCAAGCGGATCTCAACTTCACCCCCGCTGACCAGGAATTCTCCGTCCATCGGTCGAGCGGTCGGTCGCGTTGTGCCTTCATCCCTATGCAGTTCTGGAGCAAATCATAGCCGCCAGCCATAGGGCTAGTCCCGTATTGCCAAAAAGAGCCTCGAACGAGTCTCCCCCGGACGATGCCCTAATCAGCACAAAAAGGAC
>NZ_JAFEXF010000581.1 GCF_016905445.1 Streptomyces sp. G44
CCGGCGAATCCTTGAGGGACACGAAGCCGGGGCGGGGGGGGAGGGGGCACGGGCCGTGGGGGGGGGGTGGGGGGGGGGGGTGGTGGGGGGGGGGGGTGTGGGGGGGGGGGGGGGGGGCGGGGGGGGGGGGGGGGGGGGGGGGGGGGGGGGGGGCGGGCGGGGGGGGGGGGGGGGGGGGGGGGGGGGGGGGGCGCCGGGGGGGGGGGGGGGGGGGGGGGGGGGGGGGGGGGGGGGGGGGGGGGGGGTGATGCCGGTCTTGTAGAGGGTGGCGTCGTAGCGGTAGCGGGTGAGTTCGTTGTGGGCGGTGCCGCGCTTGAGC
>NZ_JAFEXF010000582.1 GCF_016905445.1 Streptomyces sp. G44
GTGCAGGCGGCTTTCGCCGCGCAGGTGCTGCGCTCCCCGGACGCGGTGGCGGTGCGGTGTGCGGGACGGGAGTTGTCGTACCGGGAGCTGGACGAGCAGGCGAACCGGCTGGCACACCGGCTGCTGGGCCTGGGAGTGGGGCCGGAGGCGCCGGTGGCGGTGCTGATGGAACGCTCCGTCGACCTGGTGGCGGCGCTCCTGGCCGTACTGAAGGCAGGGGCGTTCTACCTGCCGCTGCACAGTGCGAGTCCGCTGGAGCGGTTGCGGTGGATCGTGGAGGAGACCTCCGCACCCGTCCTGCTGACTGATTCCGTGAT
>NZ_JAFEXF010000583.1 GCF_016905445.1 Streptomyces sp. G44
GCGTGGTGGTGTCCGGTGACGTGGCCGAGCTGGACGCGCTCCTCGCCGCCTGTGAGGCGGAGGAGATCCGGGCCCGCCGTATCCCGGTGGACTACGCCTCCCACTCGGCACACGTGGAGACGATCCATGCCGAGCTTCAGCAGGTCCTCGCGGGGCTTGAGCCGCGTACGTCCGAGATCCCGTTCTTCTCCACGGTGACCGGCGACTGGCTGGACACCACCGCGATGGACGCCGAGTACTGGTACACCAACCTGCGCCAGACGGTCCGCTTCGAAGAGGCGACGAAGGCGCTGGCCGAGCAGGGCC
>NZ_JAFEXF010000058.1 GCF_016905445.1 Streptomyces sp. G44
CTCCGGACCAGCCACGTCGAACCGCCACCGGAACGCTGCCACCCAGCGGGGCGGCTGCCCGCACCGGTCCCCGGGCGGCGGCGCGGCCCGGCCCCGGGCCCACGGCCGCCCCCGGGCAACCCGGAACCGACGCGCCCTCAGCCGTCGTCGGCGCGTCGCGCGGTGCGCCCGGATATCTGCACCCGGTCGATCGTGCCGGTGGCCGGATCGCGGTGGAACCGGCCACCGGGTTCGACACGCCCGGTGGCCGGATCGCGCAGATCGCAGGAGAGGTCGGCGTAGCAGACCAGTGGAAGGGGCAGGTCCCCGTCGATGGACAGGGCCGGGGTGCCGTCCGGTCCGGGCGCGACGCGGTAGGTCGTGGCGCCGTTGCGGTAGGTCCCCGCGCACTCGGGAAGGCCGACGGGAAGCCCCCGCTCCGCCGTGAGCACCTCGGCGGGCACCCGGATGCCGGTGAGCCGGGCCAGGTCCTCGGCGAGGTCGCGCCAGAGGGCGGTGGCTCCCCCGGCGTTGCCCGTGAAGGCCACCACGACTCCGCTCTCGGGGTCGGCCCGCAGGTGGCAGGAGGTGCCCTGGGCGTTGCCGTCGTGGCCGCACCACACCCGGCCGTCCCGTTGGTACAGGGCGAGTCCGGCACCCCAGCCGTCGGCGAGCGTCCCCGGGTCGGCGGCGGTCTCGGCCCGGTACATCTCCTTGGCGACGGCGGGCGGCAGCACATCCGAGCGGCCGGTCAGCGCGTTGCCGAACGCGACGAGGTCCAGGGCGCTCGCGAGCAGCGCGCCGGCCGGCGCCTCCACGGGGGCCAGGTTCTGCCGGGCCGCGACGGCCTGCCCGGTGACGGTGTTGACGGCGTGTCCCGCGGCCACCGGTCGCACGGGCGCGCCGTCCCCTACGAACGCGGGCAGGACGCCGAGGGGTTCGAGGAGCAGGGCCCGCAGGGCCTCGGGCCACGGCATGCCGGTGACCGACTCCACCAGCCGTCCGGCGGCGACGTAGCCGGCGTTGGAGTAGGAGAAGTCGGTCCCGGGTATGAACAGCAGATCGCGGGCGGCGCAGACGGCCGTCAGGTAGCGCGCGCGGGTGGTCGCGGCGGCGGTGTCGGAGTCGGGCCCTGTCGGAAGCCCACTGGTGTGAGCCAGGAGCTGACGGATCGTCACCTGTCTGGTTCCGGCCAGTTCGGCCAGGTGCTCGGCGGCCGGTTCGTCCAGGTCGAGGTCGCCGTCGTCGGCCAGGAGCATGACGAGCGCGGCGGTGAAGGGCTTGGTCAGCGATCCCAGCGGAACCGCGGTGTCCGTGGTGAAGGGGCTGCCGGTGGTGACGTCGGCGGTACCGGTGTGCACGGCTATGACGTCGCTGCCGGTGTCCAGGGCCAGTTGGGCGCCGGGCACGCGGTGGGTCCGGGCCAGGTCGTCCAGACGCTCTTGCAGCTCACGGCTCAGGAGGGACGGCGCCCGGAGGGCGACCGGAGCGGCGGGAATGGTGTAGGGCATGAGAAGGGGACTCCCGTTGGGTGGGTCTCATGTGTGGGTGTGCCGTCCGGCCCGGGTATGAGCGGTGCGGGCCGGCCGGTCGGCCTGGAGGGCGCTGGGTGCGCCGGGGTTACGGTCTGCCGACCTCAACAGGCAGATGTCGGACGCCGATGAGGACGGCCGGGTTCTGGTGGACGACGTCGTCGTAGGAGGGGATCACCAGTTCGCGGAACCGTTCATGCAACATGTGAAGGGCGATCCGGGCTTCCAGCCGGGCGAGCGGCGCGCCGAAACAGAAGTGGATGCCGTGCCCGAAGGTCAAATGGGGATTGGGGCTTCGGGTCACGTCGAAGACGTCGGGGGCGGTGAACCGGGCGGGATCCCGGTTGGCGGCGCCCAGATGGGCCATCAGCATCGTGTCGGCGGGGATCTCGTGACCGCCGAGGACCACGGGGCGGGTGACCCTGCGGCCCAGTTCGGGGAAGGGCGGCAGCCAGCGCAGGACCTCCTCGACGGCGGCCGGTACGCGCGTGGGGTCGGCGCGCAGCGCGGCGTCCGCGTCGGGGTACCGGTCGAAGGTGACGATCGCGTTGCCGAGCAGCGCGGTGGTGGTGATGTGCCCGGCCACGAGCAGCAACGCCACGAACCCGACCATCTCCTGGTCGGCGAGGCGGACACCGTCCACCTCGGCGGCTATGAGTCTGCTGGTGAGATCGTCACCGGGGTTGGCGCGGCGGGCGCGGATGTGGTCCAGCATGTAGCCGTTCATCTCGCGCACGGTGGGGGCGATGGCTTCCAGCGCCCGCTCCAGGTCGGCCATGTCGGGCGCCTCGCCGAGCTGGTCGCCGCCGAACAGGACGCTCGCCCACTCCTGGAAGAGCCGGTGCTCTTCGGCGGGGATGCCGAGGAGTTCGGCGATCACGATGATCGGCAGCGGGTAGGCCAGCGCGTCGACCAGGTCGAACCGGTCGCGGTCGGCCACGTCGTCGAGGAGCCGGGCGCAGACGGCCTCGATGCGGGGTTCGAGTCCCTGGACGACGCGCGGGGTGAACGCCTGGCTCACCAGGGTGCGGAGCTTGCGGTGCTCCGGCGGGTCCATGCCGACGAAGTTGCCCTGGGTGAAGGTCTCGAAGTCGGACTGGGTGGGTGCGAGAGCGGAGAGTTCCGAGGAGTACGTCGCCGGATCGGCGAGTACGGCGGAGACGGTCTCGTGGTCAAGCACCTGCCAGACGCGCTGGGCCTCGTCGTACCGCACCGGCCCGGCCTCGCGTAAGCCCCGCCAGCGGTCGGGCAACTCCTCCAAGAGGGGTCGCTCGCCCGTCGGTTGCTTGCTGATCACCTTTTCTCCCTTGGTAGCGGCTGGCGCGTGCGGGCACGGTGGAGTCATGCGCACAGGGGTGTGGTGGAGCGGGATCGCCGGGGCGGGGCGGCCTCGGGCACGGCTGTGTCACTGCCGACCGGACAGGAACAAGGGCAGCGCGCACCCCGCCGGGACCTCACGCGGCGGGACGGTCAATCGGCGTCAGCCCGACACCGGAGCGGGCTCCCGGCCCTCAACACATGCGGGGCAGGACGCCTCGTCGGCCGGACGGCCGACCACGGCCCCGCAGCCGGCCCAGTCGTGCGGCGCGCCAATCCGACATCACTCATCCCCCTCGGCGATACCTCCCGCACAGACGATGCGCGGGACCCTCCCTGTTCCTGGAACGGACAGCGGACCCCCAGATCCGGCCGTTCGAAACGGGTGTGAGAGTACGCAATCACAGCGCGTTTCGTACCGCGATTGGCATGATGCATCCCTCGGAACACCTTCGTTTCGATGGAACTCGGCCACAGTCTTCACGGGGAGTCACGTGCAAGCAACCCCCTGAGGTTGAACGGAGAGTGCCCTGCCGGTGCTTTTGCGTCACCGTTCGGCCACTTCGACCGACCGTCCGCGCATCGAGACCGACCGCCGAATGTCGCACCGCCGCGTGTGCCCTCGCAGCTCATCCGCAAACCGGACTGTGCGGAAAAGAACGCGGCCAGGGTGCGGATGCGCACTACGAACACGGTGGGGACAGATCGAACGGAAGTTCCATCACGCCGTCGGCCCGGCGGCCGAGAACTCCCCTGATCTGGGGTGATGTTCCGGCCAGTGGGCACCCGGGGTTCCGCCGAGGGCACGGTGACGCAAGACGCCCCACGCGGAACCGGTCCACGGCCGACGCGCCCGCGCCGGCCACGCACCACCGGCGCGTCGCGCTGCCGCACCACGACCAGCCGGAACACCACCCTCCTCGCAACGGCGAGTTTCGGCCAACGTTGCCTCTGGCATTTCGCGAGTCCGTTGCCGGGCGCATAACCCGGACACGCCGGTTCACTGCTCCGGCGCCTTTCGCTCGCACCGAGAACGAGGAGTCCACGCACCGCGTCCGCGGATCGGCGGGGCATGATGCCCGTGTGACGCCAGAGAAGGTTGAACACACCGAAGACGGCCACTTCATCATCGTCAAGGGGCGGCGCTGGCGAGCCACCGACCCCGCCCTGACCGAGAACGTGAGGGAACGGCTGGTCCATCACCTGATGGCGGCCCGCCGGGCCGTCGCCGCGGCTCGCCACGACGAAGCCGCACGCAAGGCGGCCCGCGCCCGCGTGCACCTCGCCAAGACGGGGCTGGGCGAACGCGGCACGGCGTGGTGGGAGCTGACCCTCGCCGAACGGCGCGAGCGCGCGGATGACTGCCTGCGCCGACTGGAAGCGGACTGAGCCCCGGCAGCGGCCGGAGCGCGCAAGGCGACGGGTTCGCCCGTCCCGAAGTCTTGACAACTCTATTGGTCTGGACCAGCTTTGCGCACAGCACAACGGTGGCCACCGTCCCCCGCTCCCGCCCTTCACCCTCCCTGGAGGCACCCCCGTGGACCGTGTACGTCAGGGCAGACCCGGCATCCGCCGGAGAATCGGCGCGACGATCGCCGTCGGCGCGGCCGCCGCGCTCACCGTGACCGCGCTCGCCGCACCCGCGCAGTCGGCGGGCGCCGACGCCGCGGGCACCACGGCGGCCGACGTCAACGCCGCCAAGAACGCCGGGTTCGAGTCGGACCTGAGCGACTGGACCTGCACCGCGAACAGCGGGGCCGCCGTCACCTCCCCCGTGCACGGCGGCGCGAAGGCGCTCAAGGCCACCCCGTCGGGCCAGCACACCGCCGAGTGCTCCCAGGTCGTCAAGGTGAAGCCGAACTCCACGTACAAGCTGAGCAGTTGGGTGCAGGGCGGCTACGCCTACCTCGGCGCCCGCTCCACCGGCACCACCGACGTGTCGACCTGGACGCCGGGGACCTCGTCCTGGCAGCAGCTCTCCACCAGCTTCACGACCGGCGCGAACACCACGTCGGTCACCGTGTACACGCACGGCTGGTACGGGCAGAGCGCGTACTACGTGGACGACGTGAGCGTATTCGGGCCCGACGGGGGCGGCGGCACCGACCCGGTGGAGATACCGGCCGCACCGTCCGGTCTCGCGGCGGGCACGACGACGTCCACCTCCGTCGACCTGTCCTGGACCCCGGTCGCCAAGGCCACCGGATACACCGTCTACCGCGACGGTACGAAGGTCGCCTCCGCCGGCGGCGCCTCGGCGACCGTCACCGGGCTCGCACCGGACACCACGTACAGCTTCCAGGTGAGTGCCACGAACGCGGCGGGTGAGTCGGCGAAGTCGGCGGCGGTGTCCGCGCGTACCGCCAAGGGCGGCGGCGGAGGCGACGGCACCGTGCCCAAGCACGCGCTGACCGGCTACTGGCAGAACTTCGACAACGGCGCGACCGTGCAGAAGCTGCGGGACGTGTCGTCGCAGTACGACATCATCGCCGTCTCCTTCGCCGACGCCACCAGCACGCCGGGCCAGATCGCCTTCAACCTCGACCCGGCCGTCGGCTACTCCTCCACCGCCGACTTCAAGGCGGACATCGCCGCGAAGAAGGCGGCGGGGAAGTCCGTGATCCTCTCGGTCGGCGGCGAGAAGGGCACCGTCTCGGTCAACAGTGACGCCTCCGCCACGGCGTTCGCCAACAGCGCCTACGCGCTGATGCAGGAGTACGGATTCAACGGCGTCGACATCGACCTGGAGAACGGCCTCAACCCCACCTACATGACGAAGGCGCTGCGCCAGCTCGCCGCGAAGGCGGGCCCGAAGCTGGTGCTCACCATGGCGCCGCAGACCATCGACATGCAGTCCACGTCGGGTGGCTACTTCCAGACGGCACTGAACGTCAAGGACATCCTCACGGTCGTCAACATGCAGTACTACAACAGCGGTTCGATGCTGGGCTGTGACGGCAAGGTCTACAGCCAGGGCAGCGTGGACTTCCTGACCGCGCTCGCCTGCATCCAGCTGGAGGGCGGCCTCGACCCCTCGCAGGTCGGGATCGGCGTCCCGGCGTCGACGCGCGGCGCGGGCAGCGGTTACGTGGCCCCGTCGGTCGTGAACAACGCCCTCGACTGCCTGACCCGTGGCACCGGCTGCGGCTCCTTCAAGCCGTCGAGGACGTACCCGGGGCTGCGCGGCGCCATGACGTGGTCCACGAACTGGGACGCGGCGGCGGGCAGCGCGTGGTCGAACGCGGTCGGCCCGAAGGTGCACAGCCTCCCGTGACCCGACGGCTGACGGGAGGGGGAGGCCGCGCGGCGGCCTCCCCCTCCCGTCTTCCCGCGGCGACGAAAGGTCCTCGATCGCCCGTCAGGTATTCGACTGCCCGGGGCGGCCAGGCTGTTCGCGCACCTCGTGCACGGCGTCCTGGCCCATCTCGCGCAGCCCCTGCGCGGTGTCCTGCCCCGCGCTCTGGGCCTGCTCCTTGGTGGTCCGGGCCGCGTCCTGCGCCGTGGACTTGACCGCTTCCACCGCTTCGGCGGCGGGCTGGCGCAGCCCCTCCTTGACGTCCTGCGCCGCCTGGACGGCTTGCTGCTTGACCGGTTCGAGCAGTTCGTCGGAGTGTTCGCGCAGTTGCTGTCCCGCTCGTTCCTCCGCCTTGGTGGTCGGCAGGAGCGCGGCCGTCAGCATACCGGCGCCGAAGGCGATGAGACCGGCCGCGAGCGGGCTGCCCTGCGTCTGCTGCTTGACCTGGGAGGGGGCCTGCTGGACGGCGTCACCGATCTGTCCGGTGGTCTCCTTGGCGGTCTCCGCCAGGCTTCCCGCCGCGTGGCCCGCGGAGTCCGCGAAACCGTGCGCGGTGTCCGCGACGTTTCCCGCCGTGTCGCCGGCTGTGCCCATCACACGCTCCTTGATGCCGGTCAGCCGGCCCCGGGCCGCGCCGACCTTGCGCTGAGCCACCCTCCGGGGGGTCACCTTGTCCGCCAAGAGGTCGACGTTGCGGGCCAGATGGGCACGCCGGTACTCCACATCGGTCCTCAGCTCGTCGGGTGTCGTGCCCATCGGGCGTCCTCCTTCAGGGTTTCCACGGTCTGTTCGGGCTTGAGGTTCACGGTGCGCAGGCGCTTGCGGCCGGTGGAGTACAGCACCGCCGCGACCACCGCCCACACGGCCGTGACGATCAGTGCGGCCCAGGCGATGTCCATGACATGGGCGAGCGCGAAGATCACGGTCAGGCTGCCCAGGAGCACGGCGAGGTGACCGGCGTAACCGGCCCCGCCCAACATGCCGAAGGCCTTGCCCGCCTTCGTCGACTCCTGCTTGATCTCCGCTTTCGCGAGCTCGATCTCATCGCGGACCAACTGCGACAGATCGGTGCTGATCTCGCCGAGGAGGTCACCGATCGACGGATCGTCCGACCGCGCGGAACGCGGGGCCGCCGGGTGCCGGGCGTCCGTGCCGACGGGGTCCGGGAACTGTGTGGCCACCGCTCAGCTCCCCTGGGTCGGCCCCTGCGGGCCCGGGTAGGGCGGCGGGGACGCGGGGGGTGGCGGCGGAGGCTGGACCGCGGGTCCCGGGGGCGCGGACGGTTGTCCGTAGTGGGGTGCGGGAGCCGGCGGCTGGAACCGGCCGGGGGGTTCCGGCGGGGGGCTCTGGTATCCGGCTCCGGGGGTGCCGGCGCCCGCCGCCCGGGACGGGGCGGAGGTGTCCGGGGTCGGGGACACCTGATGCTGCTCGCCTTCCGCGCCCGAACCCGGCGCGGCGGACGATCCGGCCGCGCTGACGCCCTTGCCGGCCCGTGCCACGGCGAAGCCCGCCAGGGCCGCCCCCGCGAGGAACACGCCCGGGCGGCGTCGTGCGAAGTCCTGTAGGTCACTGAGGAGGCCGTCGGGCCCGCGCCGCTCCAGGCGGGAGGCCACCTGATGGCCGCCGTCGGCTATCTGGCGCACCACCCCAGAGGCGCTCGAATCGGGCTTGCCGCTCTCACTCATGTCCCGCAGCTCATCCGCCAGCCGACGGACGTTCTCCGCCAGCCGCTGCGTCTGTGAGCGGGCCTGGTCCTGGAGCTGGTCACGCATCTCCCCCACCAGGTCACGCGCCTGAGCGGTGGTCTCGTGCGCCACTCCGGCCGCTTGTTCCTTCGCGGTGCCGACCACCTCGGCGGCCTGCTCGTTCACCAGCCCGGCACCTTCGCCGGCCTTGTCCTGAGCTGTCTGTGCCACCGCCGCCGGCCTGCTCTGGTCCGGACGGCTCGTGCCATGGAAGTCGCTCAAAGCTCCTCCTGGTCAATCGAAGCGATCGGTTGTCTGGCCCCCGTCGCGTACCCCTATCCCCGGCACGTACCGCTCTTTTTCCGGGAGAGCCTGTGCAGGGAGAGCGCTGGTGCCGTCACCGGGCCGACACAGTCGCGGCCGGCACTCCGTGAGCGGCGCAGTATCCACGCTGCCCCACTCCGGCCTCCCGCGCATGTCGGACCCGCGGTCCGGTGTGATCATCACGGCTGCGGGTAGTCGGGCGCGCATGTTGAAACACCGACGAGTACGAGTCGCCTGCGTGATGCTGCTCAGCTGGATCACGCTGACCGGCGTGGAACGCTTCCCGTACAAGGCCTCCTGGCCGGGAGCGCTGACACAGGGTCTGCTGTGGGCATGTGTCGTGGCGGGCACCTGGTGGTTCGCCGAGATGACGCAGGGGCACGCGCTACGAGCGGGCACCACCCGGGGCGATACGCGGGTGAACACTCGTCGGTAGGGCGGCGAGCGGACGTGGTCCGACGGCCGGGACGGTCACGACCCGTCCCGCTTCGCCGCCGCCCCGGGGCGTCCGGGCCACCACGCGGTGTCGCCGATGTCGCGGACCAGCGCCGGCACGAGCAGCGACCGTACGACCAAGGTGTCGAGCAGGACACCGAAGGCGACGATGAAGGCGATCTGGAGCAGGAACGCGAGGGGGATGACGCCCAGGGCGGCGAATGTCGCGGCCAGGACGACTCCGGCCGACGTGATGACACCGCCGGTCGCGGTCAGTCCCCGCAGGATGCCCTCCCGGGTGCCGTGCCGCACCGATTCCTCGCGGACCCGGGACATCAGGAAGATGTTGTAGTCGACGCCGAGGGCCACGAGGAAGACGAAGCCGTAGAGCGGTACGGAGGCGTCGGTGCCGGTGAAGCCGAGCACGTGTCGGAAGACCAGCGAGGCGACGCCCAGGGTGGCGACGAAGTTCAGGGCGACCGTCGCGACCAGGAGCAGCGGCATCAGGAGTGAGCGCAGCAGGCCGATCAGGATCGCCAGGATGATCGCCAGGACGACCGGCATGATCAGCACGCGGTCGTGCTCCGCCGTCCGCTGGGTGTCGTACTGCTGGGCGGTGTAGCCGCCGACCAGGCCGTCGGCGCCGCGCACCGCGTGGACCGCGTCGCGCAGCCGCGCCACGGTCTCCTTGGCGGTGTCGCTGTCGGGGGGATCCTCCAGTGTGGCGTCGAGGCGTACGCGGCCCTCGACCACCAGGGGCTCACCGGCTCCGGGGCGACCGGACGCCGTCACCGCCGAGGCCTCCGCGACGCCTTCGGTCCGCTGCACCGCGGCGGTGACCTGGTCGAGCCGCGCGGCGTCGGCGATCACGACGGCGGGATTGCCCGAGCCGGCGGGGAAGTGTTCGCCCAGGGTCTTCTGAGCCGCCACCGAGGGGGCGTCGTTGACGAAGATCTCGTCCAGGGGGACGCCCTTGGAGTTCAGGGACGGCGCGAACGCGGCACACACGCACAGCGCGGCCAGCGTCCACGCCCAGACCTTGCGCGGCGCCCGGTCCACGACGCGGGCCACCTTGCGCCACATGCCGTGCCCGGCCGAACCGTCCCGGGTGGCACGGGGTTTGGCGGGCCAGTACGCGGTCCGCCCGAGCAAAAGCAGCGCCGCGGGCAGGAAGGTCAGGGCGCTCAGGACGGCGCAGGCGATGCCGATGGCGCCGACCGGGCCGAGCGCCCGGTTGTTGGTCAGGTCGCTGAGCAGCAGGGCGAGCAGGCCGAGGGCGACGGTGGCGCCACTGGCGACGATGGGCCCGGTCGAGCGGCGCAGCGCGGAGCGCATGGCGGCCACCCGGTCGCCGTCGAGCGCCAGTTCCTCGCGGAAGCGGGCGGTGAGCAGCAGGGCGTAGTCGGTGGCGGCGCCGATGACCAGGATCGACAGGATGCCCTGCACCTGCCCGTCGACACGTACGACGTCATGGCCGGCCAGCGCGTACACGATCGCGCAGGCGAGACCGAGGGCGAACACCGCCCCGATGATGATGACGAGGGGCAGCAGCACGCTCCGGTAGACGAGCAGCAGGATCAGCAGGACGGTGACCAGCGCGACGCCCAGGAGGATGCCGTCGATCCCGGCGAAGGCGTCGGACAGATCGGCCTGACTCGCGGCGGGTCCCGCCAGTCGGGCCGTGGCCCCCGGCACCTTCGCCGCCGCCTTCTCGATGCGCTTCAGGGCCGCGGGCAGTTCGTCGCCCAGGTCGGGCCGCAGTTGCACGATGCCGCGCAGGGCGCGGCCGTCCTCGGCGGCCAGGGCGGGCGAGGCGCGGCCGGCGGTGCCGGGCGAGTCGTCCAGCGAGCGCAGGGCACGGGTGGCGGCCTGCCGCTGCGCGTCCGTCAGGCGCCGTGCAACCTCGCCGTCGTTGCCGTCGGCGGTCCACACGACGACGGCGGGCAGTGTCTCCTTCTGGTCGAAGGCGCGCTGGGCGTCGATGACCCGGGTCGATTCGGCGTTGCGCGGGAGGAAGGCGGCCTGGTCGTTGGTGGCGACCTCACCCAGCTTCCCCGCGTAGGGCCCCAGCGTGCCGCCGACGCCCAGCCAGGCGACGAGCAGGACGACGGGGACGAGCCAGCGGGCGAGGCGTGCACCGGCGGACATGTTCTCTCCTGTTGTCTCACTGATACCTCAGCGATGAACAATCTCAATGATTGAATCATATGCCGACCGGTCGGGCCGGAATCGGTGGGCGCGCCCACCCCGTGGGTGCCGGTATGTCAGTGGGACGGAGGGCGTACGTCCGTGAGTTCCTCGTTGAGGGCCGTCAGAAACCGCATGACGACCTCCAGTTCCCCGGCCTCGAAACGGGTCCTGGCGCTCTCCGTGGCGACCGCGAGCGGCTGGAAGAAGGCGCGGGCCGCGGACCGCGCGCTGTCCTCGTAGTGCAGGTGGACGACGCGTCGGTCCCGGCTCTCCCGCGAGCGCCGGATGTGTCCGGCGCGTTCGAGCCGGTCCAGGCACGCGGTGACGGCGCCCGAGGTCAGCCCCAGGTGTGCGCGCAGCCGTCCCGGGGTCAGCGGCTCGTCCGCGTCCAGGATGGCGCTCAGGGCCTGTACGTCGGTGGCGTGCAGGTCCTGACCGGCCGCGAAGGCGTGCACCACGCGGTTGAGCTCGCCGTTCATGCGACGCAACTGCACCGCGAACGCCTGGAGGTCCGTCGCGGTGCCGCTCTCGCGTGCCGGGTCTTCGGTGGATGCCACGTGAGCAGCCTATATAGCCCTCACGGCGACCTGGATCCGCCCCGCGCCCGACCCCCCTGGGGGGCCGGGCGCGGGGCGGCGATCCGTGGGCCGGGGTCAGCTGCCGGCGGGCGTGACGCCGAACATCAGGGTTCGGCGTCCGACGTCGTAGTGGACGGTTCCGGTGTTCTCCAGCAGGTCCTGGAGGACGTCGGCGTCGTCGGCCTCCACGGTCAGGACCTCTTCCCAGGCGCCTTCGTCCAGGACGAGCTGGAGGGTGAAGGTGCCGCGGGCGCCGGCTTCGCCGGCCACCCAGCTGAACTGGTAGTGGCTGACCTGGCGGACCTTGATGCTGTCGTCGGTGAGCGGCTGCTTGACCCTGGGCATGCGTTCTCCTCGTTCAGCAGATGATGCGGTACGTGGCTCGGACTCGGGCCCGGCGGTGGCCGGGGCGATCGGTTCCTTCTCCGTCATACGACGAGATCCGCCCGTCAGCGACCGGTGCCCCGGTCCGGGCCGGGCGTGTCCGCCTCGATGTGCTCCTTGCGGAGCCGGCCGCGGACCGTCTCTTCCTCGACGTGCTCCTCGGTGTTCAGACGCACCCGCTCCACCGGAACCGCCTCCGTCTCCACGACGGGGCGCTCGGCGTGCAGGGTGACCTCGTGTTCGGCCTCGGAGATCTCGGGGCCGGACAGGGCCTGGTCGGCGTTGGCGTCGGTGATCGGCTCGCGTTCGATGACGACCTCTTCGTGCCGCACCGGGACGGTCTGCTGGACCTCCTCCGTCACCACGTACTTGCGCAGACGGGCGCGGCCGGTCTCCCGGCGCTCGGTGCCGACGTGCATCCGCTCCTCGGAGCGGGTCATGGCCTCGTCTCCGGAGCGCGGCGCCGAGGTGTCACCACGGGCCCAGCCGCCCTCACCGGGCTGGTTGGCCTGGTGCCAGGCCTCTTCCCAGGCGATGCCGTAGTGCTCGTAGAGCCGGTGTTCCTCGGTCTCGGACAGGTGTCCGCCGGAATCGACGTCGACGTTGGGTGCGTCCTTGACGGTGTCCTTGGCGTACGGCACCTCAAGGTGATCCTCGACCACGGTGGCGTCCTGGATCGGCACGAACGACTCGCTGGTGCCGAAAAGGCCGGTCTTGACACTGACCCACGCGGGGTGACCGGTGACGTCGTCGAGGAAGACGTGCTTGGCTTCGCCGATCTTGTTGCCCTCGGCGTCGTGGACCGGGTGGTCCAGCACGGTCGGGATCTGCTCTCGGGTGATCATCGTGACCCTCCTTCTTCCTCGGTGTTGGGCTCCCCCTCCGACTCACCGCCACAGACGGGACGAAACATCGCAAGCGCAAGAAAACGGAACCCTGTTTCCATCCCGCCGGGTCCGGTTACCCATCTGGCATGGCACCGACCCCGGAACCACATCAGCGTCGAAACGAACCCGGCAGCGACGGCGGCACCCACCGCCATGCCGACCGCACGAGCGGCGAACCCGAGGCCCCGCGCGGATCGGAGAACATCGGTCCGGACCCGGAAGTGGAACGCAACGCGCCCGATGAGCCGACTGCCATGCCCAAGAAGTCGTGGTGGGTGCTGCTCAAGCGCACGGCGAAGGAGTTCCAGGACGACGAGCTCGCCGACCGGGCCGCGAGCCTGACCTACTACGGCGTCCTCTCCCTCTTCCCCGCCCTGCTGGTGCTGGTGTCCCTGCTCGGCATCGCCGGCAAGTCCGCCACGCAGCAGGTCATGGACAATCTGCAGAAGCTCGCCCCCGGCCCGGCCCGCGACATAATCTCCGACGCCGTTCAGCAGTTGCAGGGCAACGGCGGCACCGGCTCGCTCATGGCGATCGTCGGTCTGGTGCTGGCCGTGTGGTCGGCCTCCGGCTACATCGCGGCGTTCATCCGCACCTCCAACGCCGTGTACGACATGCCGGAGGGCCGCCCGGTGTGGAAGGTGCTGCCCCTGCGCCTGGCGTTGACGGTCGTCCTGATGGTGCTGGCGGTCGTCAGCGCGCTGATCGTGGTGTTCACCGGCCCCCTCGCGCAACGGGCGGGCTCCGCCCTGGGGATCGGGGACGGCGCCATGACGGCGTGGTCGATCGCCAAATGGCCGGTCCTGGTCCTGCTCGTCATCATCATGATCGCGATCCTGTACTGGGCCGCGCCCAACGCCCGGGGCCGCGGCTTCAAATGGGTGACCCCCGGCAGTCTCCTCGCCCTGCTGATCTGGATGATCGCCTCGGCCGGCTTCGCCCTGTACGTGGCCAATTTCGCCTCGTACAACAAGACTTACGGCACCCTGGCCGGCGTCATCATCTTCCTGGTGTGGCTGTGGATCACCAACCTGGCGATTCTGCTGGGCCTGGAGTTCGACGCGGAGATGGCCCGTCAGCGGGCCATAGAGGGCGGCCATCCCGAGAACGAGGAGCCGTACGTCGAACCGCGCGACACCACGAAGTGGACCGAGGAGGACCGCCGACGCCTGGAGTGAACCCGGATCCACCGGACGACCCGGCCCCCCGAGATGGTTGCAATCAAGGAGGAAGCACACCCATGAATGACGATCAGCAGTCCCCCGACTGGACTCCCACGCCCGAGGAACTGCGCGAGAAGACCGAGGGCACGCGCGAGCGGCTCGGGCAGACGGTGGAGGCCCTGGCCGGCAAGGCCGATGTGAAGGCACAGGTCAAGGACAAGGCGGCCCAGGCCAAGGACCAGGTCACCGAGGCGGCCGCCACGATGACGAGCAGGCTCAAGGACGGGACGTCGCAAGAGGTCACCGAGAAGGCGTACCAGGTCACGCAGGCCGCGCAGGGCGCGCACCGGCGTCGTGGGCCCCTGGTGGCGGTGGCCGCCGTGGTGCTGGTGGTGCTGGCGGTGGCCAAGAAGCGCGGCAACGAGCGGCGCCGGTGACGTTCGGACGCGACGATGACGCGTCCCGCCTCAGTTGGTTCGCCCCCGCCGCGTTTCCCCGCGCCCCATGGGTGCGGGGAAACGCGGCGGGACGCGTCGCAAGAGGGAACCCGGCGGGAATCCGGGACTGCCCCGCAGCGGTGGGCGGGAACGACCGCCGTCATACGCACTGGACCCGGTGAAAGGGGTCTGGGAAGCGCCGGCCAGTAGGTGTCCTCCGGTCAGGAGGACGTGCACGCGAGTCCGAAGAGATGACGGACCGAGCGGAACCACCCGCTCGGCACAGCGCGGACGTCCGTTCGGTGTGGCCGCGGACTGAACGGTCAAGGAGATCTCCTTCGCGAGAAGATTCCCTGTCCCTGAGACCCCGGAGACGGGACGAGAACGCGAAGGGCGGCAGCACAGGCCACCGCGTACGGCTACCCCCGCCGAGCAGCTGACCGGCTGTCTGACCACGCGGCACGGCTGGGTCCAGTCGTACGGCACTCGGTACGTCCGCCCGCCGATCGATCCAGGTCGACGAGCCCACGCTGCGCGAGACGCTGTCACTGCGGGCCGCGGACCGGTCCGCACGGCGCTGAAGGCGATCCCGGCCGAGCGGCTGTGGGTCAACCCCGACCGCGGTCTGAAGACCCGCGGCCGGCCCGAGACGCGGGCCTTCCCTGGAGAACCTGGTCGCGGCCGCCCGAGCCGTCCGCGCCGAACTCCCCGGAACCTGACCCCCCTTGCGGTACCCCGATGACCTTATTGCACACTACTTGCAATAAGGTCATCACCGCGAGAGAGAGGGAGCCGGTCGTGGGCTCTTCACTGGTGCCCGCCGTGCGGGTCCTGCACGGCGACGGCGTCCTTCCGCACGCCGACGCGCTGCGCTCCGTCTATGCCGACGCCTTCTGCGCGCCGCCGTGGAACGAGACCGAGGAGAGTGCCGCGGAGTTCGCCGAGCGCCTCCGCCATGACGCGCGGCGCCCCGGTTTCAGCACCGCGCTGGCCCAGGCCGGCCGGGAGGTGCTCGGTTTCGCCTGCGGCTGGACCACGCCCCGGCCCTTCCCCGTGGACCGCTGCTATCCGCAGGCCGCGGCGGGGCTCGGCGCCCGGCGGACCGAGGACTGGCTGTGCGGCGCCTTCGAGGTGGACGAACTCGCCGTCCGCCCCGGCGCACACGGCCACGGGCTCGCCGCGCGGCTGCTGGACGCCGTCACCGCGGACGCCCCCGAGGGCCGCTCCTGGCTGCTCACCTCCGTCCAGTCGCCCCGGGCCATGGCCTTCTACGAACGCCGGGACTGGACACAGGCCACCCACCCCTCCCCCGACGGCAAGGGCATCGTCGTCTTCCTCGGTCCGCGCCACCCCGCCCGCGGCCTCGCGCCGCTGCCGCTGTGACCCCGGAGGACCTCGGTGGCGGCCCGCTCCACGTCAGCGCGTGGCGAGCCGTGCTTTCTTGACCTTGTTCCCGCAGGTGTTCATGGAGCACCAACGGCGGTTGGCCGCGCGGCTGGTGTCGAGATAGAGCCCCGCGCATCCGGGGCCTGCGCAGTTCTTGACGCGGCCGCGGTCGGGGCCCCCGAGGACGTGGACGGCGTCCGTGGCCAGGACGCCCAGGGCGTCAGCGAGGGGGGTCGTGTCCGTCAGGCGCCATTCCGCGCGCCCCTGCTCCAGCGCGGCCTTGGCGTGTCCGGCGGCAGCGGTCGTGTTGAGGGTGCGGACATCCCCGGAATCCGGCTGTTCACCGGTGGCGACGGCCGACCCGACGCGGTAGATCGCCTCGCGCAGTTCGACGGCGTCCTTCAGGCCGGCCGGCGACACGTCTGTGACGTATAGCCCGGTGGCCCGCAGCCACAACCGCAGCCGTGCGGGGTCGGTCAGCCGCTCTCGCGGCTGCGCGCCGGCTCTGTCGCTGACGGTGGCGGTGAAGCGGAACGCCAAGACCTCGTTGTCCATCCGGAACACCCGCCGTACGTCTTCGGTCATGTCCAGCCTCCGCAGTGCGCCCTCAGTCATTGAACCGTCTCAGGCAGTTCGACAGGATGGTAGCCCCATGCCATCCTTGAACCGTCCGAGACGGTTCAGCGGAAGGGTGTGTCCGGCATGTGCAGCATCGCGGTCATCGGTCTGGGAGCGATGGGCAGACCCATCGCGCGCAACCTGCTGAAGGCGGGCCACGACGTCGTGGTGTGGAACCGCTCCGCCGCGCACGCGGAGCGCCTCGTCGCGGCGGGTGCCCGGCGTGCCGCCTCCGTCATGGAGGCCATGCGTTCCCCGGTGGTCTTCTCGATCCTGTCCGACGACCGGGCCGTGACCGAGACGTTCATCGACTCCGGCGTCCTCTCCCGGGTCCCGGCCGGGACTGTGCACGTCAACCTCGCCACGGTGAGCGCGGACCTGGCCCGCCGGGTCGGCGCGGCGCACGCCGAGTCCGGTGTCGGGTACGTCGCGGCCCCGGTCTTCGGCCGTGTTCCGGTCGCCGAAGCCGGGGCACTCAACATCCTCGCGGCCGGTGAGGACGGGCTGATCGACCGTGTGCAGCCGTTCTTCGACGTGATCGGCTCGCGGACGTGGCGGCTCGGCGACCGTCCGGAGCAGGCCAACGTCGTGAAGATCCTCGGCAATTACTTGATCGCCTGCGCGATCCAGTCACTGGGCGAGGCCGTCAGCCTGGCGGAAGGCGCCGGTGTCGACTCCAAGCAGTTCGTCGAACTGCTGAGTTCGACGCTCTTCCCCGGCGCCGTCTACGCGGGCTACGGCTCGATGATCGCCGAACGGACGTACCAGCCGGCCGGCTTCACCACGGCGCTGGGCCGCAAGGACCTCCACCTCGCGCTCGACGCGGCGACCGGCCACGACGTTCCGCTCCCGGTCGGTGAACTGCTGCGGACCGTCTTCGACCAGGCCATCGCCGACGGCCGCGGGGCGGATGACTGGGCGGTCATCGCGGAGCAGCAACCGCGGTGACGCCGGACGGCCCGAGGCTGCGGCCGTGCTCGCCACCCTCGCCTGCGGCAGCGGGCCAACGCCCGTTCAGCCGGTGTGCGCAGTCGTGGTCGAGGGGCTCGCCGATCCGGACGGGCAGTCCTGGGGGCCGGACGGGCAGTTCGGCGAGGGGGTCGGGTCGGGGGTCGGCGTCGGTGACGAGGAGCCGGACGGGGAGGGCTCCGGTGACGGTGAGGGGCCCGGTCGTGTAGGCGACGGGGACGGCCGGGGTGACGGCGAGGGCGGCGCCGGGTGCGAGGGGGACGGGGTGGGCCTGGGCTCGGGGCCGATGATGATGCCGTCGTCGGCGTCGTCGCCCTTGCCACCGGTGCCTCCGCCGCCCCCGCGGCCGCCCTTGTCGGACGGCTCCGTCGCCGGGGTGCCGCCGCCGGCTCCGGGAGACTTCGGAATGACGCCCTTGCCGTCGGGCACGGCGTGCACGCCCCGGCGGTAGAAGTCCAGCCAGGTGCGGACCAGTTCGAGGTAGGCGCGGGAGTGGTTGTAGCTGAGGACCGCCCGGTCGAGGTCGGCGGCCCGGCTCAGGTCGCGGTCCCCGGCGCACAGGTAGTGCCCGGCGGCCAGGGCCGCGTCGAAGATGTTGCCGGGATCGCGGCGGCCGTCGCCGTTGCCGTCCGCACCCCACCGCGCCCACGTCGACGGCAGGAACTGCATCGGCCCCACCGCCCGGTCGTACACCGTGTCGCCGTCGTGGACGCCGCCGTCGCTGTCCAGGATCAGGGCGAAGTTCCGGCCGTCGAGCGCCGGACCGGTGATCCGGCCGAGCGTGGTCCCGTGCCGGTCGACCGCGCCGCCGCGCGCCTGCCCGGACTCCACCTTGCCGATGGCGGCGAGCAGTTCCCAGGGCAGCGCGCAGCCGGGGTCCGTGCGGCCGACGGACCGCTCCGCGGAGCGGTAGGCACGCAGCACCGTTCCCGGGATGCCGGACGCGGACGCGGCACGTTCCCGGGCGATCCGCTCGGCGCGCGGCGGCGCGTCCGGGCTGACCAGCGGCGGGAGTTCGGTGTGGTACGAACCGTCGTCGGGCGGGGGCAGTTCGGCGTACGGGAGGTCCGCGGCCGGAGCGGCACGGTCGCCGGCGGCCGGGCGGGCGCTCGCCTCCGGCGGGAGTCCGGGGGCCTGGGAGGCGGTGAGCGCCGCGACCGCGGTCACGGCGATGGCGGTGGCCCGCAGACCCCGCCGGGTCCGGGCGGGCAGGGGTCGGGCACGGCGTGCGGGCATGACCTGTCACTCCCTGGTGGTGGGGGGCGTGCGGGGTTCAGCGGCCGAAGGTGTCGATGCCGGAGATGAGCCAACGGCCGTCGCGCCGCTGGACGTCGAGGGCGAACATCGCCCCGGCGTAGGTGCCGTCGTCGTCCGCCTTCTTGCCGCCGGCGGTGCTGACGCTGCTCTGATCGGCGTAGACGAGGACGCGGGCCCGGTCCCCGTCGATGCGCTCGACGGCGCTGTCGGTGACCGTCGTGGTGATCACCGCCTTCTGCTGGTCCGCCCGCGTACGGAGGTCGCCGAGCAGGTCCCGGTGCTGGGCGACGGCGCGTCCCGTCAGCCAGTGCCGCGCGGCCTTGTCGAGGGCACGGGGGTCGGCGTGGTCGTACGAGAAGAGCCCGGCGACGGCCTTGGTCGACTGGCCCTTGATCTCGCTGGTGCGGGCGGTGTCGGAGAGGGCGGTGTTGCGTGCGGCCGGGGTGTCGCGAAGGGCCTGCGCGCGGGCGTGCGCCCAGCCGGCGAAGCCGCCGAGGACGAGGGTCAGCAGGCAGAGCGCCACGAGGGTGCGGCGGCGGGGTGCGGGTGGGCCCTTCCGGGCGGGCGCCGGCGCGTCACGGGCCGCGCTCGTGTCACGGGTGGCCGGCCGGGCGCGTGCGGGCTGCCCACGGGGGGTTTCGCGGGACCGGGGGGCGTCGGTCGCCGCCGGGGCGCGGAGGGCTTCGCGGGCCTGGCGGCGGCGTCGGTTGTTCAGGTGGTGGCGGGTCGTCGGCATCGTGTGTCGTCCTCTCCTGCTGCCGGTCAGCCGGCCGACGTGCCGCCGACGGGGGCCTGGCCCAGGGCGCTGAGTTTCCAGTGGCCGTCGGTGCGGGTCAGTTCGCCGAGCATGCGGCTGTCCTTGTCGCTGCTCTTGTCGCCGGGGGCCTTCACCGTCACCCGCAGGGCGACCAGCACGCGGGCCCGGCCGGCCCGGTCGTCGAGTTCGGTGAGCGCGCCGGAGAGCACCTTGGCCGTGGTCACCGTCTTGGCGGCCTTCACCTGGGTGGCGAACGCGTCGCGTCCGGCGGCCAGTTGCTCGTGGAGCTCCCCGGTGGTGGAGGACTCCCAGAGGTCCAGACCGCGGTCGAGGCTGCGGTGGTCGAGGGTGTTGAGGTTCTGCACGGCCTGCTCGCCTGCGGCGAGGGCGGCGTCGCGCTGCTCGGCGTAGCCCGCGGTGTCCTCGTGGGCCGCGTCGTACCAGCCCCAGCCCGCCCACACGGCGAAACCGCCCGCGAGCAGGGTGAGCAGGAGGGCGAACGCCGTGACCGGCAGTGCCCCGAGCGGCCCGAGGCGGGCCGCTCCGCTTGTCCCGCGTCCCATCCGTGTTCCCCTCTCCCCGCGCCCGCTCAGCGGGTCCTGATGTCGACGACGCGCCACTGGTCGTTCTCCCGTCGCGCGGTCACCGTGAGCTGGGCCGCCGCGGTGCTGGTGCCGGCCTTTCCGCGGTGCGAGATCTGGTCGAGGAAGACCAGCAACCGCGCGGTGTCGCCGTCGAGTTCGATCACTCCGGTGCGTACGGCCTGCGTGCTGAGCGTGACGCGCTGCGCGGCGAGGTCCGCGCGGACCCGGCCCATCAGGTCCGCGTACTGGCGCTCCGCCCGCCCCGCGAGGACCGTCCGCGCCGCCCGCTCGGTCGTCCCCAGGCCGTCCGGGGCGTACGAGAACACGCGGGCGAGGGCGTTGCCGACGTCACCGGCGACACGCGTGGTGGCCTCGGCGTCGGTCAGCGCGTGGTTGCGGGCGGACGGGGTGGACCTCAGCTGGTGGGCGCCGTAGAAGAAGCCGGACCCGGCGAGGACGAGCAGCGCGGCACACGTGGCGGGGACGAGGTGTCGGAGGCTGCGGCGGGGCTTCGCCGGTGCTTCGTCCGGGGCCGGTGGGCCGGGTGCGGCCTGCGCGTCGGTGGCGGACCGGTCGTCGGTACCGGCACCGGCCTCCGCGTCGCCCCCGCCCTCTCCGGCGGGCGGTGCGGGTTTCGTCGCGTCGTCCGGGGCGGACGAGGCCCGGGGGCGCCCGAGGTGCGGGAGCCGTGTCGCGAGGTGCGGGAGCCGTGTCATCGGCCTTCGTCCTCCTTCGCCGTCCGGGGGAGCGGCACCGCGCTCAGTGCCTTGACCTTCCACTCGCCCTCGCCCGTGCGGGCCAGGACCGCCTCCAGGCGCTTGCGGTCCGTGGTCGGCGGCTTCGTTCCGGCGGGCGTGACCTCGACGCGGACGGTGGCGACGAGTTTGGCCGTGCCCGCGCGCGTGTCGAGGGCGGTGAGCGCGGCCTCGGTGACCGTGCCCCGCGCCGAGGCACCCTTTCTGGGGGCGGTGCGGCCCAGTTCCTCCCGCAGCGGACCCGTCGAGGCGGCGCGCCAGTCCTGGATGCCTGCCCGCGCCCGCTGCCGGGACGAGGCGTCGAGGGTGTTCAGGACGGCGAGCCGCTCCCGGCCGTCGGCCAGCGCCTCGTCGCGGGCACGGCCGTACGCGAGCGAGTCGTCGCCCCGTGCCTGCGCGTATGTCCACACCCCGGTGCCGCAGAACCCCAGCGCCAGTGCCAACCCCGCCCCGGTGAGGACGCGCGCCCGCCTCATCGGCCCGCCTCCGTGTCCGCGCCGAGCAGCCCCCGCAGCCCGGCCGCCCCGGCGCCGCCCGTGTCCGGCAGGGCCAGCGCGCCCGGCAGCGGTGCGGTGGCCTTCGACGAGCCTGACGCGGTGGCGCCGGTGCTCCCCGAGGGCAGGGAGCCGGGCCTGGCCGGATCGGGTGACGGGCCGCCCCTGGGGGCGTTGGCGGAGCCCCGTACGTTGACACCGCTCGCGGCGGGTGCCGTGCAGGAGGCGCCGGTGTTGAGGGCGGGGGCGGTACCGAGGTCCAAACCGGTGCGGTACCGGGTGCCGCCGTAGCCGTCGGTGCAGGGCAGCGGCTTGAAGAAGGTGACGGCCAGGCCGAGCTTCATCTTGCCTCCGTCGACGGCGGTGGCGCCGGCCGAGATCGCCGCGGGGTACTTCACGAGGAGTTCCTCGATGCCGCGCTGCCGGGTGACGGCGACCTCGGAGGTGGTGACCAGGTTGGCGAGGACCACGCCCAGGCTGGGGTCGAGGTCCCGGAGCAATCCGCTGACCTGTGTCGCCGCGTCCGGTGTGACGGTGAGGAGGCGGCGCACGTCGGCGTCGGAGCCCTTGAGGGTGCGGGCGAGTTCGGTGGCGCCGTCCGCGAAGCCGCGGATGGCCTTCGCCTCCTCGGCCTGGGTGCGCAGCACGGTCTCGCCGTCGGCGAGCAGGCGGGTGGTGGAGGGCAGGTTGCGGTCGGCGGCCTCGATGAAGGCGCCGCCGTTGTCCAGCAGCACCTGTAGGTCGTCGCCGTGTCCCTCGAAGGACTCGCCGAATTCGTCGACGACCGTACGCAGGTCCTCCAGCGGCACGGACCGGACGAGGTCGTTGACGCTGGTGAGCACGTCGGTGACGGGCGCGGGCACCTCGGTGTCGGACTGCGCGATCCGGTTGCCGTCGGCGAGGTGGGGACCGGCGTCGCTCTCGGGCCGCAGGTCGATGTACTGCTCGCCGACCGCGGAGAGCCCGGCCACCACGGCCCGGGTGTCGGAGGGGATGCGGGGGGCGGACTTCTTGATGCGCAGCTCCGCGACCACCCCGTCCGCGGTGAGTCCGATGGGGCCGACCCGGCCCACCGACACGCCGCGATAGGTGACGTCGGAGTGGGTGAACAGGCCGCCGGTGCGCGGGAGTTCGACCTTCACGGTGTAGTAGTCGGCCACGCCGACGTACCGGCCGAGGTCCGCGTAGCGGATGCCGAGGAAGCCGAGGACGAGGACGGCGATGAGGAGGAAGGCGAGGTTCTTCAGGCGTACGGCGAGCGTGATCATCCCGGTGTGCCTCCGTTCCCGGGGCTCCCGGCAGGTGTCGGCGCGGTCGTGGGCGTCGGTGTCTTCGGCATCGTCGGCGTCGGTACGGAGGGCAGGGGCAGCGGCGCCGACGGGGACGCCGTGGCTCCGGGGCCGGACCGCTGGGGAGGCGCGGCGCCCGGGGGTGTGGCGGTGGGTGAGGGCGGCCTGCCCCGCGGAACGAGGGGCGGGATGATCTGGGTGCCGGGGGTGGCCGTCATGTGCAGGTACACGTTGAGGTAGTCGCCCTTGACCCCGTTCAGCACCTCGTCGGTGAACGGGTAGGTGAGCAGCACCTGGAGGGAGTCGGGCAGGTCGCTCCCCGCGTCAGCGAGGGCCTTGAGGGTGGGGGCGATGGCTTTGAGGTCGGCGACCATGTCATCCTTGCTCGCTTCGACGGTGGAGACGGCGACGCCGGAGAGCGTGTCCAGGGAGCGGAGCATGGTCAGCAGTGAGCCGCGCTGTTCGTGCAGGGTGTCGAGGCCCGGCGAGAGGCCGGTCAGGACGGTGCGTACGTCGTCCTTGCGGCCGGCGAGAGTCGTGGCGAGCCGGTTGACGCCGTCGAGGGCGTCGGTGATGTCACCGCGGTGGTCGTCCAGGTTCCCCACGAGTTCCTCGACCCGTTTCAGCATGGAGCGGACCTCGGGCTCGCGTCCGCCGAGGGCCTTGTCGAGTTCCCGCGTGATGGTCTTGAGCTGGTTGACACCGCCGCCGTTGAGCAGCAGGGACAGGGCGCCGAACACTTCCTCGACCTCGGTGTTGCGGCCGGTGCGGGCGAGCGGGATGACACCGCCGTCGCCGAGCCGGCCCGTGGCGGAGGACGAAGCGGGCGACGCGGCGGACGGCGTGGCGGGCGCGACGAGCTGGACGTACTTCTCACCGAGCAGGCTGGACTGTTCGAGGCGGGCGCCGGCGTCGCGGGGCAGCCGGACGTCGCCGTTGATCTCCATGGTGACGCGGGCCGACCACGCGTCACCGTCCAGGCGGATGGCGGTGACCCGGCCGACGGCGACGTCGTTGACCTTGACCGCGGCGTGCGGCACCAGGCTGAGGGCGTCGTCGAATTCGGCGGTGACGGTGTAGGGGTGGGAGCCGAGGTCGGCACCGCCCGGCAGGGGCAGGTCCTCGATGCCGTCGAAGCGCGGGACGGGGACGGAGAACGCGCCCAGGGCGAGCGCGAAGCCGAGGCCGAGGGCGAGGAGCCCGCCGAGGCCGGCACCCGTGGCCGCTCCGGCGGTGAGCGCCCGCCGCCGTACCGTGCCGTGCGGGGCCTCGACGCGGGCGGCCTCGGCGGTCTCCACCTGGTCGGCACCCGTGGAGTCGGCAGGCTGGGCGGCCCTGCCCCGGCGGCGTACGACACGCTTCACCGCTCCCCCTCCCCCGCGGGCGGCGACGAGGGCGACGAGGGCGCACCGGAAGGTGCGGAGCCGCCTGTCGCCGGCAGGGGCAGCAGCGGGCCGCCCATGCTGATCTCGTTGAGGTTGGCCCGGCCGTCGATCCTGCCGGTGCCGGTGTCGTAGGCGCCGAGGAGGTTGCCCGCGGCGAGCGGTGCGACATCCAGGGCCTCGGCCAGCGAGGTGCGCTGGCGGGCCAGGGTGCGGGTGATCGGGACGAGCCGGTCGACGTTCTTCTTCAGCTCGCCGCGGTTGTCCTTGATGAAGGTCTTCACCCGGCCGAGGGCGGTGCCGAGTTCCTCCAGCGCGCCCGCGAGGTCGTCCTTGTTGTCGGCGAAGTGGCCGACGACCGTGTCCAGCCGCTCCTGTGCGGTGCGTACGCCGCTGTCCTTGTCCTTCAGCATGGTGGTGAAGGTCTGGAGGTTGCCGAGGGCGGTGAACAGGTCGTCGCTGGAGCCGTCGAGGGTCTTGGTGGCCTTGCCGAACTCCTCGATGCTCCGGCCGATGGCCTTGCCGTTGCCGTCGAGGTTGGCGGCGCCGGTCCTGAGCAGCTTCGACAGGGCTCCGGCGGAGTTGGCCCCGTCCGGCCCGAGTGCCTTGCCGAGGTCGGTGATCGCGGCGTACAGCTGGTCGATCTCGACCGGGGTGCGGTTGCGGGAGGCGGGCAGGACGGCGCCGTCGTCGAGGGCGGGTCCGGAGCGGTAGGCCGGGGTGAGCTGGACGTAGCGGTCGGCGACGACGCTGGGCGCGACCACCAGGGCCCGCGCCGACCTCGGTACGCGTACGCCGTCGTCCAGCGACAGTTCGACCCGTACCCGGGTGCCCTCGGGGTGGACCGACGCCACCTCGCCGACGCGGACGCCGAGGACGCGCAGGTCGGAACCGGCGTAGATGCCGACGGCACGGTCGAAGTAGGCGGTGACGCGGGTGCCCGCGGAGTCCAGGACGCGCACCATGACGAGTCCCGCGGCGACCAGGGCGAGGGCGAGCGCGGCCGCGAGGAGTGTTCTGCGCTTGCTCATCGCTCACCGCTCCCTGGGGTCGCCGCCGGCTGCTTGGGCGGCATGCACGACGTCTTGGGCCGGGACTGCGCGGGCAGGTAGTCGCGGGGCACCACCCCGCACAGGTAGCTGTCGAACCAGCGGCCGTTGCCGAGGGTGTTGCCGATGAGCCGGTAGTAGGGGCCGACCAGGGCGAGCGTGCGGTCGAGGCGGGTGTTGTTCTCCTTCAGGACGGTGGTGACGCGGCCGAGCGCCTTCAGCGTGGGGCCGAGCTGCTTCTCGTTGTCGTCCACCAGGCCGGTCAGCTCGGTCCCGAGGAGGCGGCTGCCCTTGAGCAGGGCGGTGATGGCCTTGCGCCGGTCCCGGAGTTCGCCGAGCAGCGGCCCGGCGTCCTGGATGAGGGTCTCGAAGCTGGACTTCTTGTCCTTCAGCGTCTTGGTGAACCTCGCACTGCCCTTGAGGAGTTCGGACAGCTCACGGTCGCGCCTGGAGACGGAACGCGACAGGTCGGACAGTCCGGTGGCGGCCTTGCGGACGTGGGGCGGGGAGTTCTCGAAGGTCTCCGAGATCGTCTCGAAGCTCTTCGCGAGCTGCTCGGTGTCGATGGCGTCGACGGTGGAGCCGAGGTCCTGGAAGGCCTGGGTGACGTCGTACGGGGAGGTCGTCCGGGTCCGGGGGATGCGGTCGCCGGGGTCCTGTTCCGCGGTGCCGAGCGGGTCGAGGGCCAGGTACTTGTCGCCCAGCAGGGTCTTGATGGCGATGGCGGCGGTGGTGCGGTCGCCGATCCAGGCGTGCTCGACCTCGAAGGTGACCCGCACGCGGTCGCCGTCGAGGGCCACTCCGGTGACCTCGCCGACCTTGACCCCGGCGACGCGCACCTCGTCGCCCTCGTCCAGGCCCGCCGCCTCGGTGAAGTCGGCGCTGTAGGTGGTGCCGCCGGTGAGGGACAGCCGGTCGGCGTTGTACGCGACGGCGGTGAGCAGCGCCAGCAGGAGCAGGCCGACGAGGGCCACGGCGATGGGGTCGCGGTCCTTGACGGGCTTCAGCCGCGGTGGGCGCAGGCGGCGGGGCGTCGGGGCGGGAGCGGGGGTGTCGTGGCGTTCGGGCCGCAGCAGCACGGTCATGCGCCGCACCTCGCTTCGGTGACCGCGATGCCGGTCGGCGGCTTCGCGCCGGTGGAGGTGGTCACTCCGTCCACGCGGGCCTCGCAGAGGTAGAGGTTGAACCAGGAGCCGTAGGAGGAGAGGCGGCCCAGGGCGGTCAGCTTGGCGGGGGTCCGCTCCAGGAAGTCCTCGATGCGCGGGGTGGCGTCGCCGAGGTTGTCCGACAGGCGGCCCAGTTGGCGGATGTCCTTCTTCAGGGGCGCGCGGCCCTCGTCGAGGAGGTCGGCGGTGACGGTGGTCAGGTCACCCATGGCCGCGACGGCCTTGCCCAGGGGCTTGCGGTCCGCGCTGAACCCGGTGACGAGCTTCTGGAGGGTGTCGACGAGGTCGTCGAAGTCGGCCTCGCGGTCGTTGAGGGTGGTCAGGACCGTGTTGAGGTTCTTCACCACCTTGCCGATGACCTTGTCCTTGGCGGCGATCGTCGTACTGACGGAGCCGATGTGCCGGATGAGGCCGTCGACGGTGCCGCCCTCGCCCTGGAGGATCTGCACGATGGAGCCGGCGAGTTCGTTGACGTCCTTGGGGTCGAGGCCCTCGAAGAGCGGCTTGAAGCCGTTGAAGAGCAGGGTCAGGTCGAGGGCGGGGGCGGTCCGGTCGAGCGGGATGGTGTCGCCGGCGTCGAGGGCGCCGGACAGGTCGCCGCTGCCCCGGCCGAGGGCGATGTAGCGCTGCCCGACCATGTTGAGGTACTTCACGGCGGCGGTGGTCGACGCGGGCAGGGTGCGGTCGTCGCGGACGGTGAAGGTGACCTGGGCGGTGCGCCGGTCGACGACTCGGACGTCGGTGACCTCGCCGACCTGGACCCCGGAGATCCGTACGCTGTCGCCGTCGACGACTCCGGTGGCGTCGGTGAACAGCGCTTTGTAGGAGAGGGCGTCGTCACCGACCCGGGTGCCGGAGACGCTCAGGCCGAGGACGGCCGTGGCCAGTGCGGTGACCATGACGAAGGCGAGGGACTTGAGGACCGGGCCCGTCAGCGGACGGCGCCGGGTGTGGGCGGCGGGCCGGGATGTCATCGCAGGGTCACCTCCGTGCCGCGCAGTGCCGGGCCCGCGAGGAGGCTGCTCCACTCGGGCAGGTCGGCTGGGGCCTTGCCGGCGGCGGGCGCGAGCAGTTCGTTGACGAGGTCGTTCTCCTGGGGGGAGTTGGCGGGGCCGAGGTCCTGCCCGGCCGTCGCGGGGGCCTGTACGGCCGGTTTCGTGGCGAGGCCGAGGTAGGGCACCGGGTAGCAGCGGGGGCCGCCGCCGGCGCCGTAGGAGGGGGTGTCGCGGCCGGGGCGGTAGGCGCCGCGCGAGGGCACGGTGGTGACGTCGACGCGCAGGCCGGGCCGGTCGGTGCCCTTGCCGAGGGCCTTGTCCATGGCCGGGACGGAGTCGGCGAGGGTGCGCAGGGTGCAGGGGAAGGCCGCGGAGTACTCGGCGAGCAGTTCCAGGGTGGGCCGGGAGGCGGCGGAGAGCCGGATGATGTTGTCCTCGTTCTGCCGCAGGAAGGCGGTCATGTCCTCGGCCGTCCTGGTGGTGGCGCCGAGGGTGCCGGCCAGCTCGCTCTCCTTCTCGGCCAGGGTGCCGCTGGTGGTGGTGAAGTCGGTGAGGGCCGTGAGGATGTCGGGGGCGGCGTCGGCGTAGACATGGCTGACCTTCACGAGCTCTTTCAAGTCACGGTTGAGAGTGGGCAGTTGGGGGTTGAACTTCCGCAGGTGCGAGTCGAGGAGGGTGAGGGTGTCCCCGAGCCGGTCGCCGCGTCCCTCCAGGGCCTGGGAGACGGCGGAGAGGGTGGCGGAGAGTTTCTGCGGCTGGACGGCGGTGAGCATCGGCAGCACGTTGTCGAGGACCTGCTGGAGTTCCACGGCGCTCGTGGAGCGGTCCTGCGGGATGACGGCGCCGGGGGCCAGCGGCCGCGGGGAGGGCGCGGCGGGCGGGACGAGGGCGACGAAGCGTTCGCCGAACAGGGTGGTCGGCAGCATCTGGGCGCGTACGTCGGCCGGGATCCGGTCGAGGGTCCCGGGGCGCAGGGCGAGGGTGAGCCGGGCGCCGTCACTGGTGGCGTCGATCTCGCGTACCTCGCCGACGACGACGCCGCGCAGCTTCACCTCGGCGCCCAGGTGCATCTCGTTGCCGACACCGCCGGCCTCCACGACCACCGGGTCGGAGTCGGTGAACCGCTTGTCGTAGACGGCGACCGCGAGCCACACCAGCAGGGCGGGGACCAGCAGGAAGGCCACTCCGGCGAGTCGGCGGCGCGCCGTCGCGCCTCGCGTTCGGCTCATGTCAGCCCGCCACCTTCACCGTCGTGGTGGCGCCCCACAGGGCCAGTGACAGGAAGAAGTCGGTGACGCTGATCAGCACGATCGCGTTGCGCACCGACCGGCCGACGGCGACGCCGACCCCGGCGGGGCCGCCGGAGGCGCGGTAGCCGTAGTAGCAGTGGGCGACGATCACCATCACGCTGAAGATGAGCACCTTCAGGACGGAGAGCAGCACGTCCGTGGGTGAGAGGAACAGGTTGAAGTAGTGGTCGTACGTGCCCCGGGACTGGCCGTTGAAGAGGACCGTGACGTAGCGCGATGCCAGGTAGGAGGAGAGCAGCCCGATCGCGTAGAGGGGGATGATGGCGACGACGCCGGCGATGATGCGGGTGGTGACCAGGTACGGCAGGGAGCGGATGCCCATGCCTTCGAGTGCGTCGACCTCCTCGTTGATGCGCATGGCGCCGAGCTGGGCGGTGAAGCCTGCGCCGACGGTCGCGGAGAGGGCGAGTCCGGCGACCAGCGGGGCGATCTCACGGGTGTTGAAGTACGCGGAGACGAATCCGGTGAAGGCGGCGGTGCCGATCTGGTCGAGCGCCGCGTACCCCTGGAGCCCCACGACGGTCCCCGTGAACAGGGTCATCGCGACCATCACGCCGATGGTGCCGCCGATGACGCCGAGGCCGCCGGTGCCGAAGGCGACCTCGGCGAGGAGGCGCTGCACCTCTTTGAGGTAGCGGCGCAGGGTGCGCGGGATCCAGAGCAGGGAGCGCACGTAGAAGAGGAGTTGATCGCCCGAACGGTCGAGCCAGACGAACGGGGAGGCCACGGACCTCAGCCTCCCTTCGGCGGAACGAGTTGGAGGTAGACGCCCGTCATCACCATGTTGACGAAGAAGAGCAGCATGAAGGTGATGACGACGGACTGGTTGACGGCGTCGCCGACGCCCTTGGGGCCGCCGCGCGGGTTCAGGCCCCGGTAGGCGGCGACGACTCCCGCGATGAACCCGAAGACGAGCGCCTTCAGTTCGCTGATGTAGAGGTCGGAGAGCTGGGCGAGGGCGGAGAAGCTGGAGAGGTAGGCGCCGGGGGTGCCGTCCTGGAGGAAGACGTTGAAGGCGTAGCCGCCGAGGATGCCGACCACGGAGACCAGGCCGTTGAGCAGGACCGCGACCCCCATGGCGGCCAGGACCCGGGGCACCACCAGGCGCTGCACGGGTGAGACTCCCATGACCTCCATCGCGTCCAGCTCCTCGCGGATGGTGCGGGAGCCGAGGTCGGCGCAGATGGCGGAGCCGGCCGCGCCCGCGATCAGCAGGGCGACGATCAGCGGGCTCGCCTGCTGTACGACGGCCAGCACGCTGGCGCCGCCGGTGAAGGACTGGGCGCCGAGCTGCTGGGTGAGCGAGCCGACCTGGAGGGCGATCACGGCACCGAACGGGATCGAGACCAGCGCGGCGGGCAGGATCGTGACGCCGGCGATGAACCAGAACTGCTCCACGAACTCCCGGAACTGGAACGGCCGCCGGAAGATCGCACGGGCCACCTCGACGGCGAGCGCGAAGAGCCGCCCGGTCTGCCGCAGGGCTCCGGCGATCATGTGCCGCTCCGGCTGGTGGGTTCGGGGAGGGGGGTGGTGGGCGGGGTGGGCGTAGTGGGGGTGCCGGGAGCGGTGGGGGCAGTGTGGGCGCTGGGGGCAGCGGGTCCACCGGGAGCAGCATGCGCCCCGGATGTGTCACCGGCGGTGGGCAGGGCGGCGTACGTGTGCTCGATGGCGGTGCGCGCTGCGGGCGGCAGCCCGTCGAGCATGCCGAGGACCCGCTCCCGGCGGCGGGCGACGGCGCGGCGCGGCGGCAGTCCGGGGGACGGTTCCAGTTGCGGGATGATCTCCCGCGGGCCGTCGGCGCCCGCACCCCGTGCTCCCGCGGCCTCGGCGGCGAGGGTCGCGGCGTCCTTCTCCTCCGACATCCCGATCGGGCCCTCGCGGCGGCCGGACAGGAACTGCGCCACGACCGGCTCCTCGCTGGTGAGGAGCACCTCGCGCGGGCCGAAGGTGACCAGTTCACGCCGGAAGAGCATGCCCATGTTGTCGGGCACCGTGGCGGCGATGTCGAGGTTGTGGGTGACGATCAGCATCGTCGCGTCGATCTGCGCGTTCAGATCGATGAGCAGCTGGGAGAGGTAGGCGGTGCGGACGGGGTCGAGCCCGGAGTCGGGTTCGTCGCAGAGGATGATCTGCGGGTCGAGCACGAGCGCGCGGGCGAGTCCGGCCCGCTTGCGCATGCCGCCGCTGATCTCCCCCGGCAGTTTGCCCTCGGCGCCCAGCAGCCCGACGACGTCGATCCGCTCCATGACGATGCGGCGGATCTCCGACTCCTTCTTCCGGGTGTGCTCGCGCAGCGGAAAGGCGATGTTGTCGAAAAGGGACATGGAGCCGAAAAGGGCGCCGTCCTGGAACATGAGCCCAAATTTCTTGCGGGTCTCATAAATATCTCGTTCGGAACTGTTCACCATGTCGACGCCGTCGATGAGGACCCGGCCCCGCTCCGGCTTGAGCAGTCCGATGAGCGACTTGAGGAATACGGTCTTTCCAGTGCCGGAAGGACCGAGCATGACGCTGACCTCTCCGGCGGGCAGGGTGAGGCTCACGTCCTGCCAGATCTTCTGCGTGCCGAAGGATTTGGTGAGGCCCTCGACCACCACTTCGATTCCCATGTCACCTCCAAAAGCGGGTGAGGGCAGGCGGTGCGGTCTGTATACGGGGTGTGGGTGCGGCCGCGGTGCGGGGTGGGGCCCACCTGGCGATCAGCGCCGTGCCCGGCACGCTACGGCTGGGTAACCTGGGCGGGCAAGAGAGGGATCGGTTTTTCCCGAAGATTTGAGCCCGGCTCCCGCTTCTTTGTCAGACGGCGACAAAGTCCCGCCTTCCCTTTGTCACCCGGTGAGCAAGGCGGGCTTCGGCGGACCCCGCGGAGCAGCCCCGCGCACCGCCCGTGGAGGGTTTTTGCGGCTTCAGCGGAAGGTTTCGGCCACGGTGCCTTTTTAGCAGCGGGTGACTAACCGGGGCGCCGGACTGCTCACCTGGGAAACAGGCATTTCCACTTCTCGAAAGAATCATGGTCTGCGCCATTGTTCGGCTAAGTTTCCCGCAAGTAGCGTCGTGGCTTGCGGTCGAGGATCTCCGGGCCGCGGACCGCTCGTTCTTCTGCCCCCACAAGGACGGCGCGGCCCCCCTCTGCCGGACCATCCACAAGGGAGTCCCAAGTCATGAACAAGCCTCTGACCAGAATCGCCGTCGTGGCGGGCGCGGGCGCCGCCGCCTTCGCCATGGCCGTCGCCCCCGCATCGGCCGTCCCCTCCACGGTCTGGACCGTCACCCCGTCCCCGGCCAACTTCACGGCGGTCAACAGCGGGAACATCGTGCTGACCGCCAACATCCCGATGACCTGTACGACGTCCGGCGCCTCGGGCACGATGTCCAGCGCCACCGGCAACCCGGCGACGGTGGCCACCATCAACGCCATCAACTTCGGCACCAGCGCCTCGCCCTGCACCAGCGTCCTGGGCAACGTCACGACCATCGCGACCACTCCCTGGACCGTCGTCGCCCAGGACTACAACGCCTCGACCGGCGTGACCTCGGGCCACATCGGCAACGTCAAGGCGAAGGTGACCGCCGGCGCCTGCGTGTTCACCGTGCAGGGCAAGGCCACCGGCACCTACACCAACTCCACCGGCGTCCTCGCGGTCACCAGCGTCAGCGGCGACCTGGCCGTCACCTTGGCCTCCGGCTGCGGCACCGTGGTCACCACCTCCACGAAACCCACCTTCAAGGGCAAGTACGCGGTCAAGGTCACGGGCACGAACACCATCCCGACGATCGTCGGATCCAACCCGTAAGGGGATCCGGCTCCTGAGCAGAGCACGGCTCGCCGCCGCCCGGCCGGTTCCTCCCGGCCGGGCGTGCGGGCCCCCGCACCCGACCGCCGTGGGCCGTCCCGTCCGCGGACGGGCCACTTGAGCCACGTGCCGGACGACCCGAGCGGAACGACCGACGACCCGAGCGGAGCGACTGATGACAGGCCCCCGAACCCCGACCGCCCGACGGGTGGTCCGCGGCCGCGCCCGGAGCGCGGCGGTCGCCGTGTTCGCCGTGCTGGTCGCCACGGTGCCCGCGGCGTCCGGGGCGGCCGGGGCATCCGGCGAGCAGAAGGTCGACACCGCCCTGCCCTACGTATGCCTGTTCCCCTCCGGGAAGGACTCCGTGACCGTACGGATCTCGGCGGCCTTCCCCGAGCGGGTGGCGGCCGGTGAGCCGATCGAACCCGCGGACGTGGCCACGGCGGTCGAGCTGCCCGAGCCGGCGGTGGCGGATCTCACGAAGCTGGGCGCGGCCGGCGTCCGGGCGGCGACCCGGCTCGACGTGGGCGTCGCCCAGGGCGAGGCCACCGCCGAGGCGACCTGGCGCGGCAGCAGTGAGCCCGCGGCCCTGCCGCCGACCGGGCCGCTGACGCTGACCGCGACGGGGGACGTCCCCTCGGTGACCGGGCGGAGCACGGGCGAACTGACCATGACGGCCCGGGACTTCGCCCTGGACCTGGCGCCGGCCACCGCGGACGGCGGAGCCACCGACCCCGCCTCGGTGACCGTCGACTGCGAGCTGGCCGAGGACGCCCCGGACGGAGGCCGGCTGGTCGGCGTCCGCGTCGGCACGGACGAGGAAGGCGGCACGGATTCTCCGAGCGGATCGCCCTCCGGTACGCCGTCCGCCTCCGGCACGCCGGGGCCGGCGGGGAAGGACCCGGCGGGCCGGCGGGACGGGCGCGCCCCGAAGGTCGCCGAGCCGGGGCCGGGCGGTGGCGGCGCCGCCGGACGGGCCGCCCCGACCTGCAAGTACGACGAGAAGTACCCGGCCGGACCGATGTCTCTGAACGCCTACATCACCGGCTACTCCAACGTGAACAAGCTCGACGGCGCGGCGCTGATCCCGCCGTTCTGCACCCTCATCACCCAGGGCGAGCCCCAGTTCGTCTTCTTCCCGGACTACAGCGGTGCCACCATCACCCAGCACTCCACCGCCGACCTCTACCACCGGCAGCGCAAGCAGACCCCGCCCTTCGAAGCGACCTTCCTGACCTTCGACTTCACCCCCACGACGGCCACGATGGTGCTGGAGCAGACGGGGCCGATGACCATCGACTCGCACGGCACCACCGACTTCGTCTTCACCAGCACGGACACCTACGTCCGAGCGCCGCTCGTGCTCCGGGTGACGTCGCTGAAGGTCAACGGCACCCCGCTGGACGTCGGGACGAAGTGCCGGACCAAGACGTCCCTCGTGTCCCCGGAGCCGGACCCGGCGAAGCACCCCGGCGACCACGTGGTCCTGCACGGCCGGGGCGAGCAGACCACCGGCCAGCCCGCCACCGGCTACCTGCTGCTGTCCGGCGGCCCGTTGACCGGCAAGGTCACCATCCCCGCCTTCACGGGGTGCGGCACCGCGGGCGGTGAGGACCTCGACCGCCTGCTCACGGCCTCGGTGTCCGGCCCCGGCAACTATGTCAAGCAGATCCAGGGGCAAACCTGCTTCGTCTCGGCCGATGTGCTCAATCCCGACGAGTGCACCGAGGACGCCCAGCCCCGCAAGATCCCCGTAGCCGAACGATGACGCCTCCCTCTCCACCCCCAGACCCTGTACTCCTCTCCCCTCCTGACCCGGAAGGCCACATGATGCGGTTCTCCCTCGGCGCCCAAGTCGCCGCCACCGCCCTCGGCACCGCGTTCGGCGTCCTCGCCTCCGTGGGCACCGCCACGGCCGCCGCCGCGGTACCGAACGGCGAGTGGGCGCCCTTCACCCGCTGCCCCGTGGACGCCCCGGCGATGCTGGCCGCCGACGGCCTGGCCAAGACCCCGCAGTGCGTGGTCTCCGCCTCACCGAACGGCTCCATCAAGCTGGGCAGGACCACCGTGCCGACGGGCCGGACGAACCTCCAGATCGGGGTCGTCCAGAACGCCGACGGGACCAGCTCCGTGGTGGCGCCGCCCGGCGGCGCCCTGATCGCCGACTCCGCGACCGTCCCCGGCGGGCTGCTGGGGCTGATGTGCCCGAGCGACATCCCCGCGATCACGGCCATCTGCGAGCAGCTCAACGACAGCTCCCTCAACAAGATCACGGCGACGGTGGAGTCCGTCGGCGCCCCCTACGACTTCGACCAGACCGCCGGCATCCTCACCGACAAGCCGATCGTCGCCATACCGGTCCGCATCCACCTGGAGAACCCGTTCCTCGGCAAGAGGTGCTACATCGGCACCGCCGCCAACCCCATCGTCCTGCGTCCGAAGAACCTCCAGTTCCCCGAGTTCGGCATGTCGTTCTTCCACGGTGACGGCACGGCCGCCGAGGACGGCGAGATGAGCCGCGTCAACCTCACCGGGGCGACGCAGAACGACAGCACCTTCGCCGTGCCGGGCGCCAGCGGCTGCGGTCTCGGCCTGCTCGGCCTGATCGACGCGGCGGTCAACGCCAAGACCGGGCTGCCCTCCGCTTCCGGGAAGAACGACCTCACGCTCAAGAGCACCCAGACCCACCTCGCCGGGCTCAACGCCCCCGGCACCTTCGCCCCCGACGCGGGCAAGCGCCTCGCACGGAACTGGCACTCCGCCGTCGACTGACGGGACCGGTACTCCGCCGTCGAGTAATGGCCGCGGGGCGTCGATTCTCAGCCGTCCCGGCAGCCATCCCCCACCCCACCACACGGAAATGCGCACAGACTGTGTACGTCCCACCGAACTTGATTTAACTTCAACAGCCCGAACACGCGTCACCTCAAGTCCGGCCGTGTGCCTCTCCCCCGCGGATCCGAAGCACACGGCCGGCGCACCGTGGGCACCGAAGAGCAAGGGACGGCACTCATGCCTTCAACCACGCGACCGTCTGAAGTCGGTGAACCGCTGGAACCCCTCCCCAAGGAGTTCGCCGCCTTCATGCGGCCGGAGTTACCCGGTCTCATGAAGGAGATCGGCGCCGAGGTCACCCGGGCCTACCCCGTCTACGGACGGCTGCTCAACGGCCCCAACGCCGAGCCCATCCGGCAGGGTCTGGAACAGGCCCTGTACGCCTTCGTGGACCGCGTCGCCGACCCCGGCAAGAACGCCGTGCTCCGTGACGAACTGCTGCGCAAGTTCGGCCGCGTGGAGGCCTACGAGGGCCGCGAACTGGACACCCTCCAGGGGGCGTACCGGCTCGGCGCCCGCATCGCGCTGCGGCGCGCCAAGGCCGTCGGCCAGCAGTACCGGCTCTCGCCCGCGCTGATCCTCGCCTTCGCCGACGCCCTGTTCGCCTACGTCGACGAACTGGAGCAGATCTCCCGCGAGGGCTACGTCGAGGTGCAGTCGCGGGCCTTCTCGGAGGTTCCGGCGCGGCGCAGACGGCTGCTCCACCTCATCCTCGCCGCCCCTCCGCTGCCCCAGGCCCTTCCCGGGCTCTGCGAGGCCGCCGCCTGGCACCCGCCCGCCGACGTCACCATGGTGGCCCTGCGCCCGCCGGTCCCCGAGCACCTGGAGGCGGGGCTGGCCGACGACGTCCTCTTCGACCTGGACATCCCGCAGCCGCACCTGCTGATACCCGGCCCCCTCACGTCGGAGCGCCTGGCCATGCTCGACGCGGCGCTCGCGGGGGCGCACGCCGTGGTGGGGCTGACCGTGCCGCTGGCCCAGGCGGCCGACTCCATCCGCTGGGCACGCCGGGTGCTCCAGCTGATCGACGAAGGCGTGGTGGCCGACACGCCCCTGGCCCGTTGCGAGGACCACCTGGTGACGCTGTGGCTGCTGTCGGATCCGGCCCTCGTGACCCATCTCGCGGCCGGGGAGCTGGCCCCGATCGACCGTCTGCCGGCCAGCCGCCGCGACCGGCTCGTGGAGACGCTGCGCGTGCACATATCCACCCGGGCACCGGCGGAACAGGTCGGGGAGATGCTGGGCGTGCACGCCCAGACCGTCCGCTACCGCCTGCGGAACCTCGACGTCCTCCTGGGCGAGCGCCTGGCCGACCCCGACCACCGCTTCGCCATGGAGGCCTCCCTGCGGGCCCTGCACCTGCTCGCCCGGGGCACGGGGATGTAACCCTCGCTCACGTGCCCCTCACCGACGTACGCCCCACCCGATGTTCCCCTCACCGACGTTCCCCTCACCGACGTACGCCTCACACGGCGCGATCGGTCACCGTGCGCACTCGAAGGTGCGCAGGAGATCGGCGGCGACGCTCACGGCGATCGTCGCGGGTTCCTTGCCGGTGATGTCCGCCAGCCCTATCGGGGTCTTGATCCTGTCGATGGTGGCGTCGTCATGTCCGCCCTCGGTGGAGAGGCGTTTGCGGAAGCGCGCCCACTTGGCCGCCGAGCCGATGAGGCCGATGGAGCCGAGGTGGGTGGTGCGCAGGGCCGCGTCGCACAGAGCCGCGTCCTCGGCGTGGTCATGGGTCATGATCAGGACGTGGGCGCCGTGCGGCAGGGCCTCCAGCACCTCCTCGGGCAGCAGCGGCGTGTGGTGTACGCGCACCTGCGCCACCGCGTCCGCCAGCACGTCGAGCCGCTTCGGCGCGAGCATGTCCGCACGGCTGTCGACCAGGTGGAGGTCGAGGTCCTGGCGGGCCAGGATGCGGGCGAGTTCGAGGCCGACGTGCCCCATGCCGAAGACGGCCACCGCCCGTACCACCGGCAGCGGTTCGAGCAGGACCGAGACCGTGCCGCCGCAGCACTGCACACCGTGCCGATTGGTCACCTTGTCGTTCAGGGCGAAGTCCATCAGCTCCGGTTCCGCGGTGGCCGCGGCGAGCATCTCCCGGGCCCGGTCGATCGCGACGGCCTCCACATTGCCGCCACCGATCGAACCCCAGGTCTCGCCGCGCGCCACGACGAGTTTCGCGCCCGCGCCGCGCGGGGCGTGGCCGCGCACGGTCGCGACGGTGACCAGCACGCCGGGTTCCCGGCGTGCCCGCAACCCCGCGACCGCGGCGATCCACGTCATGTCAGGCACCGTTCAGCGCCGCCGCCTCGGCGGTCCCGTCCCCGGCGCCCGGGTTCCCGGCGCCCTCCGCCCGGGGGGCCCCCCCCCGGGCGGGCGGGGGGCGCGGTGGGGGCGCGGCGGGGCGGGGGGCCGGAGTCCCCCCGCGCCTTTTAACACTCCGAAGTCGCCGACCG
>NZ_JAFEXF010000059.1 GCF_016905445.1 Streptomyces sp. G44
GGTTCGGGCGGCTCGGGCGGCTCCGGCGGCGCCCAGGAGCCGGGCGGCCTGCTGGGCGGTGTGCTCGGCAACTGAGTCCGTGGTGGTACGTACGTGAAGGGGCCCCGCACCGGGTGTGGTGCGGGGCCCCTTTCGGCGTACGGATGAGGGACGGGTGCCGTCGGTGCGGGGGTGGGGAAGGGCGGTCGTGCGGGCCTCAACGGGCCTGTGCGGCCAGTTCCTTGGCGGCCTCGGTGAGGTCCTTCGCCGTGTCGATCGCGCGCCAGTAGGCGCCCTGCGGCAGCGGGAAGCCGGCGAGGCGCTTCTCGCGGGCCAGGCGCGGGAACGTGGTGCGCTCGTGGTCGCCGAGGTCCGGCAGGAGCGCGGTGAACGACGCGGAGAAGACGTACACGCCCGCGTTGATGAGGTACGGGGACGGCGGCGCCTCGACGAAGTCCGTGATGTGGCCGAAGGTGTCCGTCTCGACGGCGCCCCACGGGATGCGGGGGCGGGCCAGGGCCAGGGTCGCGGTGGCGTCGCGCTCGGCGTGGAAGGCCGCCATGTCGCGCAAGGAGAAGCGGGTCCAGATGTCGCCGTTCGTCGCGTACCAGGGGCGGTCCGCGTACGGGAGGTGGCGGGCGGCGTACTTGAGGCCGCCGCCGCGGCCGAGCGGCTCCTTCTCGACGACCGTGGTGACGTTCAGCGGCAGGTCGGCCGAGTCCAGCCACTCCTGGAGGACCTCGGCGAGGTGGCCGCAGGAGACGACGGCGTCGGTCACGCCCTCGGCGGCCAGCCAGGAAAGCTGATGGCCGATGATCGGGGTCCCCGTGCCGGGGATCTCGACCATCGGCTTGGGCCGGTCGTCGGTGTACGGGCGGAGGCGGGAGCCCTGGCCTCCGGCCAGGACTACGGCCTGCGTGGGCTTCGGCGTGGTCATGCCGGAAACCTTACGCGGCGGTAGGCGCCGTCCCGCTCAGCCGTTCTGATGGGCGGCGGCCACGCCCGAGGCGAAGGACGTGTCGCAGACGGGCCTGGCGTAGGACTGGGCGCGGGTCGGGCCGTACTTCCGCACGGCGGCGCGGCCGAGGGCCTTCGCGAGGGAGACACAGTGGCGGGCGAGCGACGGGTGGCGGTTCACCTCCCGCTGGAGGTGGGTGAGCGCGACGCCGGGGTTCTCCTCCTGGAGTTCCAGGAGGAGCCGGTCGCGCAGGACGTCCTGCGGGGCGCGGGACTTGGCCGGTACGGAGAGGTCGTCGGCGGATGCGGTGAGCATCGAGTCCGAGGAGCTTCCCGACCAGTTGACGCTGGTGACCGCGAGGGTCCCGGAGAGCACCAGCATCACGGGAAGGACGAGAGCGAGCGTGCGGCCGATGCGGTGGGCGGGGCCACGGTGGGCTCGGCGCGGCTTCTGGGTGTAGTTGGCGGAGTGCGTCACGCGAGGCAGCGTAGCGCTCGGTGATGATTTGGCGACATTTTGTCACCCGGTCGAGCGATGGTGAAGTGGGTTTCCCTGGCGTGGTGTTGACGTGGCCGGGTGAGGGAAGGGCGAAATGCCCGGTGTGCCGGGGTATTTGTCGACAACGTCAACAACATCGACAACATCGACCACCTCGACCACCTCGACAACATGGGGCCCCGCACCGCGGTGCGGGGCCCCATACAGGCCTGTCCCTGATCGGTCCGTCCCTGCGTCAGTCGGAGAGGCGCTCGCCCGTCGACGTCGAGAAGACGTGGGTCTCGCCCGGACGCGGTACGACGTGCAGCTGGGCGCCCTTCTCCGGGACCCGGCGGCCGTTCACGCGGACGACGAGGTCCTTGTGCTCGCCGCTGACCTCGGCGGAGCCGTAGACGTAGCCGTCGGCGCCGAGTTCCTCGACGACGTTCACGGAGACGGCGAGGCCGGCCGGGGCGTCCTCGGTCGCCTTGGAGAGGGACTTCGCGGCGGCGCCGTCCTGCTCGACGATGTCGAAGTGCTCCGGGCGGACGCCGACGGTGACCGTGCGGTCGCCGCGGTCGGCGGCGGCGCTCAGGGCCTCGCGGCTGACGGGCACCACGGAGTTGCCGAACTTCACGCCGCCGTCGGTGATCGGGACCTCGACGAGGTTCATGGCCGGGGAGCCGATGAAGCCCGCGACGAAGAGGTTCGCCGGGCGGTCGTACATGTTGCGGGGCGAGTCGACCTGCTGGAGCAGCCCGTCCTTGAGGACCGCCACGCGGTCGCCCATGGTCATGGCCTCGACCTGGTCGTGCGTGACGTACACGGTGGTGATGCCGAGGCGGCGCTGGAGCGAGGCGATCTGCGTACGCGTCGACACGCGCAGCTTGGCGTCGAGGTTGGACAGCGGCTCGTCCATGAGGAACACCTGCGGCTCGCGCACGATGGCGCGGCCCATGGCCACGCGCTGGCGCTGGCCGCCGGAGAGCGCCTTGGGCTTGCGGCCCAGGTACTCGGTGAGGTCCAGGATCTTCGCCGCGTCCTCGACCTTCTGGCGGATCTCGGCCTTGTTGACGCCGGCGATCTTCAGGGCGAAGCCCATGTTGTCGGCGACGGTCATGTGCGGGTACAGCGCGTAGTTCTGGAACACCATGGCGATGTCCCGGTCCTTGGGCGGCAGGTGCGTGACGTCGCGCTCACCGATGCGGATCGCGCCCTGGTTCACGTCCTCCAGGCCCGCGAGCATGCGCAGGGAGGTGGACTTGCCGCAGCCGGACGGGCCGACGAGCACGAGGAACTCGCCGTCCTCGATCTCGATGTCGAGGCCGTCGACGGCGGGCTTCTCGGAACCCGGGTAGATGCGGGTCGCCTTGTCGAACGTAACAGTGGCCATGGTGAGGGCCCCCTTCACCGGCAGGAACGTGCCGGACGATCCGAGTAGAGGGAGTGGTGTAGTCCACGTGAGTGAACTGGTCGTGACCGTACCCCGGGGCTCCGTGGTCTGTCAGTAGTCGTGGCGGGGTTGCCTTCGCGGATATTTTCGACGGACGCGGGGGCGGTGTTGGTTACACTGCACGGGCGCGGACAAGGCCGTACGGTCCCGCGTGTGCCTCCTTAGCTCAGATGGCCAGAGCAACGCACTTGTAATGCGTAGGTCGTCGGTTCGAATCCGACAGGGGGCTCGTGCAAGCCCCGGGTCGGCTCCTCGCCGACCCGGGCTTTCCTCATGCCGAGGGGGGCGGCGAAGGGCGGAGGGCCGCTCTGACGCTGTGGGCCGGATCGGCGGCCAGCTGCTCGCGTACGGACGCATGGGAGGCGTCGGTCCTCCGGTGCAGCGCGGTGGCGAGCGCGCGGCGGACGCGTACGTCGGGGTCGGCGGCCAGGCGGTGGCCCAGGTGCGCGGGTTCCCCGTGGTCGGCCCACAGGATCGCCGCGAGGCTCCGGATGGCCCATCCCTGGCTCGCCAGGAAGGCGAGATCGTCCTTGACCGTGTCACCGAGCCGTTGCAGCGCCCGGGTCGGCCAGTAATCGGATTCATCGCCCAGCAGTGCGTAGACGAGGCGCCGCACCTGGCTGCGCCGCGCCGGGTCCGCCGCGAGCGTGGCGGCGAGCACCACCGCTTGGCCGCGACTGTCGCGCGGTCTGCCTTCGATGCGGAATCCCCCGAGTCTGTGCGTGAACCGCCCGTCGAGCCTGTCGTGGTCCGACGGTGTGGGGGAGGTGGCCAGTCGCATCGCGGTCTCGAAGTGTGCGTCCTGCCGCGACCTGGTGAGAAAGGGGCCGAGGTTGGCGGCGGCGATCAGGTAGTCGCCCCTGTCGCCCGATCCGACGTGCGGGTCGTCGGCCCGGGAGAGCAGCTCGGTGACGGCCCGGTCCACGTCGTCCGGTGGCAGATGGCGGATGAGGTGCGAGTCGCCGATCGCGTTCGTCCCGGAGGAGTACACCCCGGCCGTGTGGTGGAGCGGCGTCGTGAGTCTCGTCAGGGCGGCCGCGACGACACCGGCGTCGAGATCGCCGGGGTCCTCGAACGACAGCATCTCGCTCGCCCACCGGTTGCCCGCTGCCGCGAGGGCGGCAAGGGGGGCGCGGGCGAGCGCCTGGTGCTCGTCGATCGCGTCGAGGGCGCTGTTCTTGCGCGCCGCTTGTGAACGGCCGAGCAGCATCACCAGGTGGGGGATGGCGCGAGCCGCGAGCGGAGGCCGGGCGAGCGCGATCTTGGCCACCGCGACCGCTTCGTCCTCATCGTGGTACCGGTGGTGGTTCTCCGCCACGGGCGGCTGCCTCTCGAAGTGGCTCAGCACGAGGTCCGCGCGGGTCGCGTCGAGGCGGTCGGCGATCCCTGCCAGTGCCTTGATCGCGTTGTTGTATCTCGACGTGGCGAAGGAGACCAGGTCCGGCCGCAGCCCTGCCTCCGCGGCCGCCAGCTCCGCCACGAGGTGCTGCGCCACGGTGTCGACGCGGTCGTCCGGCACCAGGTCCGCCTGGGCCGCCAGCAGCCGGTAGGTCGTGCCGGCCGCCCAGTAGTTGGGCGCGTCCAGCTCGCCGACGACGTCGATGAACTCGCGCGGACGGGACGTGCCGAGGTCCGCGATCGCCTTGGCCGCGCCCGCTCGGACGAGGTGGCGGGCAGCCGCCACGGGCTCGTCGGCCTCGGCGAGGATCGAGGCGAGGACCCGCCGGGCCCGTTCCTCTCCGGCCCAGTCGCCGACGGTCACGGCGTCGCGCAGCGCACGCTGGGCCGCGATCGCCCCGGACCGGAGCTTGTGGTCGCGCAGCGCCGTCAGAGCGTCCTCGTAGGCGCCCTCGGCGGCCGGTACCAGGGGGGCGGAGGCTCCCATCCCGCGGATCGCCGTCTGCAAGGGGAGCAGGTCGTCACTGAGGAAGGGGTTCCAGCGGGCACGGAAGGCGCGACGGCTGAAGATCCAGGTGGACGCTTCGCCCCACTGCCGGGCCAGCGACGCGGCGCCGGCGGCCTCGTCCCACGCGAGATCGGCCTCCTCGAACTTCTGGTGCAGGGCGCAGTCACGTGCGTGGCGTGCGGTCACCAGGCCCAGCAGGTCGTGGCCGAGGCTCAGCTTCCGGGCATCGGCGAGCAGGTCCGACCAGTCCGCGGTGGCTTCCGCGACCAGCAGTCGCAACCGCGTGCGCAGCACACGGTCGGCGGCCGTGCCGCGTGCGAGTTCGGCGATGGCAGGGACGGATCTCGTCAGCCATGCGCGGTCGTCGTCGGCCAGCGCCGTCTCACCGGCGAGCAGCGCGAGCCGCACCTGATCGCGCGGATCTCCGATCCGGAGGGTCTCGATGTCCGGGACGTACGCGGTCGGGTTCATGTAGAGGTCGACGGCGGCTTCACTGACGCGGCGACAGCGTTCGACCTGTTCGTTCCCGGCCCCGTCCGTCGTGGACCTCGACAGCTCGGTGAGGCGGGACCGGGTGAGTTGCGCCGTCGCCGACAGTCCCCGGTCGAGAGCGGTCCAGAAGTCGTCCAGGACGTGGCGCGCGGCTTCGTCGACGCGGCCCAGGCGGGCCAGCAGGCGTACGCGTTCCGTGTCGTGCCGTGCGGCATGCGGCCAGAAGCCCGCGTCACGGAGTTTCGCTTGTCCCGCCTCGATGAGCGCGAGCGCGTGCGCGGGTTCGGCGGCCGCGGCTGCTTCGTCGAAGAGTTCCCGGGCGCCCGTGGTGACCTCGGGGGTGCGGGCGATCGCCTCACGGACGGCCACGGCCTCCGCGGCGGGCACGACGCTCACGTCGATCCGGAAGGGCAGGCAGAACGCCTCGGCGGTGGGCATGCCGAAGAACTCGACGACGATCTCCGGGCGCCCGCGCAGGAGGTACGACAGCTCCTGCGCGTCCCACAGCTCCAGGCCGACCGGGTGGAGCGCCCGGCGCTGTACGGCGAGCTCCTCGACCGCCCGCACGCTCCGGACCGTGGCGGCCACCCCGATGACGAGGCGGTCGACGGAGAAGGGGCGCACCGTCGTGCGGAACTTCTTGACGGCCGCCCTGATCTCCGCCGCGCCGAATCGTCGGTACTTCTTGCTCTGGAGCGCGGTGCCGCTGCCGTCCGGCGCCAGGGCGACGATGTCGAGGCCGTACTGTGCCTGGCCGCGATCTCCGTACAACTGGGCGTGGCGCAGGCCCTCCACGTCACGCATCACCCGCCACTGCAAACGTTCGAAGTCCTCCCACGACAGGTCGCCGAAAGGGAGGATCTCCAGCTTGCCGATCACCGGTGCGGGCGCGGGAGCCGACGGCGCGCCGTCGAGCGACGATCCGAGCGGCAGGGGATGCCAGTCCGCCATGTCGTTCTCCTGGGTTCTCAGTGGCGGCCCGTGAGCACGTCCGCCCAGCGGGCCAGGCGGGAGGGCGTGGTGGTGTGGGTGGTCCGTTCCCGGTGGTCGGCCGCGTTGTAGGTGGCGTACATGCCGTGGACGCCCAGCCAGCGGAAGGGTTCCGGTTCCCATTTGCGGACCTTGTGGCCGACCCACGGGAGGGCCGTGAGGTCCGTGGGGCCCGCCTGGCCCGAGTCCTGCTGGACCAGGTCGCGCAGGGTGCGGGCGGCGAGGTTGGCGGTGGCGACACCCGAGCCGACGTAGCCGCCCGCCCAGCCGAGGCCCGTGGCGCGGTCCAGGGTGACGGTGGCGCACCAGTCGCGGGGGACGCCGAGGACGCCGGACCAGGCGTGGGTGACGCGGACGCCCGTGAGCTGGGGGAAGAAGCGGGTCAGGATGGTGTGGAGGGCCTCGATCGTGGCGGGCCGGGTGCGGCCGTCGTTGTCCGTCCTGGAGCCGTAGCGGTAGGGGACGCCGCGGCCGCCGAGCGCGATGCGGCCGTCGGCGGTGCGCTGGGCGTACATGTACGCGTGGGCCATGTCGCCGAGGGTCTCGCGGCCCTCCCAGCCGATGGACTCCCACTGGGCGGGGGTCAGCGGCTCGGTGGCGATCATCGAGGAGTTCATGGGGAGCCAGGTGCGGCGCTGCCCCTTGAGGGAGGCGGTGAAGCCTTCCGTGCAGCGCAGGACGTAGGGGGCGCGGACGGTGCCGTACGGGGTGACCGCGTGCTTGGGTCTGATCTCCGTGACCGGTGTCGACTCGTGGATCGTGACGCCGAGGGCCTCCACGGTCCGGGCCAGGCCCTTGACCAGCTTCACCGGGTGCAGGCGGGCGCCGTGCGGGGTCCAGGTGGAGCCGACGGCGCCCGCGACGCGCACGCGTTCGGCGGTCTCGCGGGCGCCGTGCAGGGTGCGGTCCTTCTCGCCGTAGGAGAGTTCCGTCTCGTGGAAGTCCCTTAGGCGCGCCAACTGGGCGGGCGTGTAGGCGACTTCGAGTACGCCGCCCTGGTGGATGTCCGCCTCGATCGACTCCGCGGCCGCGGTGCGGACGACCTCGTCGACCGTGTCGTTCATCGCCTGCTGGAGGCGGACCGCGGCTTCGTGGCCGTGCAGCTTCGCGTAGCGGTCGCGGCCCGCGACGCCGTTGTAGAGCCAGCCGCCGTTGCGGCCGGAGGCGCCGTAGCCGCAGAACTTCTGCTCCAGGACGGTGATGCGGAGGAAGGGGGCGGCCTTCTTCAGGTAGTACGCCGTCCACAGACCGGTGTAGCCGCCGCCGACGACGCAGACGTCCGCCGTGGCGTCGGAGGTGAGGGGTTCCCGGGCCGGGGGCAGGCCGTCGTCCGCGTACCAGAACGATATGCCGCCGTTGACCGGGCCGTTCGCGTTGCCCGTGTGGGTCGTGCTGCTGTTCATGGGCGGACGGTACTGCGCAGGTGGGGGCGGTGGGCAGGGGGCGGGCGGTGCCGGGCGGGTATTCCGATACTTTGTGCGAGACCTGTTCGGAGATCGAACCGATCGCACACCTGGAAGGCTCAACTCATGGCCGTACACAAGGCCGGGCGCAAGGCCGGGCGCGTCGCCACCGCGGTGGCGGCCGCGGCGCTGATCGGGGTGGCCGCGTCCGCCTGCGGCCCCGACGGCGGCGACAACGGCGGCGCCGGGAAGGCGAAGTCGTCGTCCGCCGCGCCGGAGTCCAGGGGGCCGGAGTCCGGAGCACCTGAATCCGGAGCGTCTGAGTCCGGAGCGCCTGAGTCCGGAGCGCCCGAGGCCGGTGGCCCCGACGCCCCGGAGGCGAAGGCTCCGCCGGCGGCGAGTGAGCGGCTCGCCAAGGTGCCCGCCTCGGTGAAGGGCGGCGTGATCACCGTCGGCGACCCGAAGGCCGGCCACACGGTCAAGGTGTACGAGGACTCGCGCTGCCCGTTCTGCAAGAAGTTCGAGGAGGGCGGCGCGCAGGCGCTGGTGCAGCCGGTGGCCGACGGCAAGGTCAGGATCGAGTACACGATCGCCTCGTTCCTCGACAAGAACCTCGGCGGCAGCGGCTCCGTGAACGCGGCGAACGCGCTGCGCGCCTCCGTGGAGGCGGGCAGGTTCCCGCAGTTCCACGCGGCCGTCTTCGCCAACCAGCCCGACGAGGAGTCGGACGACGCCTACACCCCGGCCTTCCTGCTGAAGATCGCCGGCAAGGTCGACGGGCTGCGGGGTGCCGCCTTCGACAAGGCGGTGACCAACGGGACGTACGAGAAGTGGGTCGGTGAGGCGATGACGGCCTTCACCGACGACGGGATCCAGGGCACCCCGACCGTCCTCATCGACGGGAAGAAGGCGGCGGGCAACTCGCTCTACGAACAGGGGGCGTTCGCCGAGGAGCTGAGGGCGGCCGGAATTTCCTGACGCCGTCGGGCACGGTTTCGGTAGCGTGACGGGCGTGGTCGACATTCGTGTTCCGGACGGACTGGTAGCCGCGCAGCACATGTACGCCGGTGCTGCCGGGCGCGCCTTCATCGACGTACTGCCCGCGCGCGTGCGGGAGTTCATGGAGCGGTGGGACCTGACGCCGGACGGGGAGCCGATGCACGGCCAGGCCGCGCTCGTGCTGCCCGTGGTGCGCGCCGACGGGACGCCCGCCGTGGTCAAGTTCCAGGTGCTCGACGAGGAGACCGAGGGGGAGCCGGTCGCGCTGCGGGTGTGGGGCGGCGACGGGGCCGTACGGCTCCTGGACCATGACCCCGCGACCGGCACGATGCTGCTCGAACGGCTCGACGAGCGGCGGATGCTGTCCACGACGGCCGACACCCGTGAGGCCGTCCTCGTCATCGCCGGACTCCTCGCCCGGCTCACCGCGGGGCCAGCGCCGGAGGGCATGCGGCGGCTCGGCGACATCGCGGCACAGATGGTCGACGACCTGCCCGCCGCGCTCAAGGCGATCCCCGACCCGGCCGAGCGCGCGCTCGTCGAGCGGTGCGGGGGCGCGGTGCGCGAGGTCATGGGCGAGCCGGGCGACCGGATGTTCCACTGGGACCTGCACTTCGAGAACGTCCTGGCCGCCGAGCGCGAGCCGTGGCTCGCCATCGACCCCAAGCCGCTCGCCGGGGACCCCGGGTTCGACCTGTGGCCCGTCCTCGACAACCGCTTCGAGCCCGAGGAGGTGCTGTGGCGGTTCGACGCCCTGACCGAGGTCATGGGGCTCGACCGGGAGCGGGCGCGCGCCTGGACGCTGGGGCGTGTGGTGCAGAACGCGCTGTGGGAGATCGAGGACGGGCGGCCCCTGCCGCCGGACGACATGGAGATCGCGCGGCGGCTGCTGGCGTCGGGGCGGTGACTCCGGTCCGGGCGGGCGCCCGTGTGGTGAGACGGCGTTGACCCCGGCGGGCCGCCGCTGGCTAGCCTGCCCCCATGATTCGTACCGCCACACCCGACGACATCCCCGTCATCCACGCCCTGGTCCGCGACCTCGCCGCGTACGAGAAGGCGCCCGACGAGGCGAAGGCCACCGAGGAGCAGCTGCGCGAGGCGCTGTTCGGCGAGCGGCCCGCCGCGTTCGCGCACATCGCGCAGGACGACGCGACCGGCGAGGTGGCGGGCTTCTCGCTGTGGTTCCTCAACTTCTCCACGTGGCGCGGCGTGCACGGGATCTACCTGGAGGACCTGTACGTACGTCCCGAGGCACGCGGCGGCGGGCACGGCAAGGCGCTGCTCACCGAGCTCGCCCGCATCTGCGTCGAGCGCGGCTACGAGCGGCTGGAGTGGTCCGTCCTCGACTGGAACGAACCGTCCATCCGGTTCTACGAGTCGCTCGGCGCGCGGCCCCAGGACGAGTGGACCGTGTACCGGCTGACCGATGACGCGCTCACCGCGCTCGGGTCGAACGCCTGACCCTCGGCTAGAACTCGTCCACCGTGTGCGGCAGCAGGGCGGTGCGCAGCGCCGCGTCCAGGGCCCTCGCCGTGCCCGGCGTGTGCTCCTCGGCCAGGCCCGCGCGGACCAGGGCGGTGACGTCCGTGCCGCCCAGGTAGGCGGCCGCCAGGTCGCGCACGTCGAGGGTGAGGTCCGCGGGGCCGTCCGTCCTGTCGTACGCGCAGCTCCCGGGGGACGCCGTCAGGCGGTGACGGCCCGCGTTGCCGGGGAGCCGGTCGTCGCGCACGTCGAGGACCACGTCCACCGGGGCCGCCCAGGAGCGGGCGGTCAGCGCGGCCCGTACGTCGATGAGGCGGGCCCACAGTCCGGGGAACTGGCCCGTGACGCGCACCTGGTCGCGGTCGGCGGCGAAGAGCAGCAGGGGGTCGTCCAGGGGCCGGCCCCAGGCGCGGACCGTGCCCGTCAGGTCGATGGCGGCGAGGTAGCGCCACAGGGCCGCCGCGACGGCCGGGGTGTCCGCCTCCAGGTCGTCCAGGCGGACCAGGCCCGGGGCGTCGTCGCGGGTCTTGGTGCGGTAGATCGCGTACCCGGCGATGGGGGACGGGCCTGCCGGGTTCCCGACGGTGACGACGCGGGGCGGGGACAGCTCGTCGTCGTCCTCGTCCTCCTCCGCCATCCACTCCTCGCGCCACCACGCCTCCGTGCGGGCGAGACGGCCGGCGCGGGCGGTGCGGGTGCGGTCGTAGTACGGGCCGAGCACGTCCGCCGCCTCGGACGGGTCCAGCAGGCGCAGGGGGCGGTCGTCCGGGGTGACGCGCAGGGCCAGGGGGCGGCGGGAGTCGATCTCCACGGTGTTGCCGAGGGTGGCCGGGCCGAAGCCGAACCTGCCGTAGATCGCGTCCTCCGACGCCCAGAGGGAGGCGATCGGGGCGCCGTCCGCCGCCGCCCTGGCGAACATCTCGGCGATCATCCCGGAGAGCACGCCGCGCCGCCGGTGCGTCGGCGCCACGGAGACGAACGTCAGGCCGGGGCAGGGCAGTTCGCCGCCGGGGACGGAGACGGTGAAGGGGAACGCCGCGAGAAATCCGACGAGTTCGTCGCCGTCGTACGCGCCGATGCGGACGCAGTCGAGCAGCAGATCGCGGTGGTGCTTGCGCTTCTCGTCCTCCGGGCTCTCGTGGAAGACGAGGTACGCGAGGGAGAGGGCGCGGTCGATGCCGGCCTCGGGGATGTCGCGGAACTGGATGGAGGGCGTGACAGGGGGCGTAGCAGGGGGGTGGACTGGTTCCATATCCATTTAACGGACGGTAGTTCCCGGATGCCGTGCGGACGAGTGGATTTCGGCCGGGGGGGGAGGGGCTGGGGTTCAGGGTCAGGGGCTCAGGGCTCAGGGCTCAGGGGGCAGGGGGTAGGGGGCAGGGTTCAGGGGATCAGGACCACCTTGCCCATCGTGGCGCGGGTCTCCAGCGCGTGGTGCGCCGCTGCCGCCTCCGCCAGGGGGAAGCGCTGGACGGCCGGGGTGAAGTGGCCGGTCGCCGCCTCGGCCAGGGCGGCCAGTTCCAGGGTGCGGACGGGGTTCTCGCCGCCCGCCTTCCGCATCATCGCCGGGCCGAGCACGTTGAGCTGCGTGATGCCGCGGGCGGCGAGTTCCGCCTCGTCGAACGTCAGCGGCTCGCCGTCGTGCAGGCCCTTGCCCGACCAGCCGAAGACGACGTGGCGGCCACCGGGGGCGAGCAGGTCGACCGCGGCCAGGCCCGCGTCGCCGCCCACTCCGTCGAAGACGATGGTCGCGGTGCGGCCGTCGGAGCTTTGCCGGTTCTGCTGGTTCTGCCGGTTCTGCTGGTTCTGCCGGTTCTGCTGGTTCTGCCGGTTCTGCTGGTTTTGGTGGTTTTGGTGGTTCTGCTGGTTTCTCTTGCTCTTCTTCAGGTACGCGCGGACCTCGTCGGGCCAGGACGGGTTCTTGTAGTCCACGGCCAGGTCGGCGCCGTTCGCCCTGACGCGGGCCGTCTTCTCCGGGCCGCCCGCCAGACCGATGACCGTGGCGCCCCGGTGCTTGGCGTACTGCGTCAGGAGCGTGCCGATGCCGCCTGCCGCCGCGGGGATGATCACCACGGAGTCGGGGTCCGGCTCCGCGAACTGGACGATGCCCATCGTCGTGCGGCCGGTGCCGATCAGCGCGACCGCCTCCGCGAAGTCCAGGCCGGCGGGGAGCTCGTGCAGACGGGACGCCTCGGTGACGGTCTGCTCGGCGTAGCCCCCGGGGGCGAAGCCGATGTGGGCGACGACGCGCTTGCCGAGCCAGGCCGGGTCGACGCCCTCGCCCAGCGCGTCGACCGTGCCGGCCACCTCGCGGCCGGGGATCGTGGGCAGGGAGGGGAGTTGGGGCAGCGGGCCCTGGAAGCCTTCGCGGATCGCGGTGTCCAGGAGGTGCACGCCGGCTGCGGCGACCTTGATGCGGACCTGGCCGGTGGCCGGCTCTGGTGCGGGCGTCTCCTCGTATACGAGGTTGTCGGCGGGGCCGAAGGCGTGGAGGCGGATGGCGTGCATGGTGGCTCCTGGGTGAGGGCGGGGGGTGGTACGCCCTTACTGTTCAACCTGAAGCGGACTTGAGGTCAAGGCTCGGCCTGGGGGTTTGATGGCTTGATGGCTTGCCGGGCGTTGTCAGTGGCGGCGGGCACGATGGGGGCATGGCTCAGAAGGCGAAGGTTGTGCGGGGTGCGAAGGCCGCGGGCGTCGTGAAGCGGGCGCGGCGGGCCGAGGTGCGGTTGCCGCCGCTGCGGTCCTTCGAGGGAGGGGAGCTTGAGCCCGACGGGGACTACGACGGGGTCGAGTTCCGCGGGCTCGATCTCGGGGGGCAGGACGCGGGCGGGGCGCTGTTCATGGACTGCGCGGTGGTGGGATGCGGGGTCGGGGAGACCCGGCTGGCCCGGGCGCGGTTCGTCGACTCCGTGCTGACCGGGTTGCGGGGCGTGGGGACCGACCTCGCGGAGGCGTCGCTGCGGGACGTGGAGGTGGTCGACGCGCGGCTGGGCGGGGTGCAGTTGCACGGGAGTGTGCTGGAGCGGGTCGTGGTGCGGGGCGGGAAGATCGACTACCTGAACCTGCGGAAGGCGCGGTTGCGGGATGTGGTCTTCGAGGAGTGCGTGCTGGTGGAGCCGGACTTCGGGCTCGCGTCGTTGGAGCGGGTGGAGTTCCGGGACTGCGTGCTGCGGGGGGTGGACTTCAGCGGGGTGCGGATGAAGGACGTGGATCTGCGGGCCGCGGGGGAGCTGGGGGTCGCGCGGGGGCTGGGGGCGTTGGCCGGGGCGGTGATCAGTCCCGGGCAGCTGATCGAGCTGGCGGCGGGGTTCGCGGCGGAGGTGGGGGTGCGGGTGGCTGGGCCGGGGGAGCAGGTGGGGGTGGTGTGCGGTGCGGGTGGTGGGAGGGTGCGGGAGCGGGTGGGGTGGTGGTGCGGGTGGGCGCCTTGGGTTCGGCTGTGGGCGGGCCGGGGGGGGATGTCATGTCCGTGCTCGGTCCGTCGCCGCCACCTCCACCACGGGGACCGCCGTGCCTGGGGAACGGCGAAGGCCCCGTCCAGGGGACGGGGCCTTCGGGGAAGTGGCTGGGGCCGGGATCGAACCGGCGACCTATCGCTTTTCAGGCGATCGCTCGTACCAACTGAGCTACCCAGCCACGCGATCCGCGTGGAATCGCAAGCGGTCCTGACGGGATTTGAACCCGCGGCCTCCACCTTGACAGGGTGGCGAGCACTCCAAACTGCTCCACAGGACCAAGCATTGTGCGAGCACTAGTCTCGCACAAGGTGTTGCGTGCCCCCAACGGGATTCGAACCCGTGCTACCGCCTTGAAAGGGCGGCGTCCTGGGCCACTAGACGATGAGGGCTAAGGGCCCACCTGGGCGCTTTGCAGCGCGTCGGGGACGTGAGAAGCATATGGGATGCGGAGAGGTATCGCCAAAACGGTTATCGGCGAGGCCGCGCTCCGGGCTGGTTCTCCTTGGGGAGATGGCGGCTGACCTCCGCCTTCGTCAGGCCGAGTCCGCCCAGTCTGATCTCGTCCCAGGCCTGGAGCCGCTTGGTCGTCCGGTCCAGGTAGAGCACCGACGCCTCGACCGGATCGGGGTACTTGCCCTCGACCGCCCGCAGCCCGCTGCCGCCCGTCGATCCCTCGACGCGCAGCCGGGTGCCCCCGTCCATGAGCTCCATCTCCTGGTGGTGGATGTGGCCCGCGAGGACCAGCGGCACCTCGCCGTCCGTCTCGCGCGCCGTCGTCGGATTGTGCGCGATCGCCACGTCGACCGGGGTGCCGGCCGTCCGCTCGGCGCGCAGGGCCGAGGCGAGCCGTATGCCGGCCATCCGGTGGACGGAGTCGCCGTCGGGCCGCACGGAGCGGTCGGGGGTGTACTGCGGGTCGCCGATCCCGGCGAAGCGCAGTCCGGCGACGGTCTCCGCCTTGCCGTCGTCGAGCACGTGGACGTTCTCGAAGCGCTCCAGGTAGCGCTGCGTGGTGAGCGAGTCGTGGTTGCCGCGCACCCACACGTAAGGGGCGCCGAGGTCCTCGATCGGGTCGAGGAAGGGGTTCTCCGCCGCGCTGCCGTGGTCCATGGTGTCGCCGGAGTCGACGATGACGTTGATGTCGTACTGCTCGACGAGGGAAGCGATGATCTTCCAGCTCGCCGGGTTGAGGTGGATGTCGGAGACGTGCAGGACCCGCATGGTCGTGGGGTCCGGCTGGTACGCGGGGAGCGTGGACGTGACGTCGTACAGCTTGGTCACATTGGTGACCAGGCGCGCCAACTCCTGCTGGTAGACGTCGAATTCGCTGACGATGCTGCGGGCGTTGCCGACGACCGAGGGGGCGCTGCTGAGCAGGCCGGAGAACTTCGGTTCCAGGACGGACTTGGGGTTCCAGGTGGCGTACGCCGCCGTACCCGAGGCCGCGAGGAGGGCGAGGGCCAGACCGCCCGCCGCGAGCGCGCGGCGCGGGCGGCGGTAGACGGCGAGGCCGAGCGCGGTGGCGCCCGAGACGACGGCGGCGCAGGAGCGTACGGCCAGGTCGAGCGTGCCGTGGCCGACATCGCGGACGACCTCGTCCTGGAGGCCCGAGAGCCGCTCCGGGTGGTCGACCAGGGCCTGGGAGCGCACCGGGTCGAGGCGGTCCACGTCCACGTCCAGGCGGATGGGGGCGGTGTGGGAGCGCAGTTCCAGGGCGCCGAGCGGGGAGACGTTGATCTTCGTGCCGCCGGTGAGGGACGGGCGGAGCGTCATGCGGGTGTCCATCGGGCCGACGGGCGCGCGCACGCTGCCGACGATCAGCAGCCCCAGCCAGGCGCCGAGCAGGACGACCGTGATCAGGCCGAGGGCGCGGGTGTAGGGGTGCGGCGGGCTGACCAGTTCGCTGACGGGGTGGGCGCGGCGGGCGCGGTAGTGGCCCATGAGGGCGCGGGCCGCCCTTCGTATGCCCTGCGGGACGACCGTGACGTCGCGAGCCATTGGTCCCGTATGCCCAATTGGGGCGGGAGGTATGCCGGGACGGCGGGGACGGCGTGGCCGACAATGGGGGAGTGCTGGAGATGACGCGCGAGGAGTTCGAGGAACTGGTCGGCGAGGCCCTTGACCGGATTCCGCCGGAATTGACGCGGTTGATGGACAACGTGGCCGTTTTCGTGGAGGACGAGCCGCCCGCCGAGGATCCCGACTTGCTCGGGCTGTACGAAGGGACGCCGCTGACCGACCGGGGTGAGTGGTACGCGGGTGTCCTGCCGGACCGCATCACCATCTACCGGGGGCCCACGCTCCGCATGTGCGAGTCGCGTGAGGACGTGGTCGCCGAGACGGAGATCACCGTCGTGCACGAGGTGGCCCACCACTTCGGGATCGACGACGCCCGGCTGCACGCGCTCGGGTACGGGTGAGGGCACCGCCGCCGTGTCCTCTTGCGGGCCGCGGGAGTTGGGCAGGGCGTCCCCATTCTCAGCGCCTCAGGAGGTGCTCGGTCGTGCGCCAGTTGTACGTTCCCGTCCGTTGGGCCGCGGTCGCGGTGGCCGTCGCGGCGACCGCGGGCTGCATGAGCATCGGTGACGAGGGGGACGCGCCGCGGCCCGGACGCTCCTCGGGGGACGGCGGCACCGCCGTCTCCGACGGCAGGCCGGTGGCCCGCGGCGACGACATCGTCTCCGGAGGTGAGCGCGGGCAGGGCCAGGACAAGGGCAAGGCCAAGCGCAAGGGCAAGGGCAAGGAGAAGGGCAGGGGCGACCGCGACGGCGCCTCCGGGGGTGACGGCTCGGCCCCGGAGGGCGGGGAGCCGTCGGAGTCCGCCGGGGAGGCGCCGCCCGCGGCCACCCCGAAGCCGACGAAGAGGCCCGGCAAGCCCGTCCCGCCGCGCCCGAAGCCGACCCCGACCCGGCCGAGCGAGCCGCCCGAGCCGCCGAAGCCCTCACCGACCCCGACGCCGGCCCCGAGCAGCCCGGAGCCGTCCTCCTCGGAGGGGCCGGGGCAGGGCGCGCAGCTCCAGCGCCGGTACGCGGACGTCGCGGAGCGGGAGCCGTCGCCCGAGGCGGGGCCGCGGGAGCCGCCGGAGGGCGCTCGTGCGCTCGTCGGCGGTGGGCGTGGCCGCGAACGCGCAGGTGGGAGGCGGTTTCGTGGGGGCGGTTTGCCATATGGGGTGGGGGGTGCGTATGGTGGTAGATCGTTTGATCCCATTTGCCCGGCGCCGACACAGAAGAGCGCCGCGTGGCGCGTACTCTCCCTTGCCGTGGCTGACCGCATCGAGGCGGTCCATTGCGAAATCACGGAGTTGACGGGCGCGTGCCGAGACTCCGGAAGGTTTCGCATTTCGCATGTCCATTATTAGTTCTGACCACGCCGTCCTGCCCGAGAACGAGATCGTCGAGACGGTCACGACCGGCGAGGTCGTGGAGACCGCCGAGACCGCAGAGGCCGTCGAGGCCGCCCCGGTCGTCGCGTCCGAGGACGTCACCGAGGTCACCGCCGACGCCGAGGCCGAGGCCGCCGCTGAGGCGGACGCCGGCGTCGACGCCGAGCCCGAGATGACCTTCGCGGACCTCGGTCTGCCCGAGGGCATCGTCCGCAAGCTCGCGCAGAACGGCGTGACCACGCCCTTCCCGATCCAGGCCGCGACCATCCCGGACGCCCTGGCCGGCAAGGACATCCTGGGCCGTGGCCGCACCGGCTCCGGCAAGACCCTCTCCTTCGGCCTGCCGATGCTGGCGACCCTCGCCGAGGGCGGCCGCACCGAGAAGAAGAAGCCCCGCGGCGTCATCCTCACCCCGACCCGTGAGCTCGCGATGCAGGTCGCGGACGCCCTCCAGCCCTACGGCGACGTCCTCGGCCTGAAGATGAAGGTCGTCTGCGGCGGTACGTCCATGGGCAACCAGATCTACGCCCTGGAGCGCGGCGTCGACATCCTCGTCGCCACCCCGGGCCGCCTGCGCGACATCATCAGCCGCGGCGCCTGCTCGCTGGAGAACACCCAGATCGCCGTCCTCGACGAGGCCGACCAGATGTCGGACCTGGGCTTCCTGCCCGAGGTCACGGAGCTGCTCGACCAGGTTCCGTCCGGCGGCCAGCGCATGCTGTTCTCGGCCACGATGGAGAACGAGATCTCCACGCTGGTCAAGCGCTACCTGACCGACCCGGTGACGCACGAGGTCGACAGCGCCCAGGGCAACGTCACGACCATGACGCACCACATCCTCATCGTGAAGCCCCGCGACAAGGCGCCCGTCACGGCCGCCATCGCCGCCCGCAAGGGCCGCACGATCATCTTCGTCCGCACCCAGCTGGGCGCCGACCGCATCGCCGAGCAGCTCTGCGAATCCGGTGTGAAGGCCGACGCGCTGCACGGCGGCATGACGCAGGGCGCTCGTACGCGCGTCCTGGAGGACTTCAAGAAGGGCTACGTCAACGCCCTCGTCGCCACCGACGTCGCCGCCCGCGGCATCCACGTCGACGGCATCGACCTGGTCCTGAACGTGGACCCGGCCGGCGACCACAAGGACTACCTGCACCGTTCCGGCCGTACGGCCCGCGCAGGCCGCTCCGGCACGGTCGTCTCCCTGTCGCTGCCGCACCAGCGCCGCCAGATCTTCCGCCTGATGGAGGACGCGGGCGTCGACGCCACGCGCCACATCATCAACGGCGGCGGCACCTTCGACCCGGAGGTCGCCGAGATCACCGGCGCCCGTTCGATGACCGAGGTGCAGGCCGACTCCGCGGGCAACGCCGCGACCCAGGCCGAGCGTGAGGTCAAGGAGCTCACCAAGGAGCTGGAGCGCGCGCAGCGCCGCGCCGCCGAGCTGCGCGAGGAGGCCGACCGCCTCACCGCGCGTGCCGCCCGTGAGCGCGGCGAGGACCCGGAGGCCGCCGTCGCCGAGGCCGCCGCAGCCGCGGAGGCCGTCGTCGAGGCCGCCGTCGTGTCGGTCCCCGAGCAGCCCACCGCCGAGCGCCCGGTCCGCGAGGAGCGTGCCTCGTCCTCGTACGAGAACCGCCGTCCGCAGCGTGACGAGCGCGGCAACTACGAGCGTGACCGTCGCGGCGACCGCGGTGGTGACCGTGGTGGCTTCAACCGTGACCGTCGTGACGACCGCGGCGGTGACCGTGGTGGCTTCCGTCGCGACGACCGTCCGTCGGGTGGTGGCTTCAGCCGCGACCGTCGTGACGACAACCGTGGCGGTGGCTTCCGCCGTGACGACCGTCCGTCCGGTGGCGGCTTCAACCGTGACCGTCGTGACGACCGCGGCGGTGACCGTGGCGGCTTCCGCCGCGACGACCGCCCGGCCGGTGGCCACCGCGGCAGCGACCGCCCCTTCAACCGTGACCGTCGCGACGACCGTCCCTCCGGCGGCTTCCGCTCCGGCGGCCACGAGCGTCCGGCCTACAACCGCGACCGCTCCGGCACCGGCACCGGCTCCTTCGGCCGCCGTGACGACAAGCCGCGCTGGAAGCGCAACGGCTGAGTCAACCGCCCTCGCGCGGTGACGGGTTGAACCGATGGGCCCACCCTCTCCAGGGGGTGGGCCCATCGTCGTTCGTACGCCCGCCCCGGGCATCGGCACACACTTCTTCCGCCTTCGACGGCGATACCCGATCGGATGGCGGGGCGCATCCCGCTATGCTCGGGGGAGCACCACGGAGGACCGTTAGCTCAATTGGCAGAGCAGTGGACTTTTAATCCATTGGTTGTGGGTTCGAGTCCCACACGGTCTACGGAGAAAGCCCAGTTCGGGGAGGGTCCCGGCTGGGCTTTCGGCGTGTTCGCCTCGGGCACTTGTCGTGGAGCCGGACGACGGCGCCGCCCGCCGAGATGGACTCCTTCACGGCGGACGTCCCGGGGTGCTCCTCCGTGATCGGCTCGTCGCAGCGCCAGCAGTACCGGACGCCCTCACTCATCGCGGCACCGGCCGGGCGGCCCGCATGGCCGCGCCGAACAGGGCCTGGCCCGTGCGGCACCACGGGAGGCTGGTGGAGCACACCTTGCAGGCTTTCCGGTGCTCCTGGGATGCCTCGGAGAGGTGGGTGTACGCGCAGGGGCGGCAGCCGCGCGGGAACCAGTGGGCTCCGCTGCCGTGGGCGTCCACCTGGCGGGCGCCGAGGTCGACGGCCTCGGTGTTGTTGAGGGAGGCCGCGCACCAGACACAGCGGCGGCCGCACACCTGATCCTCGGCGAGTCCGGCCGGATCGGGCAGGTCAATCGGCGGTACCCGCAGCGTTCGCGAACCGCTTCCCCCACCGGGCAGCGGCATCGTGAGGTCGCCCATGTCGACTCCTTTGTCGGTCGGCTACGCCCCGGGGCCGTTCGCGCGGCCGCCGGGGTCTTTCCTGTTCCGCGATCGTCCAGCGCCGCCCGGGACGTAGGAACCGCCACACTTCGGCACTTCGGGACGTCCCTGAGGGGGTACAACGTCCCTGACCTTTCGACGTCCGACGGAGGACGGCATGCGCAACGAGCGGCTGAGAGCTGTCATGGCGGCAGGGCGATGGACCTACGATTCCCTGGCCGAGAAGACGAGCGTGGACCCCAAGTCGGTGGAGCGGTGGGTGAATCAGGGGCGCGTGCCGCGACGGGCAACCGCCGCGCGCGCTGCCGAGGCGCTGGGCGAGGACATACACGCGCTCTGGCCGGCCCTACGCCAGCCGCGCAACGCCCGCAGCGTCAGCCCTGAGCTCGTCGCCCTGTACACACAGCGCGCTGACCTTCCCGTGGCTACGTACATCGATCTGTTCCGTCAGGCACAGCGGCACATCGACGTCCTCGTCTACGCTGCCGTGTTCTTGCACGAGGCCTACCCCAGGCTGAACGACGTGCTCGCCGCGCAGGCTGCGGAAGGCTGCGAGATCCGCATTCTGCTGGGGGATGCCGGCAGCTCCGGCGTGCGTCGGCGGGGCCAGGAAGAGCGCTACGGCCACGGCATCGAGTCCCGGTGCGAACTGGCGCTCCAGCATTACCGGCCTCTGCTCGGAACGCCGGGCGTGCAGCTGCGCACCCACGGCACGACGCTCTACAACTCCCTCTACAGGGCGGACGACCAGATGCTCGTGAACGGCCACGTGTGGGGCGTCAACGCCTATGCGGCCCCTGTGTGGCACCTCCGACGCAGTGAGGACGGCGGCATGTTCGACACCTACACGGCCAGCTTCGACGCCGTGTGGGCCACGGCTCAACCAGGGCGGGAGTAGCAGATGGCGCGTACCGAGTACTTCGACGATCCGAAGGCCCCCAAGCCGAACAGCCTCGTCGTAGCGGCCTCGGCTGTCGTCACCGACGAGGCCGGACGGATCTTGCTGCAGCGGCGCCGCGACAACGACCTATGGGCCCTCCCCGGTGGCGGCATGGACATGAGCGACTCCCTGCCCGGGACAGCCGTCCGCGAGGTCAAGGAAGAGACGGGCCTCGACATCGAGATCACCGGCCTCGTCGGCACGTACACCGACCCACGGCACGTCATCGCCTATGCCGACGGCGAAGTACGTCGGCAGTTCAACGTGTGCTTCACAGCGCGCCGCGTCGGGGGAAATCTGGAGATCTCGAACGAGTCCACCGAACTTCGGTTCGTTGATCCGGCCGAACTGGAGTCGCTGCCCATGCACCACACGCAGCGTCTGCGCATCCAGCACTTCCTGGAGAGGCGGGCAGCTCCGTACCTCGGATGACTCCAGCACAGCAAAGAGCCCCCTTCCGTCCGCAGGCGGAAGAGGACGGAGCCGTTGATGCCTGCGGCACGGTCGGTCAGTTCGGTTCGCAGATGTTGCCGACCGCGGGGCTGGGCACGCCGACGACGTTGATCCTGTTGCCGCAGAAGTTGAACGAGCCCTTCACGGGGGCCTGTACGAGGTTGCCGTTCCCGGGGCCGGGCGAGTCGCCCACCACGGCCACCAGGTTGTCCTCGGGGCCGGGGCCGGGGTCGGCCGCCGCGGGCTGGATGCCGCCGGTGAGGGCGACCGCGGTGAGCGCGGCCGTCGCGAAGATCCAGCGTCCGCCCAGGGGGCGCCTCCGGATGAGCATATGGTGCCTCCGAGTGTGTGTGCGTCCTGCCCGGAGCCTCACCCGGCAGGCATGGCGGCGACATGCCGGTGGCCCGGTGGCCGTAAGGGAATCGCTCGGTCGTGGTCCCCCGGGTGCGGGCGGGGCGCGGCTGTGGCAGGGGCCGCCCGAGGCCTTGGTGGTCTCAGCCGTCCTGCTCGGCGGCGGCCCTGCGGCGCTGTGCGGCGCGGTCGGACAGTGCTTCGATGATGCGCTGCCAGGACGGTGACGCCTCGACGAAGATCCTGGAGAAGACCAGCTTCGGGCTCCCCGAGGGAGCGTCGTCCCGTTCGTGTCCGCTCTCCCACGCGTCCAGTTCGTCGATGAGCCGGTCCAGCCGCGGATCGTCCGGGTCCCAGTCGACCGCCTCATCACAGGCGAGATACAGGCGGGTCGTCTCCGGGTCGTCGAACCGGGCGCTCTTGTCCCGTATCCGCCGCGGCAGGGAGGCGGGGTCCAGGGCCTGGAGCAGAATCCATGAGTCGCGCTCCATGCGCACCCTGCGTTCGCTGACCCCGAGGCCGCGCATCCGGTCCAGGACGGCGACCACCTCGGGAGGCAGCACGAGCCGTTCGCCGCTGTCCAGCCGGGCGATCCGGCGGCGGTACTCGGCGAGCCGGCCGATCTTGCGCCGCAGCTCGGCGTCGATGTCGGCGATGGCCGAGGCGAACTCGGCGGGCCGCGCGTGCAGCAGCGCGTCGATGCGGGCCAGCGGGACACCGGCGTCGGCGAGGGTCCTGATGCGGATGAGGTCCACCGCGGCCTGCGCGTCGTAACGGCGGTAGTCGGAGGCGTCGCGCTCGGGCTCGGGCAGCAGGCCGAAGTGGTGGTAGTGGCGAACGGTGCGCACGGTCACGCCGGCCGCCGCGGCGAGCTGGCCGATCGTCAGCACCGTTCCTGCACCTCCGGCTCGTCGGGCGTGGTCGTGGCGATCTTAGGGTCGGGCCGCCCGGGCGACCACGTCGCGGACCGCCTGGACCACGGCGTCGGGACGGTCGAAGCAGAGCCGGTGGTGAAAGGTGTCGGTGAGGACGCGCTGTTCCCCGTACGAGACCGCGCTCACCAGGGCGGCGTCCAGTTTCCTCTTGGCCTCGTTCATCTCCCGCAGCGTCGGGTCCGGGGCCGCCGCCCGCGTGCCGGGGTCGTCGCCCACCACGGTGAGGGCCACCACCGGTACGTCGGGGAGGTCCGGCCCGGCCTTCAGCTCGGCGGCGAGCGCGGCCAGGCCGGTCCGCTCGGCGGCCCCGGAGCGGAGCCAGGCGTCACTGTCCTTGGCTTCGAGCAGCGGCCGGCGCAGGTGCTCCGGGTGGTCCGCGAGCAGCTCGGCGCGCATCGAACGCAGGGCCGGGCGCATCTGTTCGAGCTGCTCCGCATCGGGCGCCATCCGCTCGGCCGCGGCCAGGGACGCCGCGGCGGGCATGAAGTCGTCCCAGTCGCGGTGGAAGGCGTCCAGCCAGACCAGCCCGGCCACGTCCCCCGGGTACAGCTGCGCGAATCGATGCGCGTAGGCGCCGCCGAGGGAGTGCGCCGCGAGCACGTACGGGCCGGGGACGCCTTCGGCGCGCAGCAGCTCGTACAGTTCCGCGGCGACCTCGGCGGCGGTGCGCGGCAGCGGGAGGGGGTCGCTGTAGCCCGTGCCGCCGCGGTCGTACACCACGGCGGTGGTGAACCGTGTGACGCCCTGCTGCACGCCGGCGTAGTCCAGGCCGACCGCGCTCGCGCCCGGCAGGAACACGACGGCCGGTCCGCCGCTGCCCGTCCGGTGTACGAAGAGGCGGCGCCCGTCGATCTCCTGGAACCCTCCGACCGGTGGCGTGAACCCGGCCGTGGAAGTGGTGTCGTCCGTCATGCGACGAGGCTCCAACGTTGACGCAGGGGCAGGGTCAAGCCCTCCGCTCGCCGGGCCACCGCTGCGTGAGTTTCGGATGCCGGTGAGCCCCGCCGGGACACCCGGAGGCTATTGGTTCGCCTCACCCCCTCGGATGGCGTACTGTTGTGTTCACCGACGCGGGGTGGAGCAGCTCGGTAGCTCGCTGGGCTCATAACCCAGAGGTCGCAGGTTCAAATCCTGTCCCCGCTACTGAAGGCCGAAGGCCCGGAGTCCGTGATCACTCACGACTCCGGGCCTTCGGTGTTTCCGGGGACCTGGCGCGGCCCGTCCCCGTCACCCGTCCGGCCCACACCAGGTCGCACCCGCGGCCCGCTCCAGGAAGCCTGGGTGCAGCGCGGCGACGGGCGCGGGATCGGCGGGAGACAAGCGGTGGGGCAGCGTGGAGGTACCGGCGGCAGCGGAGCCACCGCGCACGAGCGGGCCCTCGTACGGATGCTGCCCGTCCTGCTCCTCGTCATCGGAGTCGCGTACGACGCCCTCACCCCGCGCGAGTTCACCGCGGCCCCGCTCTTCACGGCGGCCCCGCTGATCGCCGCCCCCTTCTACTCGCTGCTCAGCACCGTCCTGACCGGCGTCGCGGCCTCGGCCGCGGTCATCGTGCTGCACTACGGCAACTCGGCCGGCGGCCATGTCGAGGCCGTCACCGAACTGCTCACCGTGGCGACCGTCGCGGCCCTCGCCGTCTTCATCAACCGCGTCGTGCGCCGCGGCAACGACCGGCTCGCCATCGCACGCTCCATCGCCGAGGCCACCCAGCGCGCCGTCCTGCCGCAGCCCGACGCCCGCATCGGCGGGCTCGACCTGGCGGCGCGGTACGAGGCCGCGCAGGCCGACGCGTTCATCGGCGGTGATCTGTACGCCGTCCAGGACACCCCGCACGGCGTACGGCTCATCGTCGGCGACGTCCGCGGCAAGGGCATGGGCGCGGTGGCCGCCGTCGCCGTCGTCATCGGCGCCTTCCGGGAGGCCGCCGAGCAGGAGACCACCCTGGAGGCGGTGGCGCAGCGCCTGGAGCGGGCCCTCGCGCGGGAGGGCACCCGGCGGGAGGGACTCGACGCCTTCGAGGGGTTCACCACCGCCGTCCTCGCGGAGATCCGGGTCAGCGAGGGCTGCGTACGGCTGGTGAACCGGGGGCATCCGGAGCCGCTGCTGCTGCGGGGCGACGGGCGGCTGTGCGTGCTCTCCCCGAGTGAGCCCGCGCTGCCGCTCGGCATGGGCGAGCTGGGGGCGTGGCCGGACCGGGCGGACGAGTCGGAGTTCCCGCCCGGCGCGATGCTGCTCTTCTACACGGACGGCCTGTCGGAGGCGCGCGACGCGAACGGGGCCTTCTACGACCCGGCGACCCGGCTCGGCGGGCGGATCTTCCCCGGCCGGGAGGGTCCGCACACGCTGCTCGCCACGCTCACGCAGGACGTACGGCGGCACACCGGGGGCGCGGCGACGGACGACATGGCGCTGCTCGCGGTGCGGCGGCCGGCGACCGGGGACGGGAGGACCCCGGACGCCGGCCGGGTCACCGCCCGTGACTGAAGGGCGGCCCGTCGCCGCGGAACTGACGTTCTGTCAAGGGAATGTGAAGTTCCGGTGCCCGACTTCTTCGGGTGATGCAGGGTCAACTTGCCCCGTTAGACACGGTCATGTCCGGATAAGTACCGGCGGTGAGCGTTAACGATCAATCGGAACAGCTTGGAATACGGCACCACTGTCTATTAACGTTCGATAACGCAGCGCGGTCGTCCCAGCCGTCACTAGAGGCGGCTCCGTGCGCACACGCCTAATCCCGCAAGGGAGCCGGGGAACCACCAACTTGGGGTGAATCGGGCAGCCGTGCACTCGTGCCGGCCGCCCGTAGGAGACCTTCCTGCTCCGAACCCGTCAGCTAACCCGGTAGGCGAGAAGGAAGGAAAGGAGTGCGCCCCAGTGGCGTCCAACCGGCCTGCCCCCCAAGCCGCGTACATACCGAATGACGACGACTTCGGTGGATACGACCAGGAGACCTGGGAGGAATGGAATCCCACCGAGGAGTCCGTCCGTCCCGTCCGCGGCAGGCACCGTGTGCACAAGAAGGGCGGCGGGCTCGCCCGCAGCTCCACCGTGCTGGGCGTCGGCGTGATCGCCGCCGTCGGCGCGGGCGGCATGGCCACCGCGCAGGACGGCAAGGCGCCCGTCTCCATCTCGATGCCCGACCTGGGCGCCGTCGCCGACTCGCTGCCCGAGGCCGAGTCCCTGCCCGGCGTGGGCTCCCTCCTCGCCGACGACTCCGCGGCCCCCGCGGGCGCCGAAACCGTCGCAGCGGCCGCCCCGCTCACCGCGGCCGGTGTCAGCCACACCGACGCCCGGCAGGGCGCCACGGACGCGGGCGAGGCCCTGCGCGCCCGCATCATGCAGCAGGCCGAGAGCCAGCAGGCCCAGGCGGACGACGCGGTGCGCACCGCGGCCGAGGAGGCCGCCGTCAAGAAGGCCGCCGAAGAGGCCGCCGCCCAGCAGAGGCAGGCCGAGCGGAAGGCCGACGCCGAGGCCGCCGCCAAGAAGAAGAAGGAGCGGGAGGCCCGCGAGGCCAAGGCCCTGGCCGAGCGCCGGGCCAAGCTCGCCAAGAGCTACGCGCTGCCCACCTCCTCGTACACCATCACGTCCCACTTCGGTGTCGCCGGTTCCATGTGGTCCTCCGGCCACCACACCGGACTGGACTTCGCCGCACCGACGGGTACCCCGCTCAAGGCGGTCCACACCGGCACGGTCAAGGAGGCCGGCTGGGCGGGGGCGTACGGCTACCGCACCGTCCTGGAGCTGAGCGACGGCACCGAGGTCTGGTACTGCCACCAGTCCTCGATGAACGTCAGCGCGGGCCAGAAGGTCAGCACCGGCGACGTCATCGGGCGGGTGGGCGCGACCGGCAACGTCACCGGACCGCACCTCCACATGGAGGTCCACACCGCGGGCGGCTCCACCGTCGACCCGCTCGCCTGGTTGCAGAGCAAGGGCCTCAACCCCTGATCCGCGGAATGGTGTTCCCGCCGGGTTCGTTGAGGAACGCATGACTTCTCTTCGTACGCTCGGCTCCTCCGGCCTCGAGGTCTTCCCGCTCACCCTCGGCGGCAACGTCTTCGGCTGGACGGCCGACCGGACGGCGTCCTTCGCCGTCCTCGACGCCTACACCGCCGCCGGCGGCAACTTCATCGACACCGCCGACACGTACTCAAGCTGGGTGGAGGGGAACGAGGGCGGCGAGTCGGAGACCCTCATCGGCGAGTGGCTGGCCGAGCGCGGCAACCGCTCCGACGTCATCGTGGCGACGAAGGCCGGCGCCCACCCCGCGTACAGGGGGCTGGCCCCGGACACCCTCAAGAAGGCCGCCGACGCCTCCCTGCGCCGCCTCGGCACCGACTACATCGACCTCTACTACACCCACTACGACGACCCGTCGGTCCCCGTCGAGGAGATCATCGGGACGCTGGACGAACTGGTCACGGCCGGCAAGGTGCGCGCCGTCGCCGCCTCCAACATCACGCCCGAGCGGCTCCAGGAGTCCCTCGACTTCTCCGACCGCGAGGGCCTCGTGCGCTACGTCGCGCTCCAGCCGCACTACAACCTCGTCTCCCGCGACACCTACGAGGGCCGCCTCCAGGAGGTCGCCTCGCGCTCCGGTCTCGCCGCCGTGCCGTACTACGCGCTCGCGTCCGGCTTCCTCACCGGCAAGTACCGCCCCGGCACGCGCGTGGAGAGCGCCCGCAGCGGCCGGGTCGAGGCGTACGCGGGCACCGAGCGCGGCGACCGGGTCCTCGCGGCGCTCGACGAGATCGCCGCGGCCCGTGCGGCGCAGGTCGCGACCGTGGCCCTCGCGTGGCTCGCGGCCCAGCCCACCGTGGCGGCGCCGATCGCCTCCGCGCGCACGGTCGAACAGCTGCCGGCGCTGCTCGCGGTGGCGGACCTCGAACTCACGGACGCCGAGCTGTCGGCGCTGACGGCGGCCTCCGTCTAGGGGCCTGGGACGGCTACGAGCGGTAGGGGTTGTGGGCCGGGTGGCCGTACGCCGGATAGGGCTGCGGCTGCCCGTACGGAACGGGGGCGTACGGAACGGGGGCGTACGGGGCGTGTGGGTACGCGGCGTGCGGGTGGCCGTAGGCCGCGTACGGCAGGGGGCGCATGACCGGGGTGATCGCGCGGGCGGCGTAGGCCAGCGCGGGACGGGCCGGTTCGCGGCGCTCCCAGAGCCGTTCGAGCAGCTCCCGCTCGCGTACGACGAAGTCGGCGCCCGCCCGGCCGCGGCGCCCCCGGTGGCGCAGCAGCGCCAGTGACGTCGCGTACGTCTCGTACTCCAGGACCGCGCGGCCCGCGGCCTTCCCCCAGGCGTACGAGGCGTAGTCGCGGGCCAGCGCGCGGGCCCGCATCGAGCCGAGGGCGTAGGGCTCGGGCGGGGTGAGCCAGCCCGCCGCCGCGTACACGGGCAGCTCGGCGCGGATCATGCGCAGTTCGCGCTGCCGCAGCCAGATCGCCAGCCAGGTCAGCAGCCCGAACGCGGGCAGCATGAAGAGCGCGTACACGGCGAAGAAGCCGTACTGGCCGAAGACCGCGGAGCCGTTCCACAGCGCGTGCATGCCCATCGCGAGCAGCAGTCCGGTGAGCGGCAGCAGCACGCGGCGCAGCCGCATGCGCTCCGCCGAGAAGGCGGCGATGCCGAAGCCGATGCCGGTCAGGACCGTGAAGAGCGGATGCGCGAACGGTGACATGACCACGCGTACGAAGAACGTCGCCGCCGTCACGGAGGCGAGGCCGCTCTCGCGGCTGAGCTGGTCGGTGACGAAGGCGTTGCCGAGGTAGAGGATGTTCTCGGTGAACGCGAAGCCCGTCGCGGTCACCCCGGCGATGACCATGCCGTCGACGATGCCGGTGAAGTCGCGTCTGCGGAAGAGGAAGACGAGCAGGATGGCGGCGGCCTTCGCCGACTCCTCGACGACCGGCGCGATGACCGTGGCGCCGAGGGTGTCGGCGCTGTGCGGGTCGGCGGTGGCGGTCGCTATCCAGCGGATGGCGAAGCTGTTCGCGACGATCGCGATGAGCGCGGCGGCGCAGGCGCCCCACGCGAAGGAGAAGAGGAGGTTCCGCCAGGGGCCCGGTGCGACCCGGTCCAGCCAGCGGAACGCGGCGACGAGCAGCGGCACCGGCACGGTCGCGAGGCCGAGCCCCACGAGGAAGCCCTCGGTGCCGGTCTGCTCCCTGACCAGGGCGAGGATCACGAGCCCGGAGAGCGCGAGCAGCGTGACGAGTCCGGCCACGCGCAGCGCGCGGCGCTGCCACCAGTGCGCGCGGCGGAGCTCCCTCGGGGCGGGCGCCTCGGGGGGAACGGGATACGGAGGACTGGTGGCCACGTCGTTGACCCTAACGAGGGATGGGGGTGGCCGCGACGGGGCCTTACCTGCCGGTGCCGGTGCCGAGCTGCTCCACACGGCGGAACAGCAGGTCGTGGACCACGTGCCCCTTCTTCAGCCCCTGGCCCTCGAAGCGGGTGAGGGGCCGGAAGTCCGGGCGCGGGGCGAAACCGCCGTCCTGCCGCGTGTTCTCGAAGTCGGGGTGCGCGGTGAGCACCTCCAGCATCTGCTCGGCGTACGGCTCCCAGTCCGTCGCGCAGTGCAGGAGCGCGCCCGGCTTGAGCGAGGGCGCGGCCAGCGTGAGGAACTCCGGCTGGATCAGGCGGCGCTTGTGGTGGCGGGCCTTGGGCCAGGGGTCGGGGAAGTAGACGCGCAGACCGGCGAGGGACTCGGGCGGCAGCATCTCGCGGAGCAGGATGATCGCGTCGCCGTTGGCCACACGGACGTTCGTCAGGCCGCCGCGCTCGGCGAGGCCGAGGAGGTTGCCCTGGCCGGGGGTGTGCACGTCGACGGCGAGGATGCCGGTGTCCGGGTCGGCGGCGGCCATCTGCGCGGTCGCCTCGCCCATGCCGAAGCCGATCTCCAGCACGACGGGGAGGCCGGGGCGCGGGCCGTGCTCGTCCGCGAACAGCTCGCCGAGGTCCAGCGTGCGCAGCCCGTCGATGTCCAGGCCCCAGGTGGGCCAGAGCCGCCGCAGGGCGTCCCCCTGGCTGGTGGTCACCCGGCTGCGGCGCGGCTGGAAGCTGCGGATCCGGCGCTCGTGGTGCGAACCGGCGGGGTCGGGGGAGGGGCCGCCGGGGAAGCGGGGCGCGGCCTGGGGGCGGCCGGTCCGCCGGGCTCCGTCGGGGGGGCCGGCGGCTTCGCGGGCTTCGGGGGTGTGGGGTGACTCAGACACAGTGCGGCAATTTTACGGGGCGGGCGCGCGGGGGTGTTCCGGCGGTGGTCGGGGGTGCGGGCCGCGGGTGGCCGGGCGCGCGGTTCCCCGCGCCCCTCACGGGGTCTCCGGAAGGCCTGCGGGGGCCCCGGGCTCAGCCCAACGCGGCCAGCGCCCGGCGGGCGACCTCCCGCCCGATCGGCAGCGAAGCCGTGGCGGCGGGCGAGGGCGCGTTCAGGACGTGCACCGTGCGCGCGCCCTCGCGTATCAGGAAGTCGTCGACCAGCGTGCCGTCGCGCAGCACCGCCTGCGCGCGGACCCCGGCCGGGGCGGGCACCAGGTCGTCGGGGCCGATCCCCGGCAGCAGCCTGCGCACCGCTTCGGTGAACGCCGTCTTGGAGGCGGAGCGGCGCAGCTCACCCGCCCCGTACCGCCAGTGGCGGCGGGCTATGCGCCATGATCCCGGCCAGCCGAGCGTGCCGGCCAGTTCGCGGGGGTGGACGACCGACCAGGCGTACCCCTCGCGGGCCAGGGCGGGGACCGCGTTCGGCCCGACGTGGACGCCGCCGTCGACGCCGCGGGTGAGGTGGACGCCGAGGAAGGGGAAGGCCGGGTCGGGCACGGGATAGACGAGGCCGCGCACCAGCTCGGGGCGGGCCAGCTCGAAGTACTCACCGCGGAACGGCACGATCCGCATGTCCGGGTCGTCACCCGTGAGCCGTGCGACCGCGTCGCAGTGCAGTCCCGCGCAGTTCACCATGGCCGCGCCGCGCACGACGGCGCCGTCGGCGGTGCGGACGGCGACGCCGAGGTCGGGGCGGCGGTCCACGCGGACGACGTGCCCGGCGGCGCCATAGCGGATCTCGGCGCCGGAGGCCTCCGCCAGGTGTCTCGCCACCGCGCCGTAGTCGCAGATGCCGGTCGTGCCGACGTGGATGGCGGCCAGGCCGCGCACCTCTGGTTCGTACTCCGTGATCTGGGCGGGGCCCAGCTCGCGCACCGGAATGCCGTTCTCCCTGCCGCGCTGGACCAGGGCGTGCAGGCGGGGGAGCTCAGCGCGCTCCGTGGCGACGATCAGCTTGCCGGTGACCTCGTGCGGGATGCCGTACTCCGCGCAGAACTTGATCATCTCGGCGGCGCCGCGGACCGCGTATCTCGCCTTCAGGGAGCCGGGGCGGTAGTAGATCCCGCTGTGGATCACCCCGCTGTTGCGGCCCGTCTGGTGGCGGGCGGGTCCGTGCTCCTTCTCCAGCACGGTGACGCGGGTGCCGGGGGCGGCGCGCGTGAGGGCGTACGCCGTCGCGAGACCGACGATGCCGCCGCCGATCACCAGCACGTCGCAGTCGTTCGCGACCTTCTTCACCGCGCCTCACCTCCCACCACAGATACTGCCCTGCGCCACTGACAACGCCCTCAAACCCGGGGTGGGTGTCTGTTTGCTCGCCGTCGCGGCTAGGCGGGAGCCATCAGCAGCGGCCTGGCGCGCTCCCGCAGCTCCACGACCCTCGGCTCGTCCCCGTACGGTTCCAGGCGGTGCAGGAGGTCCTTCACGTACTCGGTGGTGCGCGCGGAGGAGATGCGGCCGGCGACCTCCAGGGCCCGCGTGCCCTGCTCGCACGCCGCGTCGAGGTTGCCGGACTCCAGCTCGGCGACGGCGGAGACGACCAGGCGCAGGCCGTGGGAGCGTACGAACTCCTCCGTGGGGCGGGAGAGCGCCTGTTCCGTGAAGCGGCGGACCTGCCGGGGCGCCTTCAGGTCGCGGTAGCACTCGGCGGCGTCGGCGGCGAAGCGGTCGTAGCCGTAGAAGCCGAGCCAGGTGGGGTCGTTGTCGCCGTCGCGGGCCCGCTCCAGCCAGCCCTCGGCGGCCCGCAACGCCGCGCCGGCGGCCTGCGCGTCGTGGGCACGCGCGTGCGCGCGCGCCTCGACGAGCCGGAAGAAGCTCATGGTGCGGGCAGTCGCGAGCCCGCGGTTGCGCTCCAGGGCGGCCTGCGCGAGGTCGACGCCCTCGTCTCCGAAGCCGCGGTAGGTCGCCTGGAGGGACATGGAGGCGAGCACGTACCCGCCCAGGGGCACGTCGGCCGCCGCGCGGGCGAGCCGGAGCGCCTGGATGTAGTAGCGCTGGGCGGCCTCCTGCTGGCCGGTGTCGAAGGCCATCCACCCCGCGAGCCGCGTCAGTTCGGCGGAGGCTCCGAAGAGGGCGCGTCCGACCTCGTCGGAGTAGGAGCCGAGCAGCAGCGGCGCCGCCTCGACCCGCAGGCACTCCGGGACCATGGAGGAGCGCCAGTCGCCGCCCCCGTACTTGGAGTCCCAGCGCCGCGCGTCCTCCGCGGCCTCCCGCAGCTTCAGTACGTCGCTGTGGCCGACCTTCATCGGCGCGCCGCCGTCGTCGGTGTGCGCCACGTCGCGTGGCGTGTCGCGGGAGGCGTCACGCGCGACGGAGCTGTCGGCCGGGGTTATGAGCCAGCGCGAGGCGGGCGTCGCGTACGCGCTCACCGCGAAGGAGCCGGCGAGGGACTGCCAGATGCCGCCGCCCGCGCGCCGGCCCGCCAGATCGAGGCGGTACAGCTCGGTGGCCGACTTGACGGCGGCCCCCACGTCACGGGGGAAGGCCAGGCCCACTTCGGGCGCCGGGTCGGCGTCCGCGAGGCCGATCTCGTGCAGGGGCACCGGGCGGCCGAGCTTCTGCCCGATGGCCGCCGCGATCAGGTGGGGGGCGGCGCCCTGCGGCACCATGCCCTTGGACACCCAACGGGCCACGGAGGTCTTGTCGTATCGAAGCGTCAACCCGCGTTGTGCGCCGAGGTCGTTGACCCGGCGTGCGAGTCCCGCGTTGCTGATTCCCGCGAGGGCGAGAACGGTGCCGAGCTTTTCGTTCGGCCCGCGTTGCTCCCTGGACATGCGCCACCCCTCGACACAGACGGCTGCCGGGCGATGGCTGGACCGCACGGCATTCGTGCTGCGTTCCCCCCGGGGGCAAGCGTTACCCATGGCCGCGGCCGCCGGGGCCTGGGCCTCGGACACCGTGGCCGGATTCGCGGCCGCAAGAGCGTTTGGCCGATCCTCCGGGTATATGCCTCCGTTGAAAACATCAGCACACACAGGGTAGTTCGCCGCATCCCAAGCGTTAAGGGGCGCAGGTCCGTATGGCGGGATTGTTGTCCGTGCGGGAGCGCGGCGGGGTCCGGGCGTGCTCCTGGTGTGTGGCCGTGCGCCCGTCCGTGCGCTCTTCTCCGGCCATGGGGGGAGCGCTTCCATGGGCGATGCGTGGGTCGGCCCGCTGCGCTGGAGCCAGTGGGCTGGGGGACACCGCCGCCTCCATCCCCGCGGGCGGCGGACCGGTCCGGGAGGCGAACACCGCCTCCCGGGCTGTGCGTTGCCTTCGAACGGTCCCTTTCTGGGCCCTTCCCAGGCCGATTTGGCCGAAAAACGACTACACGAAGGAACGGGCATTTCCGCTCATTCGTGGGCGGAGCGTGGTGCGAGCGTGGCCCGCGCGAAAGAGAGTTGAGTACGGCACGCGCAAGGAGAGGGGCATCCTCCGCCCTTCAACGACCGCCGGCCGTCGGGAGGAGCCACCGGGTGGCGCGGGTGGGGCCACTGCCCGTGCGGGGTGGGGTCATCGGGCGGCGCGGGAGGGGCCATCGCCCGGTGCGGGTGGGGCCACTGCCCGTGCGGGGTGGGGTCAGCGGGCGGTGCGGGAGGAGCCAGCGCCCGGTGCGGGTGGGATCACCGGCTGGCGCGGGTGGAGCTATCGCCCGGTACCGGGAGGAGCCATCGCCCGGTGCGGGTGGGGCCACTGCCCGTGCGGGGTGGGGTCAGCGGGCGGTGCGGGTGGGGTCACCGGGCGGTGCGGGTGGGGCCACCGGGTGGTGCGGGTGGGGTCATCGGGCGGTGCAGGTGGGGTCACCGGCCGGTGCTGGGGACTCGCTGCCTGGCACGGGTGGAGTCTCCGACCCACGCGGGGGCCTCGCTGCCTGGCGCGGGTGGAGTCTCCGACCCACGCGGGGGACTCGCCGCCTGGTGCGGGAGGACTCGCCGTCTGCCTCGGGCTGACTCACCGCCCGTCTCAGGCGGATTCACCGTCTGCCTCGGGCTGACTCACCGTCCGTCCCGGGCGGATACACCGTCCGTCCCGGGCGGATACACCGTCCGTCCCGGGCGGATACACCGTCCGTCCCGGGCGGATACACCGCCCGTCCCGGGCGCATTCACCGCCGCACAAGCGGCCCCGCGGCCCCTCCCGTGTGCCTCCTTCGTGGCAGCATGGGAGCCCAGTCCTTCGGTGCACCGGTCGGCCGTGCCTCTCGGCGCCTCGCCGACGGTCCGGCCACAGCCTGTGGAGGCAGCGATGCGGTGGTTGGTGGGGTGGAGCAGTGCCGCCGCGACGCCCTCGGCGGTGGGCTCGGCCGGAGCCACCGGAGACGACGGCGAGACCGTGCGGCCCGTGGGCTCCCAACTCCTGTGGGGCGACCCCGACCCGCTCTGGGCGGTCGGCGACTGGCGCCCCGACGAGGTGCGGACCGTGACGGTCGACGCGCGGACCCGCATCGCGGTCCTCGGCACCTGCGGAGCCTCCGACGAGGAGCTGCGGGTCGGCCTCTTCGCCGCGCGCGGCGGCGCGCTGCGCCACCTGACCGCCTGGTCCGGCAGTTACACGGCGGTCGTCCAGGTCGGCCGCCGCGTCATGATCGCCGGTGACCTCGCGGGCGCGCGCCCCGTCTTCCACACCCCCTGGGCGGGCGGTACGGCCTACGCGACGGCCGCGCTGCCACTGGCCGACCTCGTCGAGGCCCACCTCGACATCGGCCACCTCGCGGCGCTGCTCGCCGCCCCGGACGTGCCCGAGGCACTGCACGACTCGACGCCCTACCAGGGCGTGCGGCGCGTGCCCCCGGGGCATGCGCTGATCCTGCGCGCGGGTGCACGGGAAATCGCCGGGTACGAACCGGTCGCCTCGCTCGCGGTCGCCGCCCCCGCCGCCGACGCGGCGAGCGCTGTGGACGGTGTCCGTGACGCCCTCGTGGAGGCGGTACGCGCCCGCCTCACCGCCCCCCGCCACGTGCCCGGCACCGACATCGACCCGGGCCCGGTGCCCGGCATGGGGCCCGCCGAGCGGCGCGCGGCGCGCGGCATGCCGGTGCCGGGCATCGGAGCGGACCTCTCCGGAGGGCCCGCCTCGGGAACCCTCGCTCTCCTCGCGGCCGGTCTGCCCGGCATGCCCGGCACCGTCCTCGGCCACGGCACGGGCGCCGGGGAGCGGCTCCTCGCCGTCACCTTCAACGACCTCGCCGTCAAGGGCCGCGAGGCGGAACTGGAGCGGGCCGGCGCCATCGCCGCCAACCCGCGCCTGCACCACGTGGTCGTCGCCGCGGGCGAGGAAGCGCTGCCGTACGCCGAGCTGGACGGACCTCTGACGGACGAACCGAGCAGCGCCCTGGTGACGGCCCGGCGCCACCGCGCACGGCTCTCCTCGGGCAGCGCGGACCACTTCACGGGCCACGGCGCCCGCCAGGTCCTCGACGCCCATCCAGCGCGCCTCGCCGACCTCCTGATGGACCGTAAGCGCCGCCACATGGTGCGCCCGGTGGCCGCGCTCACGAAGGCCGACGGTTCGGTCATGGTCCCCGCGCGCGTGTACGGCGCCGCCCGCAAGCTCGCCCGCATGCCGCACCGCGCGGGCGTCGACTCGCTCGCCGACCGGCTGCTGCACCGCCGCTTCGACGAACCGGGCGGAGCGGTGGGGGCGTCGCTCGCGGCCCTGGCGTGGGCCAGACCCGGGCCGGCCGCGCGCTGGCTGACCGGCGAGGCCCTCGCTGAAGTATCGGTTCGGCTGACCGACACGACCATGCGCCCCGGCGGACCCGGCCAGCGGCCCGGCGAGTTCCGCGCACGGGCGGCCCTCGCCCGGCACGCCGCGGATCTGCGCATCCTCGAACAGGCCGCCGAGATCCGTTTCCAGCGGCTGCACGCGCCCTTCCTCGACAACCAGGTCGTACGCGCGTGCCGGGCGCTCCCCGAGGCCCTGCGCGTCCAGCCGGGGGCGCGGGCCGCGATCCTGCGCACGGTCCTTGAGGGCGCGGGCGTCACCGACCTGCCGCCCGGCTGGGGCGCCCCGTCCCACGCGTCGGGCGCCGCCGCCGCCCGCGCCGGCCTGCGCCTGGCGGTGGAGGACCTGACCGCCCTCTTCGACACCCCGCTGCTCGCACAGGCGGGCCTGGTCGAGGGCCGCGTCGTCCGCAAGGCGCTGCGCGAGGCCGCCGAGGGCGCGCCGCTCCCGCTGGACGGCCTGGCCGACCTGGTCTCCACCGAGCTGTGGCTGCGGCGCCTGCTGTCCCGCAGGGGAACCTGCTGGACGGGCACCCCGGCCAGGCAGCGCGCCGTCCCCACGGGGAGCGTGGTTCCGCAGCGCGGCGCGCTGGGAGCGGGGCGGTAGGCAAACCCCGAGCCTTCCGGGAGCCCGCCGGGGAGAATGGCTCGGTGCGGTACGGAATTCTGGGCGCCACTGAGGCGTACGACGATCGAGGCGCCCCCCTGCCCGTAGGGGGCCAGCGGCTGCGCGCCCTGCTCGCCGCCCTGGCGCTGAACGCCGGCCGCGCGGTCCTCGTCGGCACCCTCATCGACGAGGTGTGGGCCGACACCGATGACCCGCCGGGCGACGCCACGGCCGCCCTGCAAGCCCTCGTCGGCCGCCTGCGCCGCGCCCTCGGCAAGGAGGCCGTCGCCTCCGCCCCTGGTGGCTACCGCCTCGCCGTCGCCCCCGAGGACGTCGACCTGCACCGCTTCGAGCGCCTCACCCGGGAGGGCAGGGCGGCCCTGGACCGCGACGATCCGGCCTGTGCCGCCCGCCTCCTGCGCGACGCGCTCGCCCTGTGGCGCGGCCCCGCCCTCGCCGACCTGCCCGACCGGGCCGCCG